>JBKHJZ010000148.1:0-7868 GCA_046537875.1 Acidimicrobiia bacterium | reverse complement strand
GCTGCACGTCCCGCCGCTCGAGGAAGAACGCACCCAGCGAGCCGGCCAGCGCCGCGAAGATCACGGTGGCGTGGATCGCGAGGACGATCTCGAGCACGTCGGCGACCGTGCTGCGCGTCGGCAGGGGCTCGCCCGCGATCGCGCTCAGCGCGGCGTCGTGCAGGGCACGCGGGTACGAGGTGTAGTCCCCGTACTCGAACAGCAACTCGCTGCCGCCGAGGATCGTCCCGACCGTCACGCCGATGAGCCAGCCGACGCGCCCGAGCAGCGTCCGTCCCGCCGTGCGGGTGGTGCGCACCGATGTCGACGCCACCCGGGCGAGGCGGGCCGGGCGCGAGAGCGCGCGGAGGAACCGCAGGAACGGCACCGCGAGGAAGGCTGCCTGCCACCAGTTCCGCCGGAGGAACCCGGAGGTGGACGGGGCGATCGCCGCCCGTAGCACGAACTCCACGACGAACAGGCCCCACAGCGCCCACCCGGCGACCACCCAGACGGTGGCGAGCGGCGACCCGGCCGATGTCATCCGGTCGGCCACGATGATCAGCACGAACACGATGCCGGCGACGGTGACCGGGGCGTCGAGGCGGGCGGCGATCCTCTCCGCCAACGACTCCCGCTCGGCCGCCGTGCTGGTCCGGACCTGATCGGCCAGTGCCCGGGGCGCGGGCGGGCGGGGACGGCCGGCGCCTCTGACCGGGACGCCGGGCGCCGGGCCGGGTCGGGGAGGGGGCATCGAGGATGTTCATTCCCGGCCCGGCATGCCGCCACTCTTGGCGTCATCGCAGCCGCCACATGCGGTGGCTTCTGAGTTCGTGCGAGCATGCGTCCGTCGCCGAGGGCTGGGGATCGCTCCGGTGGTGCTCTTCGACCCGCTCGAGGGCGCCCAACCGGCCCTACACCGGTGCACCGGCGGCGGCCCATGCTCTGCACAGGACGATGACCCCGCTCTCACGCTTCCGACGGCTACTGGGCCGGCACCGGCGACTCGCCGTGGCCGGTGTGGCCGTGGTGCTCGGGGCGGCGCTGATCGGGATCCTCGCGCTGCTCGCGGGCGGGCACGACGACACGGTGACGGTCCCGCCGGCCACCACGACGCCGGGACCCCCGCCGGTCGCACCGCTCACCGGCATGACCGGCGACTTCGGGGGCCGGCTGCGCCGCCCGGCCCTGATCGTCAAGATGGACAACGTCCCGCCGGCGCGGCCGCAGGCGGGGCTCAACCAGGCCGACATCGTGATCGAGGAGCGGGTGGAGGGCGGCCTGACGCGGCTCGCCGCGGTGTTCCACTCCACCGACGCCTCGCCGGTGGGGCCGGTCCGGTCGGTCCGCACCACCGACCTCGAGCTGATCCCGCTGTTCGGCCGGCCGCTGTTCGCCTCGTCCGGGGGCAACCAGGGCGTTCTGCCGCAGCTGGCGGCGGCGGACGTGGTCGACGTCGGCGTCAACGTGTCGTCCGAGGGCTTCTACCGGGACAGCGCGCGACCGACACCCCACAACCTGTTCAGCTCCACGCCGGCCCTCTACCGGAAGGCGCCCGAGCACCCGCGGCCTCCCATGCCCGTGTTCGCCTACCTGGGGCGCAGCGACCGGCTGCCCGGGGAAGCGACGCCCGTCGGCGGGGTGGCCCTGCGGTTCGGCGGGCCCGAGGTGTCGCGGTTCACCTGGGATGCCGGCAGCCGCACGTGGCTCCGGAGCCAGCGCGGCAGCCCCCACGTGGACACGGAGGGCGAGCGGATCTCGCCGGAGAACGTGGTCGTCGCCGAGATCGACTACGACCTCTCGGGCCAGCGCGGACGGTCGGTGCCCCACGGTGTGGTCACCGGTCGCGGCCGGGTCGTGGTGCTCACCCGGGGCAAGGCCGTCGAGGGCACGTGGGTGCGACCGACCCTCGCCGACCCGCTGAAGCTGGTCGGCCCCGACGGCGAGGAGATCCGCCTGAGCCCGGGGCAGACGTTCCTCGAGCTGCCCCCGCCGGGCGGGTGGTCGTTCATCTGAGGGCCCGCCCGTCACGCCACCGGCGTACGACCCGGACGGACGATCACCCGACCGGGGAGAGCAACGATGAGCGACACACCACGGGGACCGGACTGGTGGCAGGCCGCGGACGGCAGGTGGTACCCGCCGCCGGCGCCACCGCCCCCGTCGACCCCGCCGCCCGGATCGACACCGCCGCCCGGATCGACACCGCCGCCGGCGCAGCGGTCCGGGATGAGCGGGTGCCTGAAGGCGTTCCTGATCGTCCTCGCCGCCGGCGCGGTGATCGGCCTGGGGTCGTGCGTCGCGCTCGTGGTCCTCGTCGACGACGCCGCCGAGGACGTCGAGGAGCAGCTGGCCGAGGAGGAGGAGCGCGAGGCCCGGGACCTCGGTGACGTCTCGTGCGCGGTCGACGACGTCGGGTTCATGGTCGCCGACATCCCGGTGACCAACAACTCGTCGGAGCGGTCGAACTACACGATCGAGGTCACCTTCGAAGCTCCGGACGGGTCGCAGCTCGGCACGGGCGCCGCTCTGGTCGGCGCACTCGAGCCCGGCCAGTCGACCACCACGCGGGCACAGAGCGCGACGGAGCCGCCGCCGGACGGCCAGTTCGACTGCCGGGTCGTCGAGGTCGACCGCTTCTCCGACGAGACCTGACCAGCCGTCGCGCGCCGCCGGCGATCCGCCCCCTGCGCGGGGCGGTCAGCCGGCGGCCTCGCCGTTGGTGGAGCCGACGACCGGTGCCTCGGTCATCGTGGCGGCCAGGCGCTGGACCGCCCAGAGCCCGAGCGGGGTGAGGGCCACCTCGCCGCCCAGGGGCACCGGACGCCCGGTGTCCCGGTCGGCCGGGTCGGCCGGGTCGGCGACCGCATCCTCGACGCCGGCCACCGTCACGACGCCGAGGTCCGCGAGCCGGTCGAGCGCGTACCGCACGTCGCCGTCCACCCGCCGGCGCGCGGGGGTGGTGGGACCCTCGATGTCGGCGCCGTCGCGGTCGGCGAGGTCGACTTCGGCCGTTCCGCCCTCGGCGGCCAGCAGGTCCCACGCCTCGCCGGCGATCTCCTCGACGGGCCGGGCGGCACGCGAGCGGTAGAGATCGAGCAGCGTGCGGGCCAGCGACTGGTCGATGTCCTCCGCGTCCCCACCGGCCCCGCCGGGGTCGGACCGGTGACGGTGCCCGACGGGACCGACGGCGGCGACCAGGCCGAGCAGCAGCCGGTAGGCCAGGTCGCACGGGTCGGCGTCGGCCGCCGCGGCCGCGGCGTCGGCACCGGGCACCACCCGGCGGCCCTCCACGGCGAGCAGCCCCGTCGCCAGCGCCAGCCGGAACGTCAGGTCGACGCCCGTGAGGTCCGCGGCGCTGCGGGCCTTCGACGCCCGCCCCCCGGGGGCTGCGTCGACGCGGTCGCCGGTCCCGAGCAGCTCGACGAGCGCCGTGCCGTCGGCGAGCTTGAGGTTTCCCCGCTCGGTGAGCGGGCGGCCGTGGCCGACGAAGTCCACCAGCCGGCGCACCCGGGTGACCAGCACCGACCCGGCCGCCGCGGACTGCAGCTCGCGGGCCGGGGCGAGCACCACCGGCGGCATGGCCGGGATCCGGGCACGAGGCTCTCCCGACGCCGGGGCACCGCCCAGCACCCGCTCGCGCTCGGGTGCCGGCCGCTGGTCGAAGGCCGCCATCCACCGGTCGAAGGCGCCCGGGTCGGTGGGGTCGACGCCGTCGGCGGCCGCCGCGCTCACCAGGCGCTTGCCGACGCTCCACCGCGACCGGTCGGCGAGCGCCCGGGGGAAGGCACGCGTCAGCCCGCGCAGCCGGTCGACGAGGCTCTCGGCCGCAGCGCTGCCCCCCTCGAGCAGCCCGTCGCCGGCGAGGAAGTGGACCAACCCGGCGAACCCGGCCATCACGTCGGGCGCGTCCTCCAGCTCCATCACCACCGCGCGGGGATAGAGCTCGAGCAGGATCGTCTCCACGTCGCCGGGGGTCCACCGGCCGAGGTCGCCGCCGAGGTGGCTGCGCTTGAAGTCGAGCACCTGGTGCGCGACCCAGCCCAGCCCGCCACCCATCGCGGTGGCCTCGAAGCGGCGCACGACGTCGTCACGCCAGCTCTCGAACGCCTCGTCGTCGCCGGGTCGAAATGTGGGTGGCATCGGGCGCCGACGCTAGCGATCCGGACGCCGCCGGGGGGTGGCGGCACCGGCAGCACGCCAACCCCGAGGTCGGGGGGTTCCCACCGGCCGCAACCCGGGGCGATCGGTCCGCATCGGGACCTGTCGACGTCCGGATCCCGTCGCCTCGTGTAGACACTCCCCGACCGGGGGCACCGAGCGACGGGGGGACCGGGGATGACCGCCAGCCAGGACGCGTTCGGCGACCTGCTCGACACCCTCCAGGACGTCGCCGGGCGCTACGCGAGCCCCGAGTGGGGGCTCACCGACGCCGGTGACGTGGCCGAGGCGCTGCGTGTGATCGTCCACCACCTGGGCACCGGCATCGAGACCCAGTTCGAGGACGACCCGGCGCACCCCGTGTTCCGGGCGATCGTCACGCCGTGGCGCAAGGCGCTCGGCGACAACGCCGACGCCCGCTACCACGACGCCAGGGTCCACTCGGCGGGCACCTACCGGGTGCGGGGCCGCACGGCCGGCGCGGCGTACGTCTCGTTCACGGTCGAGACCGGGGCCGACGACGGCGCCTTCCCGTCCGGCACCGCCGGCGTGCTGAACGACACGGCCTTCGACATCGCCGGCGACGGGTCGTTCGAGGTCACGCTCGGCGGCCCGCCTCGCGACCGGGCCTGGCTCCCCCTCGCGGACGGCGCCTCCCGGATCACGGTGCGGCACTACTGGGAGGACGCCACGTCCCCCAACCTGCCTCCGGCCGCCGACCTCGGGCTCACGATCGACCTGGTCGGTGGCGACGTGCCCCCGGCCCCACCGGCACCGACCGACGCCTCGATCGCCGCCTCGATCCGGCGCATGGCCACCTACGTCCGCAGCCGCACGCTCGGCGCGATCGCCAGGCCGGGCGAGGGCGACGCCCCCGCCTTCGTGTCGCGGGAGCCCCACGCCTTCCCCCCGCCCGTGCCCCCGGGCGCCCACGCCCTCGCGGCGGCCGACGCCGCGTACAGCATGGCCCCGTACCTGCTCGGACCGGACGACGCGCTGGTCATGCGGGCCCGGTGGCCGCGTTGCCGGTGCGCCAACGTGTCGCTGTGGAACCGCCAGCTCCAGACGTTCGACTACCTGCGCAACCGGGTGAGCCTCAACCGGGCGCAGGCGGTCGCCGACCCCGACGGCACGGTCACGATCGTGATCGCCCACCGTGACCCGGGCGTGCCCAACTGGCTCGCCACCGAGGGGCGGCCGTTCGGCCTGGTGTTCTGGCGGTTCATGCTGCCCGAGGGCCCGATCGACACGCCGGCGGCCGAGGTGGTCCCGGCCGACTCGCTCGGGTGACGGGTCACGGCCTCGGCGGCGCGGTGTTCCCGGGGTCCTCCACCGGCACGTCGAAGCGGCGCATGTAGGGCGCGAGGCCGGCTCGCAGCGCGGCGGCGTCGAAGCCCCACTCCTCCGCCGTGTACCGGTGGACGCCGTGCTTGCCGCGGGGCTTGTCGGCCAGGTACCGGGTGATCGCGCGGCGGTGCTCGCCGGCGAGCTCGCGGCCGATGGCCGCGTACGCGCCGGCGATCGCCGCCACCGGGTCGTCCATCAGGTCGGCGTACCGCACGTCACCGTGAATGCCGGGCAACGAGCCCTCGTCGCGGCGGCGGGCGATCGTGTTCAGCGCATCCGTGAACAGCGCCCCGATGAGCGGTGACAGCTCGTCGAGGTCGACCTCGTCGGTGCGCAGCCACCGGACCATCGCCGTGGTGCTCACCGTCGACGGCATCGTGCGGGCCGGGTCGCGGTGCGTGAGGATCACGGCGGCGTCCGGGTAGGCCGCCAGCAGCTCGTCGAGGACGAAGACGTGGCCCGGCGTCTTCAGCAACCAGCGCCCCGGCGCCCGGCCGTGCTGCACGGTCTGCAGCAGCGCCCGGTGGAACGCCAGGTCGGCCGCCACGTCGGGCGCCCACCCGGACTGATCGGTGAGCACCATCGCCCAGTGGCTGCCGGCGAACGACGGCGCGCTGATCGTGATGCACTCGACCGGCAGGTCGGACCGCAGCTCGTGGATGGCCGCGAACTCGGGCTGCACATCGGCCCAGAGCTCCTGCTCGGCCTCGGTCATCGCCCGGCGCTCGTCCCCGCCGGAGCCCGGCGGGAGCACCGGATGGAGGACGTCGGTGGCGACCGGGGTCCGAAGGCCGGGGTCGAGTCCCAGCAGCTCGAAGAGGATCGTGGTACCCGACCGCGCCGGTCCGGTGATGACGATCGGCGCCTCGACGACCTCCTCGGCGATCGACGGGTCGCGCCGCCGCTCCTCCCCGACGAACAGGCGCGTGCGCAGGCACCGGAGCATCTCCTCGCGGGTCATCATCCGGCCGACGACGTGCAGGTCGCTGGCGTTCACCGCCCCGACGAGCGCCCGCAGCCGGCCCTCCCAGTCGCCGTCCCCCAGATCGCCGGGCGCCCGGATGCCGGTCGACGCCCGCGCGTGGTCGATCAGCTCACCGGCGTCGAGCGGGACGAGCCGGCGCGTCCCACCGGCCGCCGC
This sequence comes from Acidimicrobiia bacterium, assembly GCA_046537875.1. Classification (GTDB taxonomy): domain Bacteria; phylum Actinomycetota; class Acidimicrobiia; order Acidimicrobiales; family VFJN01; genus JBKHJZ01. The sequence goes on along the minus strand of JBKHJZ010000148.1, from coordinate 1,240 downwards.
GCCCATCGCGTTCACCCGCCGCACCCAGTCCGGTCGCCGGTACCTGTCCCGCATCGGGGTCAGCCCCACGCCGAGAGTCAAGCACGCCGGGAGAGGGCTAGCCGGAGGTCCCGGTGGTTCCCTCGGTCGCGGTGGACGTCCCGTCCGACTGCTGGTCGGTCGCCCCCGATCCGGTCGTGGGGGACGACGTCGGTGGCGCCGTGGTGTCGGTCTCGTCGCCGCCGCCGGTGCCGTCCCCCTCGTCGGCCGGGGTGTCGGGGGTCGTGGACGGGGCGTCCGTCGTGGGGGCGCCGGTCGTCGGTGAGTCGGTCGTCGGTGAATCGGTCGTCGGGCTCTCCCCGGTCGTCCCGCTGCTCCCCGGCTCCGTGGCCGGCGGCTCGCTCCCGGGTGGCGCGGGACGCTGGGGTTCGGTGGGCGCGGGAGGGGCCGACGGCGGCTCCACGGTGCCGCCGGCCTCGGGCGGCGGCGCGGGTGGCGTGGCCTCGTCGCCCGGTGCCGGGGACGGGGTCCCCGTGTCCGGCGCCTCGACGGCCGGCCGGGACTGCGGCGACGTGTCGCCCAGCACGTAGGCGGCGGCCGCGAGGCCCGCCGACAGCACGATCGCCACCACCGCCACCCGTTCGTGAACGCCCCACCGGGACCGGCGCCGGGCCCGGCGCCGGGTCGTCCCCCGCGCATCCCGGCCACCGCGGCCGCTTCGGCGGACCGTGGCCACATCCGGGGACGCATCGTCGACGTCCCAGGGGACCGTGGAGGCGCTCGGCACCCCGAACGGCGGGGTCGGCGTGTCGTCGATGACGGGGGCCGGAGCGGTCGCCGGCCCGCTCCACTCGCCCGGGGCGCCGTTCAGCTCCCGGGTCGCCACGCCGCCGGATGCACCGTTCAGCTCCCGGGTCGCCGCACCGTTGGCCGCACCGTTCAGCTCGCCGGTCGCCGCGCCGCCGGACGCACCGTTCGGCTCACCCGTCGCCGCGCCGTTGGCCGCCCCGTTCGGCTCGCCGATCGCGGCGCCGTCGGGCGGACGTGCTCCGTCGACCGTGTCGGCAGCCGCGCCGGGCCGCCGGGACATCTCTCGGGTCGGCTCACGGGGGCTCATCGTCGTCCTCGCAACGGGCAGACCGTGCGGCCACACTCGGTGACCGCACGGTCGGCGGAGGGATGTCAACCTACCGTCGAGCGGCGGCAACACCACCCTGCGTGGTCAAGCCGTACCCGTTTCTCGCCCGGGGCAGTAACGGTC
>JBKHJZ010000025.1:0-29528 GCA_046537875.1 Acidimicrobiia bacterium | reverse complement strand
CGCCGAGGTCATCGGCCTCGTGACCACGATCGTGCAGGGCACCGACCCGCTGGGCCAACCCCTCGGCCACGCGGGCGGACACCCTGTCGACGTAGGCTCGGGAGGCGGTGGCGGCATTCGCACCGGCACCGGCACCCGGCGCCGTCGGCACGCGAACGGTACCGCTCCGGAGGCCGTTGCCCAGGCCACGTCCGCCCAAGCCACGTCTCCCCAGGCCACGTCCGATTCCGGTTCCACTCATGGGTCCATGGTACCGATGCAAGGCCGTCAGGGCAAGGCCGTCAAGCCGCCATCTCACTGGGAGTGCGACGCAGCCCACTCGACGAGGTCACCGGCGGGCAAGGTGTTGACGATCCGCCCCGGGTCGATCCCCGCACGGGCGGCGCGGTCGCACCCGTAGGCCAGCCACTCCATCTGGCCGGGTGCGTGCGCGTCGCTGTCGATCGAGAACCGCACACCCCACTCGGTCGCCAGGGCGAGCAGGTCGTCCGGTGGGTCGACCCGCTCGGGCCGGCAGTTGATCTCGAGGGCCGTGTCGAACTGCACGCACGCCGCGAGCACGATCTCGGCGTCGAACACCGACGGGGGTCGCCCGCGACCCGTGACCTTGCGCCCGGTGCAGTGCCCGAGGATGTCGACATGGGGGCTGGCGATGGCCATCACCATCCGACGGGTCATCTCGTCGCGGGGCATCCGCAGCTTGGAGTGCACGCTCCCGACGACCACGTCGAGCTGCGAGAGCAGGTCCTCGCTCTGGTCGAGCGCCCCGTCCTCGAGGATGTCGACCTCGATGCCGGTCAGGATGCGGAACGGCGCCAGCCGCTCGTTGAGCTCGCCCACCTCCTCCAACTGTGCGCGGAGGCGCTCGGCGGTGAGGCCGTGCGCCACGGTGAGGCGCGGTGAGTGGTCGGTCAGCACCATGTAGTCGTGGCCGAGGGCGATCGCGGTCCCCGCCATCTCCTCGATCGACGCCCCGCCGTCCGACCACGTCGAGTGGGTGTGGCAGTCGCCGTGCAGCGCCGCCCGCAGCTCCCGCCCCTCCCCGGGCTCGATGACCGTCTCGGCCTCGAGGTGGGCCTGGTAGCCGGGCACCTCGCCGGACAGCGCCTCCTCGATCACCCGGGCGGTCGTCGGCCCGATGCCGGGCAGCTCGGTCAGGCGACGCTCCCGGGCCAGGCGCGCCAGCTCGCCGTCGCCCACCGTCCGGACGGTGTCGCGGGCCCGGATGAACGCCCGCACCTTGGTCGTGTCGGCCAGCGCCCGGTCGAGCAGGTAGACGATGCGATCGAGCGCGTCGGCGGGGGAGAGGGCCATGGCGGTCCAGCCTGCCAGCTGACGTACCCTCGTCCACGATGGAACGGTTCGGGTTCGTCGGTCTCCCGAACGCCGGCAAGTCCTCGCTCTACAACGCGCTGGTGGGAAGCACCAGCGCGCTGGCCGCGCCGTACGCCTTCGCCACCCGTGACCCGAACGTCGGCGTCGCCAAGGTGCCCGACCGGCGGCTCGACGCCCTGGCGGCCGTGTCGTCGAGCCGCCGGGTCGTGCCCGCGGCCGTGCAGTTCGTCGACATCGGCGGCCTGGTGGAGGGGGCGAGCAGGGGCGAGGGACTCGGCAACCGGTTCCTCGGGAACATCCGCGAGGTCGATGCCGTGGTGTACGTGCTCCGGGCGTTCACCGATCCCGACATCCCCGGCGTCAGCGATCCGCTCGAGCAGCTCCGGGTGATCGAGCTCGAGCTCACGCTCGCCGACCTCGAGGCGGTGGAGAACCAGATCGCCAAGCGGCGGAAGGCGGCCCGGGCCGACCGGTCGCTCGGCGACGAGGTGGCGGCGCTCGATGCGGCCGAGGCCGCGCTGTCGGCGGGCCGGCCCCTCTACCGGAGCGACGTCGACGCCGACCAGCGGGCCCTGCTCCGGCCGTACTTCCTTCTCACCAACCGGCCGGTGCTGGCGGTGGTCAACGTGGGAGAGGATCAGCTCGCCGAGCTCGACGCGGTGCTGGCGCCGGTGAGGGCCGAGATGGCGGGCCGGGCCGAGGTGCTGGGCATGTGCGTGCAGCTCGAGGCCGAGGCCGTGCAGCTCGACGAGGAGGACCGCGCCGAGATGCTGCAGGCGCTCGGGCTCGGCGAGGGGGCCCTGCCCCGGTTCGTGCGCGCCGCTTACCACCTGCTCGGCCTGCGGACCTTCTTCACGACGGGCGAGAAGGAGACCCGGGCGTGGACGTTCCGTGCCGGGTGGACGGCACAGCGGTGCGCCGGTGTCATCCACTCCGACTTCGAGAAGGGGTTCATCCGGGCCGAGGTGATCCACTGGGACGACCTGGTCGAGATCGGCTCGTGGTCGAAGGCACGGGAGGTGGGCAAGCTGCGGGTCGAGGGCAAGGACTACCAGGTCGCCGACGGCGACGTGCTCGAGATCCGCTTCAACGTGTGAGCCGGCGGGGTCACGCCCCGCCGCCAAGGACAAGGAGAGTCGACGTGCCGTGGTTGATCCGTGACGGGCGGGTGCTGGCCAGCCTCGAGATCGCCGCCACGAGCCGGGAGCGCGCCCGGGGCCTGCTGGGCCGCGACGGCATCGAGGGTGCCCTGCTGCTCCGAGAGGTCCGGTCCGTTCACACGCTCGGCATGCGCTTCCCGATCGACGTCGCGTTCTGCGACGAGGAGATGCGCGTGCTCCGCATCGTCCGCATGCGCCCGTTCCGGGTGTCACGGCCGGTGCGGCACGCCCGCTGCGTGATCGAGGCGGAGGCCGGGGCGTTCGATCGGTGGCAGCTCCGCCCCGGGGACCAGCTCGAGATCAAGGGATGAGGCCGGCGGGGCGACCGGTCGGCCGCCGGTCGGGGTGGGACGGCTGATGGCGGGCGGCGGGGCACTGGTCCTGGTCGGCACGCCGATCGGCAACCTCGGCGACCTCGCGCCCCGCGCCGTGGACGCGCTGGCCAGCGCCGATGCGGTGTGCTGCGAGGACACGCGCCGCACCGGGCGGCTCCTGGCGCACGCCGGCATCGGGCGACGCCCCCTGATCGTCGTCAACGAGCACACCGAGCGGCGGCAGGTCCCCGCCGTGCTGGCCCGGCTCGGGCGGGGCGAGCGCGTGGCCGTGGTGTCCGACGCCGGCATGCCGGGCATCTCCGATCCGGGTGAGCGGCTGGTGAGGGCGGCCGTCGGCGCGGGTCACGCCGTGGAGGTGGTGCCGGGGCCGTCCGCGGCCCTGGCGGGGCTGGTGGTCAGCGGGCTGCCGGCAGGCCGGTTCGCCTTCGAGGGGTTCCTTCCCCGGAAGGGGGCCGCCCGGGGCGAGCGGCTGGCCGTGGTCGCGGCCGAGCGGCGCACGACGATCCTGGAGGAGGCCCCGCACCGCCTCGCCCGCACGCTCGCCGACCTGGCCGAGGCGTGCGGTGGCGGGCGGCGACTGGCGATCGCCCGGGAGCTCACCAAGCTGCACGAGGAGGTGTGGCGGGGGACGCTCGACGAGGCGGTCGCGTGGGTTGCCGAGCGGCGGCCCCCGGGCGAGATCGTCCTCGTGCTCGAGGGGGCGCCGGCCGAGTCGCCACCCGACGACCGCGCGGTCCGCGCCGCCGTCGAGGAGGAGCTGGCGGCCGGGGCCTCGACCCGCGACGCGGCACGGGTGGTCGCCGGCCGCCTCGGCATCCCTCGCCGCCGGGCCTACCAGATCGCCACGTCGGGGGCCTCGGGCGGGAGCCCCCAGGGGTTCTGATCCGTCGCCCCGCGGGCTCAGCCGGTGGCCGTCAGGTGCTTGGCCGCGGCCTCGGGCGAGACGATGTTGATCATCACCCCCGTGCCCTGCTCGAAGCCCGCCACGCTGGTGACGCGGGGCAGCAGGTGCGCGTGCCAGTGGAAGGGATCGTCGTGCCGGTGGGGCGCCGTGTGGAACACCACGTTGTAGGCCACGTCGCCCACGGCCCCGCGCAGGTGCGCCAGCCCCGCCCGCACGGCGCGGCCCACGGCCACCACGTCGGGCGGGCGTGCGTCGGTGACGTGCGCCTCGTGCCGCCGGGGCACCACCAGCATCTCGTAGGGGCTGCCCGACCAGTACGGGCACACCACCAGCACCCGCCCGTCGGCGTGGACCACCCGGTGGCCCGCCGACTCCTCGGCGTCGATGGCGGTGCACAGCAGGCACGATCCGGCGAAGCGGCGGAAGCCCGCGAGCTCGTCGGCCATCTCGCCGGGTACGAACGGGATGCCCAGCAGCTGCCCGTGCGGGTGTTCGAGGCTGGCCCCGGCCTCGCGGCCGTGGTTGACGATCATCTGCGTGTAGCGGATGGAGCGGTGCTGGGCGTGCTCCTCCATCCGGTCGCGGATGGCCGCCATGGTGACCGCGGCCTGCGCGTCGTCCAGGTCGGCCCAGCTCGCGGCGTGATCGGGGCTGAAGACCAGCACCTCGTGGATCCCCGTGCCGGAAGCCTGGGCGAACACCGGGCCGAGGTTCCGGAGCTCGAGCGGCTCGTCGCCGTCGAAGGCCGGGAACCGGTTGGGCACGACCCGCACGACCCAGCGCCCGTGGCGGTCGTAGGTCTCGAGGGCGGGCGGCATCGCCTCCTCGTTGCCCGGGCAGAACGGGCACGGGCGCCCCGGCCCGGCCTCGACGGGTAGCTGCCGTGACACCAGGTCGCCCGGGCGGTCGGTGCGGTCGGTGGCAACGGCGACCCAGCGCCCGGTGAGGGGGTTGAGGCGCAGCTCGCTCATCGAGGTGGTGGTGCTGGCTCGGGCACGGGCTCACCGTATCCCTCGCACCCCGCCGCACGGGGCGTCCCCGCCCGCACCGTCGGCGCGCCGGTCCCGGGGTGGGCGGGTGCGGCGCGCCGCGGGTCGGGACTGCTCCGGGGCCGGTGGCGCGCTCGTCGTGGCCGGCGGCGGGCTCGCCGGGCCGGGGCGGCGTCACCGGGGCGCGTAGACCGACACGTGCGTGGTCGACCGGTCGGAGAACGGCTCGCCCCGCCACCCGGCGTGCCGCTCGACGAGGGTCAGCCCCGCCGCCTCCGCCGCCGAGTCGAGCTGCGCCGGCGACATGTAGTGGAGCACCCAGGGGCGCAGCCGGATGCCCGCCTCGGTCAGCTGCACGTGCTGCCCGGTGATCGTCCGCGTGGCGGGGTCGAGTCGGCTCACGCTGAGCACCACCTCGTCGAGCCCGATCTGCCGGGGCTCCACCGAGTCGACGGCCGGTGCGTCCTCGTCGAGCACCGGCGGGACGAACGCCTCCACCACGAACCGGCCGCCGGGCGCCAGCACCCCGGCCACCCGCTCGACGCAGCGCCGCTGGGCGTCGTCGTCGGTCAGGTTGAACAGCGTGTTGAAGGCGCACAGCACCACGGCGAACGACGGCGCACGGTCGAGTGCCAGCTCGCTCATGTCGCCGACCACGGTCCGCACGTCGCCGGCGCCCGGTTTGGCGCGCAACCGGTCGATCATCGCCTGCGAGGCGTCGACCGCCCATACCTCCAGGCCGCGCGCAGCCAGAGGAAGCGCGAGCCGGCCGCTGCCCGCGCCGAGCTCGAGCACGGCCCGCCGGCCCGGAACCCGGGCGGCGAGGTCGGCCACCCGCTCGACCGTGCCCTGCGTGTCGGACACGTCGGCGTACCAGTCGTCGTACACGTCGGCGAACCGATCGCCGTAGGTGCTGGCGTCGTATCCGCGCACGCCAGCGATGGTGCCACCGATCGGCGATGATGGCGGCCGTGGATCACACGCCACCCGGCCGCAGCTGGGCCCCGCCGGGCGCCGCCACCGACCGCGGGAGCCCGCCCCCGCCTCCCGGCGGCCCGCTCACCGCGGGCGCCCCCGCCGCGGCCGCGCCGCCGGCGTCCAGTGCGTCGCCCGGTGTGCCGGTCGTCGCCCTCCGGCCGATGACCGTCGCGGACGTGCTCGACGGGGGCTTCGCGGTGATCACCGCCCGCCCGCGCCGGGTTCTCGGATTTGTGGCGGCGTTCGTCGTGCCCGTGCACCTGCTCATCGGGCTCGTGCAGCGTGATCGTCTCCGCGCCGTCGGAGCGGCGGAGATCTGGAGCTCCGACCCGACCCTGTTCCGGGAGACGGGTCAGTCGTCGCCCCTGGCCGACCTGGCCGGGGCCCTCCTCGCGTGGGTGCTCCCGGCGCTGGTGCTCGTGTGCGTCGCCGCTGGGCTCGCCCATCTGGTGTCGGGCTGGACCGTCGGCCGCGATCCCTCCCCGCGGGAGATGGCCGCGGTCGTCGGCCGCAGGTGGTGGGCTCTGCTGGCATCGTTCGTGCTGGTCCATCTCGCCGAGGCGGCGGGGGCGGCGCTCTGCGGGATCGGGCTGCTGGTCGCGATGCCGTTGCTCGCCACGGTCGCCCCGGTCATCGGCACGGAGGGCACCGGCCCGCTCGCCGCGATGTCGCGGGCGATGCGGCTGGGGGGCGCGCGGTTCTGGCGGACGCTCGGCCTGGTGCTGCTCATGGGGATCGTCTCGTCGGTCGTGGGTGGCGCGCTGTCCGTCGTGCCTCAGGGGCTCGCCACCGTCGCGGGGGCCGACGGGGGCTGGGCGCTGCAGGTGGTGGGCGGGATCGTGTCGCAGATGGTCGTCCTGCCTTTCGTCGCCGCCGCGACGGTGCTCCTGTACCTCGACCTGCGCATCCGCACCGAGGGCCTCGACATCGAGCTCCGCGCCATCGACCTGGCCGACCGTGCTGGGTGACGCTGCCGGCCGGACCGGGCCGGCCGAGCTCCCCGAGCCCGAGCACGACCCCGAGCGGGCCCGTCAGCTCGCCGACGAGGTGCTGTCGCGCCCCGAGTACCGGTGGGACGAGCCGGCCGACGGCCCGATCGAGCGGGCCGTGGAGTGGGTGGACGACCGGATCGGCGACACGCTGTCGGGGCTCGGCGGCGGTGGGAGCCTGCCCGGCTGGGTGGCCTGGGCGGTCCTGGCCTCCGTCGTCGCGCTGGCCGCCCTGCTTGTCTGGCGCTACAGGAGGCGGCTGGCGCGCAGCGGTCCTGCCCGGGGGTGGGATGGCCGGGTGGTCGTCCAGAGCGGCGACGCGACGGTCGACTGGGCGGCGGCCGCGGAGGCGGCCCGGGCCGAGGGACGGTGGCGTGACGCGCTCCGCTGCGGCTACCGGGCCCTGGTCGTGGAGCTCGCTGCGGCTGGGGCGCTCGGCGACCTGGCCGACCGCACCGCGGGCGAGCTCGCCGGCGAGCTGGCGGCCAACCGCCCCCCAGCGGCGGGTCCGTTCGGCGCCGCGACCGAGCTGTTCGAGGCCACCTGGTACGGGGGTGCTCCCGCTGACCGCGCCGAGGTCGATCGCCTGGCCCGGCTCGCGGACGAGGTGCGCTCCCTCGCCCGGGAGCAGGGACCGGAGCCGGCGGGAGCGTCGACCGGCGGGCGGGCCCGGGAGAGCGTGGCGTCGTGAGCCGGACCCGGTCCACCGGTGCGGTCTGGGGCATCCTCGCGCTCGCGGTGGTGCTGGTGGTCGGGGTGCTGGCCCTCGCCGGTGCGGATGACGGTGATCGCGCGCTCGATCCCCGTTCGCACGAGCGCCTCGGGACCAGCGCGCTGGTGGACGTGGCGCACGGGCTCGGCGCGGAGGTGACGATCGCCGACCGGGTTCCGGTGGGTGGACCAGCCGGTGACGGTCCGGCCGGCCCGGGCACCGATGTGGTGCTGCTGCTCGACGACGTCCTGGGCGGCGGGTCGGCTGTTGACCTCGACCGCTGGGTCGACCGCGGCGGGACGCTGGTGGTGCTCGACCCGGCGTCCCGGTTCGCGCCCCCCATGGCGGGCGAGGTCGCCGGGGACGGGACGGAGACCTTCGGGCGTTCTGCGCCCTGCGGCATCGCCGCGCTCGACGGCATCGATGTCGGCCGCGCGGCGCCCCTCCACGGCGGTGTGCTGTACGACGCCCCGCCCGGCGCCGATGTGTGCCTCGAGCTCGGCCCGGCGGGCGACCTCCTCGGCACCGGACCCGGACGTGGCGGCGCCTACCTGGTGGCCGAGAGCTCGGGACGTGGCACGGTCGTGTCGGTGGGCGGGGCGGGCATGTTCGTGAACGCGGCGCTCGGTGTCGGCGCCAACGCCGCGGTGGCGGCGGCCCTGGTGGCACCCCGGGCCGGAACCGACCTGCTGGTCCTCGAGCCGGGGCCGCTGGCGGGCGCCGCCGGAGACACGTCCGGCGACAGCCTCCTCGGCCTGGTGCCCGCGGGCGTCGTGCGCTTGCTGGTCCAGCTCGGCATCGCCTTCGTGCTCTACGCCGTGTGGCGGGCGCGGCGGCTGGGCGCGCCCGTGGCCGAGGCCCGCCCCGTGGCGGTGGCGGCATCCGAGCTGGTCGCCGCCACAGGTGTGCTGCTCGACCAGACCGGCGCCCACCCGCACGCGGTCGCAACGCTGCGGGCCGACCTGCACCGCAGGCTGGCTGAGCACCTGGGCGTGGCGGCGACGACACCACCGGCCGAGCTGGCCACCGTGGCCGCCGAGCGCATCGGAGTCGATCCGCAGCGGGTGCTCGCTGCGCTCGACGGTCCGGTGCCCGCCGACGACGCGGGGCTGGTCGAGGCGGCCCGCACCATCGATCTCGTACGTGAGGAGGTTCTCGATCATGGTTGACCACGATCCCGGCACCGCGGAGCGCACCGCGCGCGACGCCGTCCTGGCGGTCCGCGAGGAGGTGGCGAAGGTGGTCGTGGGTCAGGACGGCACCCTGTCGGGCCTCGTCGGTGCGCTGCTGGCCCGGGGCCACGTCCTGGTGGAGGGGGTCCCGGGCGTCGCCAAGACGCTGATCGTCAAGGCGCTGGCCGCGGCCTTCTCGCTCGACGTCGCCCGGGTCCAGTTCACGCCCGACCTGATGCCCTCCGACGTCACCGGGCAGCTCATCCTCGACGGGAACGGCGACGGGTTCCGCTTCCGCCCCGGGCCGGTGTTCACGAACGTGCTGCTGGCCGACGAGATCAACCGCACGCCGCCCAAGACCCAGGCGGCGCTGCTCGAGTCGATGGAGGAGCGGCACGTCACCGTGGAGGGCCGGTCCCGGCCACTGCCCGACCCGTTCATCGTGATCGCCACGCAGAACCCAGTGGAGTACGAGGGCACGTACCCGCTTCCCGAGGCGCAGCTCGACCGCTTCCTGTTCAAGCTGGTGGTCGCCTACCCGTCGGCCGACCAGGAGCAGGAGGTCCTCGCCCGGCACGACCGCGGCCTGGATCCCCACGACACGGCCGCGGCGGGAGTCCGGCCGGTCGCCACCGCCGCCGACCTGGCCAGGGCGCGGGAGGAGATCCGGGCGATCCGGGTGGAGCCCGACGTGCTGGCGTACATCGTGGCGATCGCCCGTGCCACCCGGGTGGCGCCGGCCGTGGCGCTCGGGGTGTCGCCGCGCGGGGCCGCCATGGTGCTCCACGCGGCGAAGGCGTGGGCCTGGCTGTCGGGGCGGCCGTACGTCACGCCGGACGAGGTGAAGGCCGTGGTGAAGCCGTGCCTGCGGCACCGGCTGTTGCTGCGGCCGGAGCACGAGCTCGAGGGCGCGACGGCGGACGGCGCCCTCGAGGGCGTGCTGGCCTCGGTGCCGGTCCCGCGCTGATGCCGGTCGTCCCCACCCGCCGACTGGCCGCGGTGGCCGGACTCGGCGCGCTGGTCGCGCTGGTGATCCCCGGGGGCGGCCTGAGCTGGTTGTTGGTGGTGAACGGCTCGCTGCTCCTGCTGGTGGCGCTCGATACCGCGCTGGCGCCGCGCCCCGGCGACCTCACGGTGGCGCGGGACATGCCGCCGGCCATCACGCTCGGCCAGAGCGGCGAGGTCACCTGGACGGTGCGCAACCCACGGCGGCGGCCGGTGCGGGTGGGGCTGGCGGACGAGCTCGCGCCGTCGCTCCGGCCGACCACCCGGCGCGTGGTGGCCACGGTGGCCGCCGAGGGCGTGCTGACGGCCACCGCCCAGCTGCGCCCGGCGCGGCGCGGGCGCTTCGCGCCCACGACCGTGGTCGTCCGCGTCGACGGCCCGCTGGGGCTGGCGGCGCGGCAGCGCACCCAGCGCGTGCCGGGGGTGTTGCGCGTGCTGCCCTCCTTCCGGTCGAAGGAGGAGGCGGAGCTTCGCATCCGGCGGGCCCGCATCCTCGAGGTCGGGCTGCGCTCGGTGCGCGCCCACGGTGGCGGCACCGAGTTCGAGCAGCTCCGCGACTACTCGGTCGACGACGAGTTCCGTCACGTCGACTGGGCGGCCACCGCCCGGGCCGGCCGGCCGATCGTGCGCACCTACCGGGCCGAGCGGAACCAGACCGTGCTGGCCCTGCTCGACACCGGCCGCACGATGGCGGGCCGGGTGGACGGGGTCCCCCGGGTGGAGCACGCGATCGACGCGGCGCTGATGCTCACCGCCCTCACCGGCGGGCTGGGCGACCGGTGCGGGGTGGTGGCGTTCGACCGGCGGGTGCGGGCGGTGGTGCCCCCGGGCACGGGGATGCGCCAGCTCGGCGCCGTGACCGACGCCCTCTACGACCTCGAGCCCGTGCTGGTCGAGAGCGACTACGCCGGGGCGTTCACCGAGACGCTCGCCCGGTTCCGCCGTCGCGTCCTGCTCGTCCTGCTGACCGACCTGGTGGCGCCGGCGGCGGAGGAGTGGCTCCTGCCCGCCCTGCCGTTGCTGAACGAGCACCTGGTGCTGGTGGCCGGCGTGCAGGACCCCGACGTGGCCCGGTGGTCGGCCGCGCCGGTCGCGGACGCGCCCGGCACCTTCCGCCGGGCCGCCGCCCTGGGTGCGCTGGAGCAGCGGCGGCGAACGGTGGCCCGGCTCCGGGGGCTGGGGGCGACGGTCGTCGACGCGGCGCCGGGACGGCTGGCGCCCGAGCTCGCCGACGCCTACCTGCGGGCGAAGGCCACCGGTCGCCTCTGAACCGGGCGGGTCACCCGGCCCAGGCCCGCTGCCGTGCCCGGGCGAGCTCGTCCCAGCCCCGGTCCAGCTCGCCGATGTCGCCGGTGACGCCCCGGCTGGTCGCGGCGCGGCCCTGCACCACCACCCAGGTGACGAAGAGCGCCTCGGCGGCCACCCCCACCGCGACGCGGAGGCCCGTGGGCACGCCCCGCCCGGTGATGAAGCCCTCGATGAGGCCCGCCACGGTGAACGCCAGCACCAGGCCGGTCGCGATCACGCCGGCCCGCCGGGCCTCGGCCCCGAGCGCCTCGCCCCGCGGTCGGTCGCCCGGGGCGATGACGGCCCACCCGAGGCGCAGCCCGGCCGCGCCGGCGACCACCACCGCGGTCAGCTCGAGCAGGCCGTGGGGAAGGATCAGGCCGAAGAACTTGCCGAGCTCGCCCGCCTCCGCGAACAGGCCTCCGGCCCCGCCGAGGTTCAGGCCGTTGAACACGAGCAGGAACCCGGTGGGCACGCACAGCAGCACCCCTCCCGCGAAGGCGAGGAGCGCGACCTGGATGTTGTTCACGGTCACCTGGGTGGCGAACGCGGAGGCTGGCTGCGAGGAGTAGTACGCCTCGAAGTCCTCGGTCAGGTAGGCGGTCCTGACCTCCTCGGGCATGGCGGCGTCGCGCGCGGCGTCGCTCGTGGACACCCACGTCCCCATGGCCAGTGCGGGCAGCAGGAACAGGGCGGCGCTGGCGAGGACGAACCGACCGCTCTGCCACACCGCGGCGGGGAACCGCCAGGCGAAGAACTGTCCGATCGCCCGGCCGCTCCGGGTGCGCCGGCGGTAGACGACGCCGTTGGCGCGCGCCACCAGGCGGGTGAGCCGCCCGACGAGCGCCGGGTCCCGGTAGGCGACGCGCGCGTGCGAGAGATGGGACGACACCCGCTGGTAGAGCTGCACCAGCTCGTCCACCTCGGCGGCCGTCGGGCCCCCGGCCCGGCCGCCGAACCGGGTGGTCAGTTGGTCGAGCCGGTCCCACGTGGCGGCGTTGCGGGCGATGAAGCGGTCGATGTCCACGGCCAGCCGAACCGTAGCCCGCGAGGCCACTACGGTGCCCACCGTGTCCGACCCCGCGTCGCCGTCGATCGTCACGCCCGAGGCCGTGGTGCTCGACGTGGAGCGGGCGGGTGTGGCCTCGCGCACCCTGGCGGCGCTGATCGACCTGCTCGCGCTGGGACTGGTCTGGCTGGTGGTGCTCCTCGCGATGGTCGCCGTGGCCGACCAGCTCGGGGGCGTCGGCAGCGCGATCGTCTACGTGCTCGCGAGCGTGCTGCTCGTGGTCGCCTGGTTCGCCGGGTTCGAGTCGCTCATGGACGGGCGGACACCGGGCAAGGCGGCGCTGGGGCTGCGGGTGGTGTCGGCCGACGGCACCCCGGTGCGGTTCCAGCAGACGCTCCTGCGGGCGGCCATGGGCTTCGTCGACTTCCTGCTGATCCCGTTCGGGGTGGTGGCGATCGTGGCCGTGCTGCTCTCGCGCCGCGACCAGCGGCTGGGCGACATGGCCGCGGGGACGTTCGTGGTGCGGGAGCGATCGGTGGGTCACGGGGCTGCCCCGGCGTGGTTCGCTCCCCCGTGGGGACTCGAGGCCTACGCGCAGTCGCTCGACGTCCGGGCCCTCGACGCGGACGTGTACGGCCTGATCCGCTCGTACCTGCTGCGCGTGCCCGAGTTGACGCAGGCGGCCCGGGACCACCTCGCCGCCCGGCTTGCCGGCCCCGTGGCGGCTCGCATGGGTCACCGTGTCCCCCGATCGGTGCACCCCCAGGCGTTCCTCGCGTGCGTCGCCGCCGTGTGGCAGCACACGCACGCCCCCGCTCCGCCACGACAGCCCTACTCTGCCGCGCCGCCCCCGCCCCCGCCACCACCGCCGCCGTCACCCGCGTACGGGTCTCCGCCACCCGCGTACCGGTCTCCGCGGGGTGCGCCGCCTCCCGGCGGGCCGGCTCCGGGCGCGTGGCCTCCTCCACCCCAGCGGCCCCCGCCGGCGCCGCCATCGCCGCCACCACCGGGCGGCGGTCGCCGCTGAGCACCCGGGCTCGCCGGAGATCAGTCGCCCGCGCGGCCCCGCTTCCAGTAGCCGCGCACCGTCGTCTGCGAGCGGGGCAGCCCGCGGTCGTCGAACAGGTGGCGGCGGATGCGCTGCACGGCCGCGGCCTCGCCGGCCACCCACACCCTGGTGCCGGGGTCGACGGCGGCCCCGCGGACGGCGTCGAGCAGTGCGTCGCCCGGCGGGGCGCCCGGGGCGAGGTCGTGCCACGACACGGTGGCCCGCGGGTGGTCGGGCAGCGGGAGCCGGGCGCGCGGGTCTGCGACCTCGACGTGCACCTCCACCGGGGTCCCGGCCGGCAGCACCTCGAGCAGCTGGCTCATCGCGGGGATGGCCGTCTCGTCGCCGGCCAGGAGGAACGCGGGGGCGTCCGGATCGACGGCGTACCCGCGGCCGGGCCCCGAGATCGCCGCCTCGTCGCCCGGGTGGGCGGCACCGGCCCACGTCGAGGCGACACCTCCACCGTGGACGACGATGTCGATGTCGAGCTCGCGCGCGGTGGGGTCGGTGCGGCGGGGCGTGAAGGTGCGGATGGTGGGCCTCGACCCGTCGGGCATCAGGAACTCGTTGCCGGTCCAGGTCGGCATCACCAGCTCCGTGGTGCCGGGCGGGGGCAGCAGCAGGCGCACGCTGGCGGCGGGCTCCTCGACCGCGAACCCGTCGAGCTCGGCGCCCGCCAGCGTGACGCGGATCAGGCGGGGGCTCAGGTGCTCGACGCGGCGGACCGCCACCCGCCGGAACCGCGGGGGTTCGCGCCGGACACGCGTCGGGACGGTGCGCCGCTCGGGGGTGCTCATGCCGACCAGGCTCGCATCCGCCGGCGTCAGGGGCGAGGTCACGCTCCACCCAGGGAGGACTCGTCGGCGCCCGAAGCACCGTCGCCCGCCGCACCCGGTCCCCGTCGCGGGTGTGGTGCACGATCGTGCGGCCAACCGCGCGGCGAACGGCCGCCGGGCTGCGAGACTGGGCCGGTGCCGCAGTCCATCACACCCTCCGGGGGCGACACCGAGGTCTACCTGGATCATGCCGCCAGCGCCCCGCTGCGCCCCGAGGCCCGCGCCGCGATGCTCGACTGGCTGGGTGGCCGCTACGGCAACCCGTCGGGCGCGCACCGGGTGGCCCGCGCCGCGCGGCGGGCGATCGACGAGGCGCGCGACGCGGTCGCCGAGGGCTTGGGGTGCCGTCCGGGCGAGGTGATCTTCACGGGCGGCGGCACCGAGGCCGACAACCTCGCCGTGCTCGGGGCGCACGCGGCCCGGCCAGGGCCGGTGCTGTGCAGCGCCATCGAGCACGAGGCCGTGCTGGCGCCCGTGGCCCAGGTCGGGGGCCGGCACGTGCCGGTCGATCCCGCGGGCCGCATCGACCTCGAGGCGCTCGGCGACGCCGTGGGGCCGGACACGTCGCTGGTCTCCGTCATGGCCGCGAACAACGAGGTCGGCACCGTGCAGCCGGTCGCCGCGGCGGCCGAGGTGGTGCGGAGCCGGTCACCCGGCGCGGTGGTGCACACCGACGCCGTCCAGGCGGCACCGTGGCTCGACCTGGCCGTCGTCGCCGCCGACGCCGACCTGGTGTCGGTCAGCGCCCACAAGCTGGGCGGCCCGCAGGGGGTCGGCGCGCTCGTGGTCCGGCAGGGGACGGCGCTCGCCCCCCGGGCGCTGGGCGGCGGCCAGGAGCGGGAGCTCCGGAGCGGCACCCACAACGTCGCGGGCATCGTGGGCTTCGCGGCGGCGCTCACCGCCGCCCGGGTGCAGCGCGAGGCGGAGGTCGGGCGGATCACCGGGCTGCGTGACCGCCTGGCCGCCGGGCTGCTCCGCGCCGTCCCGGGCGCCGTCGACACGGTCCGCCGCCGGCCCGTCGCGGGCGACCCCGTGGAGCGCCTCCCGGGCACGCTGCACCTCTGCGTCCCCGGGGTCGAGAGCGAGGCGCTGCTGTTCCTCCTCGACCAGGCCGGCGTGTGCGCGTCGGCGGCATCGGCGTGCGCCAGCGGCGCGCAGCAGGCGTCGCACGTGCTGGCGGCGATGGGCGTGCCGGCCGGCGAGGCGCGGGGCTCGCTGCGGCTCTCGCTGGGATGGACCACCACCGACGCCGACGTCGACGCCGCGCTCGACGCGATCCCGGCCGCGGTGGCGCGCCTGCGGGGGGCGGCCGCGTGAAGGTGTGCGCCGCCCTCTCCGGCGGGGTCGACTCGTCGGTCGCAGCGGCGCGGCTGATCGAGGCCGGCCACGAGGTGGTAGGCGTGACGCTGAAGCTGTGGGGCGGCGAGTCCGACTCGGGGTGCTGCTCGGTGAGCGACGTCGACGACGCCCGCAGGGTCGCCCAGCAGTTGGGCATCGCGCACCACGTGTGGTCGTTCACCGACGACTTCGAGCGGCGGGTGGTCGGGCCGTACGTCGACGCCCACCGGCGCGGGGCCACCCCGAACCCGTGCATCGAGTGCAACCGCCACCTCAAGTTCGACCGGCTGCTCCGGCGGGCCCTGGCCGTCGGCTTCGATGCGCTGGCGACGGGGCATCACGCCCGGGTCGTCACCCGGCCCGACGGCACCAGGCGGGTGGCGCGCGGCGCCGATGCGGCCAAGGACCAGAGCTACGTGCTGTACGTCCTCGGCCAGCGCGAGCTGGCCCGGGCCCTGCTGCCGGTGGGCGAGCTGACGAAGGACGCAGTCCGTACCGAGGCCGGGCGCCTGGGCCTGCGGACGGCGGACAAGCCGGAGAGCCAGGACGTCTGCTTCGTCACGTCGACCAGCGGCCGGGGTGGGTTCCTCGGCCGTCGCATGGCTCTGCGGCAGGGCCGGGTCGTCGACCGGTCCGGGGACGAGGTGGGGACGGTCCCGGCCGTCGAGCTGGTCACCATCGGGCAGCGCCGGGGCCTCGGGCTCGCGGGTGGCGGCGCGCCCCGGTACGTGGTCGACGTCGACGTGCCGGGGGCGACGGTGCGGGTGGGCGACCGGAGTGACCTGCTGGCCGACGAGGCGGTGCTCGGCCGGGTCAACTGGGCGGGTAGGCCGCCGGCGGCCGGTGCGACGCTCGCGGCGCAGTGCGCGGCGCACGGTGCACCCCGGCCGGCAACGGTCGTGCCGGCCGGCGACCAAGCGATCGTGCGGTTCGCGACGCCGCAGCGCCGGGTGGCCCGCGGGCAGTCGGTCGTCCTCTACGAGGGCGACGAGGTGGTGGGCGGCGGCATCGTCGCCCGCTGAGGTCACCGAGCGCTCGGCTGCCCGGCACCCGGTGCAGCGTGGGTGACGAGAATCACGGACGGAATCGTTCCGAAACCCTTGCGTTCCGGAACTGGGACGCGGATGATGGCGGGTCAGCGGACTCGTTCGTCTCGTAATCCCACGGAGAGGTGGCAGATGGCACCGACGCCGGATCCCCACGTGCAGGCGGCCTCACCCCGGCGGTGGCTCGTTCTCGCCGTCATGTGCCTGAGCCTGCTCCTGATCGTCATGGACAACACGATCGTCAACGTGGCGATCCCGACCCTCCAGCGCGACCTCGGTGCCAGCACCAGCGAGCTCCAGTGGGTGGTCGACTCCTACGTCCTCGTCTTCGCCGGGCTGCTGCTCACCATGGGAGCCCTCGGCGACCGCTTCGGCCGGCGGGGCGCCCTGGCGCTCGGCCTCGTGATCATGGGCGTGGCGGCCGTGCTGTCGGCCCTCGCCGACAGCGCCGGCCAGCTCATCGCCACCCGGGCCGTCATGGGTGTGGGCGGCGCCCTCGTCATGCCGGCCACCCTGTCGATCATCACCAACGTCTTCACCGACCGGCGGGAGCGGGCGCAGGCCATCGCCATCTGGACGGCCACCGCCGGCATGGCGGTCGCGGTGGGTCCGGTGACCGGCGGCTGGCTGCTCGAGCACTTCTGGTGGGGCTCGGTGTTCCTGATCAACGTGCCGGTGGTCGTCGTCGCGCTGGTGCTCGGCCAGCTGCTCGTGCCGACGTCGAGGGATCCCGACGCCCTGCCGGTCGACGTCCCCGGTGCCCTGCTGTCGATCGGCGGCCTCGTGGCCCTGGTGTGGGCGATCATCGAGGGCCCGACGGGGTGGACCGAGCCGGCGATCGTCGGGGCGTTCGCGCTGGCCGCGGTGCTGCTCGGCGCCTTCCTGGTGTGGGAGCGCCGTGCCCGCTTCCCGATGCTCGACCTCGGCTTCTTCCGCAACCCGCGGTTCTCGGCGGCGTCGGGGGCCATCACGCTCACGTTCTTCGCCATGTTCGGGTCGCTGTTCCTGATGACCCAGTTCCTCCAGTCGGTGCTCGGCTACAGCGCGCTGGAGGCCGGGATCCGCCTGCTGCCCATCGCCGCCACGCAGATGGTGGTCGCCCCGCTCAGCGCCCGGATCGTCGAGCGCATCGGGGCCAAGATCGTCGTCGCCACCGGGCTGCTCGTGGCGGCGGCCGGGCTGCTGCTGGCCGGGGCCCTGACCCCGGGGTCGACCTACGGCGACGTGGTCGCCAGCTTCGTCGTGCTCGCGGCCGGCCTCGCCCTGGTGATGCCGCCCGCCACCGAGTCGATCATGGGCTCGTTGCCCCTGGCGAAGGCGGGCGTCGGGTCGGCGGTCAACGACACGACCCGGCAGGTGGGTGGCGCCCTCGGCGTGGCGGTCCTGGGCTCGACCATGAGCTCGACCTACCGCCCGCGCGTGACCGACTCGATCGACGGCCTCCCGGTGCCCACCGATGTGGCCCACGCGATCACCGACCAGGTCGGCGCCGCGATGGCGGTGGCCGGCGAGGTGGGCGGCGAGCCGGGCCGGATGCTGGCCGCGGCGGCGTCGCAGGGCTTCGTCGACGGGATGGGCGCGGCGTTCACCATCGGGGCCGTGGCGCTGGCGATCGGGGCGGTGATGGTCGGCGTGTTCCTCCCCGCCCACGCCCCCGACCACGACGCCCCGGCCGCCGGCGGGCCCGGCCCCGGCGAACCCGCCTCGGGCGACCCGGCCGCCGGCGGGCCGAACACCGGCGCCGACCGGGCACCTACCGTGGTGCCACCGGGCGACGAGGACGTGTCGCCGGCACCGGCCACGACATGAGGGGCGCCACCACGAGCACGCCGATCGACCACAGCGGCCGCCGGCCCGGGCGCCCGCGCGACGCCCGGGCCGGCGAGGCCATCATGCGGGCGGCGGTCGACGTGCTGGCCGAGCACGGCCCCGGCGGCTTCACCGTCGACGAGGTGGCGGCGCGCGCCGGCTGCGGCAAGGCCACCGTCTACCGGCGCTGGCGGTCGAGGGCCGAGCTCCTGCTGGACACCGCCCACCACCTCGGCATCCAGCTGGACGACCCCGACACGGGTTCGCTGCGGGACGACCTGGTCGTGCTGATGCGCGGGTTGACCACCAAGCTGCGCGACACGCCGGCGGGCCGGATCATGCCGGCCATCATCGCCGAGGCGGCGGTCAACCCCGAGATGCGCGAGGTGTTGACGCAGTTCATGCGCGAGCGCCGGCGAACCGGTCGGGTGGCCGTCACCCGCGGCATCGACCGCGGCGAGCTCCCGCAGGGCACGGACCCCGAGCTCGTGCTCGACCTGGTGGGCGGCCCCGTCTTCTACCGGTTGCTCGTCTCGGGCGAACCGGTCGACGACCGCCTCATCGAGACGGTCGTCGACGCCGGGCTCGCCGGAGTGCGGCACCGCGCCGGCCGTTCCGCCTCCGGTCGCAGCGCCCGCTCCGGTTCCGTTCGGGGCGCCCGCCCCGGTTCCGGTCGCCGCGGTGGGTCCGTCTGACCACGGCGGCGGCACGTGGCGAGGGGCGTGCCTTGAGGCGTGGGGTTCCGTGGTGTGGTGCCGGAGGGGTGGGGTTCCGGATCTGGAACCTATGACCTCGGGCTCGGGGGCGTGGAACCGATGACCTCGGGGACCGCGGGGGACCTGGAACCCATGACCTCGGGGACTGTGGCGACTGCGGCCACCGCGGCGGCGCACCACGCCACGGCCGCGCTCAGACCACCAGACGCCGGCGGCGCGCCTCCGCGAGCACCGTGCCCGGCCGGGACGGCGCCACCAGCAAGGCGTCGGTGCTGCGGTTCGCGACCGAGACCCCGCCCCCGGGCGGCCGCACGAGCGTCACGGGCACCGGCTCCGAGAGGCGGATCTCCAGCGCCAGCCCGAGCGCCCCGCGCGTGAGGTCGAGGGCGTCGGTGTCGGCCGGTGCGGGCCCGAGGGAGCGCAGCACCTCCCGGCGCACCAGCACGGCGTTCACCAGCGCGAGCGGGTCGTGCACCACCAGCCCGGCGGGCACGAACACCACCCAGCGCCGGGCGAGCGTGTGGAGGGCCCGCACCGCGAGCCAGGCGGCGGGAGGCCCGGCGGCCAGAGCGATCCCACCCGCGACCCACCGCTCGGCGGCGAGCAGCAGCGGCCCCGCAGCCGTCCCGGCGGCGGCGACGCACCACGCGACCTCCACCGGGCCCAGGAGCAGCGGCCCCGGGGCCCGCAACGGCATGCGCCTCTCGTCGCCGTACGACGACCCGTCGACGAAGACCTCGCCCACCGGGGGCGACAGCGCGACGAGCGCGACGGCCAGCGACCCGGCGAGCGCCACGATCTCGGTGCCCGACGGCGCACCGCCGGCGACGGCGGCGGCCGCCGATGCCACCACCGGCGCCGGGGCCGCGAGCCGCAGCGCCGTGAGGCTCACCGTCGATGGCACGAGCGTGGCCACCAGCACCCCGGCCCAGCCGGCCCACATCCCCGCGCTGGCCACCAGCTGCAGCGGCCGGCCCGCCCCGTCGAGGGCGTCGCCGAGCGCCGGGCCGCAGACGAACGGCAGCACGAGCCACGCCAGCCGGACCGGCCAGGCGCCGAGGCGCGGGCGACGCACCGAGATCCGGGCGCTCTGGGCGGTGCGGCGATCGGGGTCCACGGCGAGCAGAGATTTGCCGATGGTGCGCAACGGTGGCTATTCCAGTCCGGGGTGCCGAGCACACGGGGGGTGCCGTGTCGAAGAGCTTGAGCCGCCGATCCGCTCGGCGCCTGAGGCGCCGATGAGGGAGGTGCTCCTCCCGGTCGGGCTGGCGACCGCCATCGGCAGCCTCCCGCACGACGATGTGGACGCGGCCGTCGCCTGCGCGCTGGAGCGGACCCCGCGGCTCCCGGCCGCGCCGTCGCTGCCGAAGCGGTCACCGGTCGAGGGAATGGTGGCGCAGGCGGCCTGGGGCATCTCCGGGGTCACCGTGCTGCCCGACGGCTCGCTGGTGGTCGATGAGGCAGCGGTCCGCCCGGACGCACCCCTCACCGACGGCGGCATCGCCGGGCAGCCGTTCGTGGGGCTGCGCACCTTCCTCGAGGCGATCGCCGGGCGGGTGGCGCCGTTCAAGCTGCAGCTCACGGGACCCGTCACGCTGGGGTTGGCGCTGCACGCGGTGGGCGTCCCGGCCGGCCGGGCGTTCGCCGTCGCATCGGCGTCGGTCCGGGCGCGGATCCGTGCCACCCTGCTCGCCGCCCGCCGCACCGCGCCCGGCGCCACCCCGCTGCTCTTCCTCGACGAGCCGGGGCTCACCGCCGCGCTCGACCCCGGGTTCCCCCTGGCGGTCGAGGACACCCTCGACCTGGTGTCGTCGGCCCTCGCCGCGGTGGAGGACCGGGCGATCGCCGGGCTGCACTGCTGCGGCCGGGCCGACTGGCCGGCCGTGCTCCAGGCCGGCCCGCAGATCCTGTCGCTGCCGGTGGACACCGGCGCCGGCGAGCACGCGGGGGCGTTCGCCGGCTTCATGGAGCGCGGCGGCTGGGTCGCGTGGGGAGCGGTGCCCGTCGACCGGCCCCTCGGGGGGTCGGCCGACCTCCTCTGGCGCCGGCTGATCTCGGAGTGGGATGCGCTGGTCGAGGGCGGGTGCGAGCTCGAGCTGCTCGTCGAGCAGGCGTTGATCACCCCGGCGTGTGGCCTGGTGGGGCTCGACATCCCCCAGGCCCACCACGTGCTCGACCTGGTGGCCACGCTCGCGCAGCGGGTGGAGGCCCACGCGGTGGAGCTCGGCATCGACGTCGGCGCGTAGCGCTTCCTGGGCACCGGACTCGAACGTCTTCGGCGGGTCCCCCGGGGTCGACTGGCGGGGGGTGCGGCGGGGGCAGAGCTCCTGCCGGAGCCCCTCCGCTGAACGTCTCAGCGCCTCTGTACAGTCCCGGCATGGCTCCCCGCGACGTCGAGGATCGCGCCGAGGCGCTGCGCTCCGAGATCGCCGAGCACGACCACAGGTACCACGTGCTCGACCAACCGACGATCAGCGACGCCGAGTACGACGAGCTGGTGCGCGAGCTGCGGGCGCTCGAGGAGGAGTTCCCCGAGCTGATCACCCCCGAGTCGCCGACGCAGCGGGTGGGCGGGGCTCCGGTCGCCACGGTGTTCGCGCCTGTGGTGCACGACGTGCCGATGATGAGCCTCGACAACGCCTTCGACGAGGGCGAGCTGCACGCGTGGGTGCAGCGCCTGCACCGCCGGCTGGCCGGAGACGGCGACGGGGTCGCCTACGTGTGCGAGCCGAAGATCGACGGGCTCGCGATCTCGATCCGGTACGAGGACGGGCGCTACGCCCGGGCCGCCACCCGGGGCGACGGGCGCACCGGTGAGGACGTCACCGAGAACGTGCGCACCATCGGCCAGGTGCCGGTGCGCCTCGGCCGCGACGCCCCCGCGGTGCTCGAGGTGCGCGGCGAGGTCTACATGGCGCTCTCGGCGTTCGATGCGCTCAACGAGCGCCAGATCGAGGGGGGTCAGCGGCCGTTCGTGAACCCGCGCAACGCGGCGGCGGGCGCGCTGCGCCAGAAGGATCCCCGCATCACGGCTCAGCGCGAGCTCTCCCTGTGGGCGTACCAGGCGGGCCAGGTCGACGGCGGCCCCGAGCTGCGCACCCACCACGAGGCGCTCGACTGGCTGCGCCACCTCGGGTTTCCGGTCAACCCGGAGATCCGGGTGCAGCCGGGTCCCGACGAGGTGCTCGACTATTGCCTCCGCTGGCAGTCGCGGCGTCACGATCTCGACTACGAGATCGACGGCGTGGTCGTGAAGGTCGACGACCACGCCCACCGGGAGCTGCTCGGGTTCACGTCCAAGGCGCCGCGCTGGGCGATCGCCTACAAGTTCCCGCCCGAGGAGCGCACCACCCGGCTCCGGGACATCCTGGTGTCGATCGGCCGCACCGGGCGGGCCACCCCGTACGCGGTGCTCGAGCCGGTGTTCGTCGGCGGCGTCACGGTCAGCCAGGCGACGCTCCACAACGAGGACCAGGTCCGCGCCAAGGACGTCCGCCCGGGTGACCGGGTCATGGTTCGCCGGGCGGGCGACGTGATCCCGGAGGTCCTCGGGCCGGTGCTGGCCGAGCGTCCCGAGGGGCTCGCTCCGTGGTCGTTCCCCGCCCGCTGCCCCTGCCCCATCGGCTCGCAGCTCGTGCGGCCCGAGGGCGAGGCGGAGCACCGCTGCATCCATCCCGAGTGCCCGTTCCAGCGGCAGGGGGCCATCGAGCACTTCGCCAGCCGCGGCGCGATGGACATCGACGCGCTCGGCGAGAAGCGGGTGGCGCAGCTCATCGAGGAGGGCATGGTGCGCAGCGTCGCCGACCTCTACGAGCTCGACTGGGAGCGCGTCGAGGGGCTGGAGCGCATGGGTGCGCTCTCGGCCGCCAACCTGCGGGCGTCGATCGACGCGTCGCGGACCCGGCCGCTCGACCGCCTGCTCGTGGGCCTCAACATCCGCCACCTGGGCCCGGCCGGCGCCGAAGCGTTGGCCGCTGCCTTCGGGCACATCGACCGGATCATGGACGCGTCGGTCGACGAGCTGGCGGCGGTCGAGGGTGTCGGCCCGGTCATCGCCGAATCGGTGCACACCTTCTTCGAGGACCCGGCGAACCGCGAGCTGGTGGCGCGCCTGCGGGCGGCGGGTGTGAACGTCGAGGGCCCGGCGGCCGCCGAGGTGCCCGACGTTCTGGCGGGGAAGAGCGTGGTGGTCACCGGCACCCTGCAGGGCTTCAGCCGCGAGGAGGCCGAGGCGGCGATCAAGGCCCGCGGCGGCAAGTCGCCCGGAAGCGTGTCGGCCAAGACGACCGCCGTGGTCGTGGGCGAGTCGCCGGGTGCGTCGAAGGTGACGAAGGCCGAGGGGCTCGGCGTTCCGACGCTCGACGAGGCCGGCTTCCGCCACCTGCTCGACACGGGGGAGCTGCCGGGCTGAGCCGGTCCGGCGGCGCGCGGCCCGGCCGCGGGGCGCAGGGTCAGACCACGTCGAAGCACCAGCCGACCGTGCGCGTCTCCTCGCCGCCACGGCCCTCGGAGAGCGGCCAGATCGTGGCCTCGACGCAGTTCCGGCCCGGCTGGAACTGCTCGACCGTCCGGCCGTCGGCCGGCGTGAACTGCACCAGCGACAGCTCCGGGGTCACGTCGAGCTCGCCGTCGGGGATCTCGACGCCGTTGACCGCCAGCGCCGCGTTCCATCCACCCGCGAGGTCCACGCCGACCGTCTGCTGCTGCGGCACCTGGTCGCCGCGGTCGGGGATCAGGTTCTCGACGGCCTCGGAGGCGGCGCCGGACGAGACGACGGGGTCGTCGTCTCCCTGCTGGGTCGCCAGGTACGCGGTCACGAAGGCGGCGATCGCCACGGTGAGGACGAGCGCGGCGACCAACTTGAAGCGGGTGCTGTAGACGGGGGCGGCGGCCATGACGGCCAGCCATCTTTCCACGCGTGGCGGGTGGTCCCGTAGCCCGCTGTCCGGCTCCCTCGGCTCCTCCGTCGCGAGATGTCGTGCACTAGCCTCCCGGCGTGGCCATGTCTCGGATGACCGAGAGCGGTCGTGTGCTGGGTGGGCGCTACCGGCTCCTCTCGCCGCTCGGCTCGGGCTCGTCGGCCCAGGTGTACCTCGCGCAGGACGAGCGTCTGCGCCGCCGGGTGGCCGTGAAGGTGCTGCACCCCGCGCTGGCCGCCGACGAGACGTTCCTGCGCCGGTTCCGGGCCGAGGCGCAGGCGGCCGCCGCGCTCACCCACCCCAACATCCTGGCCGTGTACGACTGGAGCGGCGAGGAGAGCACGCCGTTCCTCGTCACCGAGTACCTCAGCGGGGGCAGCCTCCGCAGCATGCTCGACGCCGGTCACCGGTTGTCGACCTCGCAGGCGCTCGTCGTCGGCCTCGAGGCGGCGCGCGCCCTCGACCACGCCCACAGGCAGGGCTTCGTCCACCGCGACGTCAAGCCGGCGAACCTGCTCTTCGGTGACGACGCGCGGCTGCGGGTCGGCGACTTCGGCCTGGCCCGGGTGATCGCCGAGGCGGGCCTCACCGAGACCGGGACCGTGCTCGGCACGGCCCGCTACGCCTCGCCCGAGCAGGCCCGGGGCGAAGCGGTGGACGGCCGGAGCGACGTGTACTCGCTGGCGCTGCTCCTGATCGAGGCGGTGACGGGTGAGGTGCCGTTCTCGGCCGACACCACGATCGGGACGCTCATGGCCCGGCTCGATCGGGATCTCGTCGTGCCGGAGGCGCTCGGGCCTCTGCGGCCGCTGATCGAGGCCGCCGGCGACCCCGATCCCGCGCGGCGGCCCGACGCCGGGGCCCTGGCCAGCGGCCTCGTGGCTGCGGCTTCCGGGCTCACGCGGCCGGAGCCGCTCCCGCTCACGCCGGTGGCATCGCCGGACGTCGACGCGGCCGGGGGAGGGGATGCCACCGTGATGGCGGCCGCCGTTGCAGGCGCGCCGCCCGCACCGGGGGTCGACGACACCCGCGTGATGTCGCTGGGACCCCCGGGGCCGCCCGGTGCGCACGTGTCGGGCGCCGGATCGGGCGGCGCCGGCGTGTCGCCCCGAGACGACCGTGCGCGACGGATCCTGCTGATGGGGGCCGGGCTGGTGCTGGCGGTGGCCCTGGGGGTGATCGGCGCCTGGGCGTACCTGCGGTCGAGCACCCCCTCGTACGCGGTGCCGGCGGCGCTCATCGGCGCGCAGCGCGACGAGGCCATCGACTCGATCGGTGAGTACGGCTGGCAGCTCTCGATCGAGGAGCTCCGGGAGGACGGCACCGAGCCTGGCCAGGTGGTGCGCACCGACCCGGAGCCCGGGACCCAGCTGAGGCAGGGCGACCGGCTCACGCTGTTCGTCTCGTTGGGGCCGACACTGGTGGACGTGCCGGACGGCCTCGCGGGGCTCGAGCAGGGCGAGGCCGAGGCCCGCCTGCGCGAGGCCGGCCTCACCGCGGAGATCGTCGAGGAGGAGAGCGAGGAGGTCGACGAGGGGGTCGTGATCCGGGTGGGCGACGACGTGCCGCGAGAGGTCCCGAAGGGCTCGCCGGTGCGGCTGGTGGTGTCCGCCGGTCCGCCCGGGATCGAGATCCCCGACCTGTTGGGCGACACGTTCGACGATGTGCGGGACGTGCTCCGCGACATGGGCCTGAGGCCGGACCGCCGCCGGCTGCCGGGGTCGTCGGGCGACGACGACGAGCGTGACCGCGTCGTTCGGATGGAGCCCGGGGTGGGCGAGACGGCGGAGCCGGGCAGCAGGGTGCTCGTCTACGTGGGAGGCGGCGGTGACGGCACGGTCGAGGTGCCAGACCTCGACGGCGACAGCATCGACGACGCCCAGGAGAAGCTCGAGGACGCCGGCCTGCGACGGGGCCGCGTGTTCGGCGATCAGGACGGCGAGGTGTTCCGGACGGAGCCGTCGCGGGGCGACGAGGTGGAGGTCGGCACCGAGGTCGACCTCTACGTGAGCTGAGGCTCGACCTCATGTCGAGGTGACGATCGGCACACCGGCGTCATCGCGCGCGCAGGCGAACACTCGGTGTCAGAACTATGTCTTGACCTGGCGTGCCGCGTCGGCAACTCTTGTGGTGTCGGGACGCTCGTCTCCCCCGACCACTGGTCCCGACCGTTACTTGAGACACGTGGACGCGTGCCAGCTCCGACCGAGCTGACACAGCGAACAGCATCCGTTAGACTACGGAGCGTGCCGGGCCCGTTGGGGCGGCATGCCGGACGCGGTGTTCCCCAGCCGCCGCGATGAGGCTGCCGCCCCAGCAGGCTCGGCACGCTCGCGTCGTCCGTCTGTGAACACTCCCCAGCGTGCGAACGCCCGCTCTCTGCGGGAGATCAACCGACGCTACTCGGTGATCTCCTTGATCTTCGCCGCCAGGTCCGGGTTGGTCGGCGCGCCCTGCAGCGCCATGGCCTTGGTCATGTCGCCCTGAAGCTGGATCTTGCCGGCCATGAACGCCTGCATCCCGGCCTGCGGGTTGGAGTCGACGATCATCGCCTTGGCGGTGTCGTAGTCGAGGGTGGCGGTGACATCGGCAGCGTCGAGGTGGCCGAGGTCGAGCTCGACCTGACCGTTCGTCGAGTCCATGTGGGCGTTCACCGACCCCTCGCCGAACGGCACACCGGTGATCACCAGGTTCATCTTCACCGGCTGGGCGGCCGCCGTGCCGCCGGCCTCGGCGCGGATGCGCTTGGCCGCCTCCACCCACTCGTCGGACAGGAACTTGTAGGCCACGACGATCCTCCCTGGTCGCCTCGCGAGCGGACGCATGGTAGCGCTCGCTTGCAGTGCACGTGCAAGCATCGGAGCGGGGGGTCCCGGGGGATCAGCCCTCGGCCGGGGTGTCCTCGGTCGTGCCCCCGCCCCCGGTGTCGCCGGTCGCGTCGGTGGTGGTGGTGGTGTCGCCCCCGTCGCCCTGGATGCAGTCCTCCATGATCTGGTCGATCTCGTCGCGCAGATCCTCGGGGTAGTCCTCGGGCGTCTCGGCGGCGCCGATCTCGTTGAGCTGGTCCTGGTTGAACTCGTCCTCGAACCGGTCGCCGATGCACTCGGCACGGTCCTCCTCGACGCCGGCGTCGGTCATCGCGTCGACCACGTCGCCGCGCGAGGCGTCGTTCGTGGTGCACGCGCCGAGCAACAGTGCGACGGGGGCGGCGAGCGCGACGAGCCGGCGGCGTCGGGACATGGATAGACCTCGTGGTTGCGGAACGACCGGGAGAGGCTATCCGTGGACCTCGGCGGCGGTCACGTTGGGGTGGTGCAGCCTCGTGATGGCGACGCGAGCCGCCCGCTCGTCGGCGGTGAGCATGCGGGCGACGAGGCGGGCGACGTAGTCGGCGAGCCCGTCGAGCGACAGGTCGATGCGCCCGGTCCGGTGGAAGTGGCTGAACTGGCCAACCGTGCCGACGGTCGCCAGCGCCAGCAGCTGCGGCGGGTCGTCGGTGGTGACCGTGCCGTCGGCCTGGCCCTCCCGCACGAGGGCGGCGACGTCGCGCAGGTGCTGTTCGGTGCCCTGTCGCAGCACGTCGGGCACGTTGCGGCCCTCGACCTCGAGGAGCGAGAAGTAGTGGGCGTGCTCCGCCATGAACCGCACGCTGGCGACGGTCCCCTGCACGATCCGCACCAGCGCCGGCGCCTCGGGATCCATGGCCTCCGCCTGCTGCCGGCGCAGCCGCTGCCGGATGTTGGCGGCGAGCTCCCGGAAGAGCGACTCCTTGTTGTCGAAGTACCAGTAGAAGAGCCCCTTGGCGACGCCTGCGTCCTCGACGATGTCGGCCACGCGCGTGGCCGAGTAGCCCTGCTCGGCGAAGAGCCGGGCCGCGGCGTCGAGCAGTTGCTGCTTGCGCTCGGCGCCCTGGGCGGTGAGTTGGCGATCGGACATTCGGGCCACAGTGTGTCGAGGCTTGACCAGGGGGTCAATCACCCGCTGTACGCTGCCGCCGATGGGGACCACCGGGGAACGGGACGCGACGGCCGGGGCGGCGATCCTCCCGGGGTGCGAGCCGTACTCCGCCGACGGCGGTCCGCACGGCGTGCTGGTCCTCCACGGGTTCACCGGCTCACCCGACTCGGTGCGCGGGGTGGCCGAGGCGTTCGCCGGCGCCGGCTTCGCCGTGGAGCTCCCGCTGCTGCCGGGCCACGGGACCTCGGTGGACGACCTGGCGGCGACGGGCTGGTCCGACTGGTCGGCCGCGGCCGAGGCCGCGTACGGCGACCTGGCGGCCCGCGTCGGCCGCGTGGTCGTGGCCGGCCTGTCGATGGGCGGGTCGCTGGCCGCGTGGCTGGCGACGCGTCACCCCGCGATCGCCGGCATCGTCTGCGTCAACCCGGCACTGCGGGTGCCCGCTGCGGTGGTCGACGCCGCCCGGCAGATGCTGGAGGCCGGCACCGACCGGATCCCCTCCATCGGCGGCGACGTCGCCGACCCCGACGGGCGCGAGAAGGCCTACGACGCCACGCCGTTGCGCCCGCTGCTGAGCCTGGCCGAGGCCGCCGATCGGCTGGCCGGGGACATCGGCCGGGTCGCCTGCCCGGCGCTGATCATGACCAGCCCGCAGGACCACGTCGTCGATCCCGCCGACAGCGACCTGCTGGCCGCGAGCGTGTCGGGTCCGGTCGAGCGGGTGACGCTGGCGCGCAGCTATCACGTGGCCACCCTCGACTACGACCGCGACCTGGTGATCGAGCACGCGCTCCGCTTCGCCCGGGGGGTGGTCAACGCCCAGCCGGATCCTCCACCCAGAACTCGGTGAGCGACAGCGGGGTGTCCTGCTCGTCGACGTGGTGGACGGTCAGGATCACGGGGGTTCCCTGGGGAAGCCGGGGGTCGATCGGGACCTGGAACGTGGCATCCACGTACGGCAGGTGCTCGCGGAACCCGTCGGCTTCCCGCCAGACCTCGGGGAACTCCGGTCCCTTCACGCCGCCCCGGACGTGCTTCCCGTCGCTGACCTCGAACAACAGCCCGTGGCCCGGACCCGGCGTTCCGTGCGTGGTGAGCGTGATGGACACCTCGGACCGCCGGGGCCCCTGCCCGCCCACGATCTCGCCGGGGTACGGACGGACCTGGGCCTCGGTGATCTCCAGCTGATCGCAGGCCGTCCCCACGACCGCCCACCGGCCGTCGATGCTCCGCAGATGGATCGTGCCCGAGTAGGTGGCCCCGTCGGCGTGCGTCGCCCACCGGGCCGTCGCCAGGCCGTCGCCGGTGATCCGTGCGGGCTCGCGCATGAGCTCCCGGTCGTTCCCGAGCCGCAGGTCGAGGTACTCGTCGACGACCTGGTCGACGGTGACCGGCGGACCATCCGCTGGGTGTGAGTACACGGGATCGGCCGTGGCGGGGTCGAAGAACGGTGGGGGGCCGTCGTCGCTGCCGGCCGCCTGCGGATCGCGGCTGGTCTCCGTGCCGCCCGAGCCGGACCTGGTGACCCAGGCCGCCGCCGCCACCATGGACACGAGCAGCAGGGCGACCACCGAGAGGACGCGGGCCCGCCGGCGTCCCTCGGCGGCCGGGGGTCGGTGGAGGTGCACCACGATGCCCTCCTCGTCGGCGAGCCGGGCGGCCAGGCGCCGGCGTGCGTCCGGGGAGGGGCGCACGTCGGCGGCCCGGCGCTGGAGCATCGCCCGGACCTCGGCGTCGAAGGGGTCGGGCGCTGCGGTGCGGCGGCGGGTGCGGGTGCTCATCGGTCGATCTCCTTGCGCAGGGCCCTGAGTCCCCGGTGGATGGTCGAGCGGACGGTCGGGGTCCGGCAGCCGAGGACGTCGGCGATCTCGGCGTCGGGAAGGTCCTCGTAGCGGCAGCCATCATGAGTAGGACGCTCGGGAGGTGGCTGGCGTTCCCGTAGCATGCGCGCTCATGGCCCAGATCTCCCGCGACGACGTCGCGC
>JBKHJZ010000147.1:0-7933 GCA_046537875.1 Acidimicrobiia bacterium | reverse complement strand
CCAACTTCGCGCCAGCAACGGCGGACCCCTCACCTCGCTTCTGGCAGCGCCGCGTTCGCGGACGGCAACACGGGGCTGCCAGATCGAGGGTGGTACCCCCCGGCGGGGGGCGGCGAAGCGGGCAATCCCGAGTAAACCCGGTGGACCCCAGGGAACCTGGTCGATCCGGCAGAACGGTGCAGGAACGTCAGGCCTGGGTGGTCTGCTCGGTGGTCGTGGTCGTCTCGCCCTCCCCGGGCTCGGCGCCGCCCTCACCACCACCGCCATCGCCGGTGTCGCCGCCCCCGCCCCCCGGCTCCGCCTCGCCGCTCAGCAGCCTGCTTGCCTCCTCGACCAGGTCCCGAGCCTGACGGTCGAGGTCCTGGTAGGTGCCGAGCTCGCCCTCCGCCAGTGCCTCGTCGGCTTGGGCGAACAGGTCGTTCGCCTCGTCCAGCAGGCGCGCCACCTCCCGTGGCACCGCGTCCGACGGCGCACCCGTCCCGGGAGCCGCCTCTTCATCCTCCTCGGGCTGAGCTGCCTCTTCTTCCGGCTCGGTGCCGGCCGCCGGGGGCTCCTCCTGTGTCTCGGCGCGGTCGCCGAACAGCGCGGTCAGCGACTCGCTCAGCGTGTCCTCGATGACGACGCTCTCGCCGAACACCGCGATCACCTTCTCGAGCAGCGGCAGGTCGCGCTGCTCGCTCACCACGTAGAAGGGCTGGACGTAGAGCAGCGCGTTGTCCACCGGAACGAGCAACAGGTTCCCGTAGCGCACGTCGGAGCCGCTTTGTCCCAACCGGGTCTCCAGGGTCGACACGGCCTCATCGGCGTTGATCGACGCCGCCGCGATCCCGGGCCCGCCCGGGAGGTCGTCCGAGGGCATCTCGTAGACCACCAGCTCGCCGTAGTTCTCGGGCTCCATGCGAGCCGCCATGAACGCGGTGAGCTGCTGGCGTTCGTCGTCCTCGCTGAACGGGACGTACGGGCGGATCAGCACCATCTCGGCCTGCTCCGACACCCCCTCGTCGTCGGGCATCTGCAGTAGCTGGTAGTAGGGCGCGATCCGGGGGACCGTCTCGGCACCGGTCGGCTGCCCGCTGGGATCGGTCACGGGCGTCGCCGGGTCGGCACCCGCCGTGCCGGGGTCGGGGGCCACCCGCCAGCCGCGGTCGCGGTTGAAGAAGTCGTCGGGGTCGGTGAGCTGGTAGCGGGAGTACGCGGCGGTCTGCACCCGGAACAGGTCCTCGGGGTACCGCAGGTGCTCCCGCAGGCCCTCGGGCATCTCGTCGGCGTCGCTGAACAGGTCGGGGAACGCGCTGCGGTAGGCGTCGAGGATCGGATCGTCGACACCCAGGTCGTAGAACGCCACCGTCCCGTCGTACGCGTCCACCGTCGCCTTCACGGGGTTGCGCACGTAGTTGAACTCGTGGTGCAGGCCGCTCGCCGTGCTCACCTGGTCCTGCTGGGCCGCCTGCCCGTAGGGATAGCGGTTGGTCGTCGTGTACAGATCCACGACCCACAGGACCCGGCCATCGAGCACCACCGGGTACGGGTCGGCATCGGCGTGCAGGAACGGGGCCAGCGTGGTCACCCGGTCCACCACATCGCGGATGTAGCTGACCCGGGAGTCCCCGGTCGCGTAGTCGGAGATCAACGGGTTGATGTCGCCGAAGCGCAGCGCGAACGCCAGTCGTCGCAGCGGCGACCCGATGCCCACGCCATCGGCGCCCTCGTACTGAGCGAAGCGGGTCTCCTCCCCCTCCTGGAAGTCGATCTCGTCGCGGGTCGTGTTGGTCATGACGTAGCCGCCGACATCTTCACCGAAGTAGATGCCCGGCTCGTCGATCTCCAGCTCCGGCGCTTGCACGGTGGGCGGGACGTTCTCGACCACGAAACCGGGCTCGTTGCCCTCCGACGCGTTCGACGGGGCGACCACGACGCCATAGCCGTGGGTGTAGGCGAGGTGCTGGGCCTCCCACGACTCGCCGGGCACGCCATCGGGGTTGATCGTGCGGACCCCGATGTTGACCTGGGTGCGCTCGCCGTCGATCTGGTAGCGATCCACGTCGACGTCGTCGATCTGGTAGTAGTCACGGATCCGCTGGAGCACATCGAACGTCCGGCCCGACATTGGCTCGGCCGGGTCCCACAGCCGGATGTTCTGGATGGTCGGTCCCGCGCCGGCGAGGCTGACCTGCTCGGCATCGGTCTTCGGCACGAACGGGCGGGTCTCGATGTTCTCGAGCCCGAGCGCCTGCTGGGTGGCGGTGATGTTGCGCTCGATGAACGGACGCTCGCGGGCGAGCTCGTTGGGCGAGACCTGGAACCGCTGGACGTACTGCGGGTAGATGCCGCCGACAACGACCGCGACGAAGATCCACAGGCCCACGGCCACCGCCGGCAGGGTCCAGCCCCGGCGAAAGATGTTGAAGACGAAGAGGAGCGCCGCCGCGATCGAGATCAGCACCAGCAGGTTGATGGCAGGGAGCTGGGCGTTGACGTCGGTGTAGCTGGCGCCGTCGATCACGCCCCGGCCCGAGGTGGTCAGCTCGAAGCGCTGCAGCACGTAGTCGGCGGTCTTGACCAGCGCCAGCACGGCGAGCAGCAACGACAGGTGCGCCCTCACCTGTGGCGTGACCCGGGGGCTCGGCGGTTGCACCCGGATCCCGCCGTTCAGGTAGTGGGCGACGGCGGTGATGATGATGACGATCAGCAGGGCGGCGAACAGCCAGTCGACCACGAACGCCAGGAACGGGAGCTGGAAGACGTAGAAGCCGATGTCGCGGCCGAACTGCTCGTCCTGGATCCCGAACTCGCCGCCGTTGGTGAACAGCACCCAGGAGTTCCACTCCGACGACGCCCCGGACCCGGCGATCACGGCCAGCAGGCCGGCGATGGTGGCCCGGATCCACATCATGCGGCCCGCCACCAGGTCGTGGTAGCGCTCGAGCAGCTCGTCCTCGGGACCTGCCACCCGGAACGGCGGCGCCAACCGGTCGGCGATCACCAGGTTGGCGAACGCCATCACGAAGAACGCGCCGATGAAGATCGCCACCAGGACGACCTTGGCCAGCAGCACGCCCCGCCACACGCCGGTCTGCCCGAGCGAGTCGAACCACAGGTAGTCGGTGTAGAAGCCCGCGATCCCCCGCAGCGACAGCAGCAGGGCGATCACGGCGATCGCCCCGATGATCAGGGTGACGCGCCCGCTCCTGCCCCCACGCTTGCGCCGTGGCCGGCGCGGGAGATCGTCAGGGGCTCGCATGGGCGCCGAGCCTATCGACCGCAGGTGCGGTGTCGAATGCCCATCGGGGGCGGTGCCGAGCGTGTCTCGGGTGAGCCGGCGCCGGGATCGCCGGTCCCCGGTCCCGCGTCGCATGTCGCCGGGATCGCCGGTCCCGCGCCCCGGGTCGCATGTCGCCCGGATAGCGGGTCGCCGGTCGCCGGGATCGCCGGTCGGCCTACTCCGCGGGGACGACCAGGCAGCGACAGTCCGGGTGTGCAGGCGGGCAGCGGTGCCCGGTGGGGAACCTCTGGCCCTTGCGCACCCGGCCTGCCAGCGCGTTGTCGTCCGCATCAGGACACGGCTCGGCCGTGCGGTCGACGAGCCAGACCACGTCGGCACCGGAGGGGACCGCGTCGTACGCGCCCCGGGCGAAGGCTGCGGCCGTGTAGTGCCGGGCGACCGCGCTGATGCGCTGGCTCTTCCACTCCCGGTAGAGGGATCGAAGGCGCTCGGTCACCTCGTCGAGGTCGTCACCGCACTCCTCGAACGCGTGGTCGATGCGCTCGCGGATGGGCCGTGCGACCGCCTCACCCATCGCGCTGGCCAGCTTGGACGTCGGTGCGCGCGCCCGGCCTCCGACGCTCTCGGCCCCGAGGTGCGCCGCGGTGGCGAGATCGTCGAGCCCGGCGGTCGCGTACCGCTCCACATGGTCCGCCGGCGGGGGCAGCACGCCGGCGGCGGACGAGGGCTTCTCCCTCCGCCTGTCGCGCCGCCGGAGGATGTCGAACACCTCGTTCTGCTCGTCGGCGAGGACCCGCTTGAGCCGCCGGCTGAGCTCACGCTCGGAGTCGGCGAGCGCCACGTCCCGTGCGAGCAGCCGGGCCGTGGTCGTGTCGTCACGCGTGGTGTGGCCCGCGGCCGCGCTCGCGGCCGCGGCACCGGCCGCGGGTCCCTCCGGCTGTACGCCGCCCGGCGGCGACTGCGGTCCGGTACCGCTGGTGGACGGTTCCAACTTGGCGTCGCTCGGCGGCGGCTCCGCTGCGACATCACCGGCCGCCGTGTCGCCGACCTGGGCGGTGGAGCCGCCGCGCTCGGCCTTGATCCGCGCGAACAGCTGGTCGACGCGGCCGCCGCTCTCCTCGCCCTGGCCGCCGTCGTCGTGTCCGCCGTGGTGGTCACCATCGTGGTCGCCATGGTCGTCACCGTGGGCGACATCGCCCTCGCCCGCACCGGCGGCCGCAGGCCCGCCCTCGACCCGGTCACCCACCGCCGGCTGACCCTCCGCCTCGCGCACCGAACGAAGGACCTCGCCCGGCTCGGCGGCCGGATGCTCCGGGTCGGACGGGTCCGCCCCGCCGGCGGCGTCCCCGGCAACCCCGACGTCGATGGCCGGCCCGATGCTCTCGGTCTCCTCCGCGGATTGCCCGCTCGGCGACACCTCCGCCGGGCCGCCGGCCGTCTCCTCGGCGCCCCCATCGCCGCCCGCCGACCGGCGGAAGGGCCACAGCGACCGGAGCCCCCCGCCGTCGCCCGGGCGGCGCCCCGCCTCCTGCTCGCCGGCGCCGCCGGCCTCCCTGAGCCCACCGGCTTCCCCCGGACCACCGGCCTCCGTCGCCGGACCGCGTGGAGCCTCGCCGAGCAGCGGTGCGGCGGGCCGCTGCGCCGCACCCGGCTCCCCGTCGCCGCCCGGAGCGTCCCCCCGGCCGGGCGTGCCACCGCCCACCAGCCCGGCCATGCGCGCGACGGCGAGCTCGGCCTCGAGCTCCTCGGCCGTGGGATCGGGCTGCTGGTGCACACGCCGCATCGCCAGGTCACCGGCCGCCTTGGCCTCGGGAAGCACCACGTCGAGCTCCGACATCGCCTCGTCGACGGTGCGCCGGACCACCTCGTAGGCCGCGATCAGGCGGTCGCGGGCGGCGCTGAGCCGCTCCAGCTGCTCGCGGGCCGATCGCCGGCGTCGGGCCAGATCGCCGAGCACGTGCTCGCGCACGGCGTGGGCCTCGGCCACCAGTGCGTTGCCCTCCTCACGCGCCGCGGCCCGGATCGCCTCGGTCTCGCGCTCGGCCTCGGCCCGCGCGCGCTCGGCCTCCGCCAGCATCCGCTCGTGCGCCTCCCCCGCCTCCCGGCGCATCTCCTCGACCACCGCCCGGCCGTCGTCGCGAGAGCGCTCCACCTCGGCCTCCGCCTCCCGTCGCAGCGCGTCGGCCTCGGCCAGGATCTCGAGCCGCCGGGCGGCGGCCTCGCCCTCGGCCCGCTCGATCACGCCCCGAGCCTCCTCCTCTGCCTCGCGGATGATCTGCGCCGCCGTGTCCTGGGCCCTGGCTCGCATGTCGGCGGCCGCGGCGCGGGCCGAATCGAGCACCCGGGCCGTCTCTTCACCGAGCAGCTCGACGAGGCGGTGCTGGTCGAGCTGCTCGGCCAGCGCCGCGCGGGTCTCGGCCCGCTGCGCCCGCTCCCGCTCGTGCGCCTCGCCACGCCGCAGCCGGTCGATCAGGTTGGCCACGTCGTGGAGGAACGCCCGCACCTCGGCGGGCTCGTATCCCCGCCGCACCGTCGAGAACTGCCGGCGGGCGATCCCCGTCGCATCGAGGGGAGGCTCGGGCGACATACCGTCGGATGCTACGACCGCGGCGAACCGAACGCGCCGCGTGTGATCGCTTGCGCGGACAGCCCCCGAACCACGGCACGATCGGCGTGCCATCGCAGTGCTGGAGGGGTATCGGGTGGAACTGCCGTCGAGTTGCGCGCGGAAAGGGGGGCGCCGCTCAGGCGGCGGGCCGTTCCGACGGCTCGCCCGCCTGTGGCAGGTCGAGGCCGTTGCCCCCGCGCTCGGCCAGCGCCTCCAGCGCCTCGTCCAGGGTGTCGACTCGGACGACCTCGACGTCGCCGGCGTGCTCCACGGCGGCGTCGTAGTCGGCGCTGGGAACGAGGAACAGGTCCATGCCGGCGGCCCGCACCGCCGCCGCCTTCTGCCCGGCGCCCCCCACCGGCCCGACCGTGCCGTCGGCCTCGATCTCGCCGGTCACTGCCACCGCCAGACCGCCGGTCAGGTCGCCGGGGGTGAGGTCGTCGATCAGCCCGAGCGTGAAGGCCAGGCCGGCCGACGGACCGCCCACGTCGCCCGTGTCGATGGCGACGTCGATCGGGAAGTGGTAGTCGAGCCGGGGGCCGACCGTGACCCCCATCTCCGCGCGGTCGGGGTCGTCCGGCGAGGCGGCCAGCGTGATCTCGACATCCCGCCGCTCCAGCTCGGGGTCATCGCCGCGGTCGGCGTCCCGCTGATCGCCGTTCTGCCCACCGGCGCCGTCACGATCACCGCCCTCGTCGTCGCCCCCCCGGGGCCCCAGCGTCGGCGAGGCGGCCGGTGGCACTCCGGGCTCCGGTGACTCGACGGTGATCATCACCGAGCTCCCCGGGGACTCCTCGCCGAGCAGCCGATGGAGGTCTTCCCGGTCGTCGATCGGCACGTCATCGACGGCGACGATGGTGTCGCCCACCGACAGCACGCCCTCGGCGGGCATGCCGGGACGGACCTCGAACACCACGTGACCGGTGATGCTCACCTCCACCTCGTAGCCCAACCGCTCGAGCGCGACCTTGGTGGCCACCTGCTTCGAGTTGTCCATGAGCTCGAGGTTGATCTGCCGGTTCTCCTCGGCCCCGTGGTCGCCCAGCACCTCGTCGCGACCCATCACGGCGACGTCGTCGTCGATCCACCCGGACATCAGGCCGAAGAGGGTCGCCTGCCGCAGCGAGACGGTGGTGTAGCTGATGGACCCCTCCGACGGGTAGGTCGCCCCGCCCGTCACCTCGATGAGCGGTTCCGTGTCCCGCACGGTGCCGGGCCGGAACAGGTAGTAGGGCAGTGGCAGCATCGCCGCACCCGCCGTCGACGCCACCAGCACCAGCGCGGCCAGCGCCGCCCAGAGGCGGCGGACACGGCGGCTGCGGGGTACTCGGGGCCGAGGCGGCCGCCGGTCGGGCGCATGACCGTCGGACCCCTCACCTCCCTTCCATCCGCCGGCCCCGTCGGTCCCATCGACACCGTGCCGGGCATCGCCCGGGACATCCGGCCCGCCGGCACGGTGCCAGGCATCGCCGGACTCGTCGGATCCGCCAGGCCCGCGAGACCCGGCGGTGCCCCGGGGGGCACCGTCGGTCCCCGGCGACCGGGGGACCGGCATCGCGCCCGCCGTGTTGTCGGGGCTGCGCTCGGTATCGGGGTCGTGCGGCATTACCATCCGATGCGCCGTGTTCCCGGTCGTCCTCGTCGTGGTGGTCCTCGGAGTCAGCGTCGCCGCCGTGGCGGTCGACCTGCTCTACGACGCCGACAAGCCTGCCACGGCGGGCACCGAATCCCGCAGCAGCGCCGAGCCCTGGCCGACCATATGGCGCGGGGTCAGCCGCGGGGTCGGCGGCGGGGCCCGAACGGTCACCCGTTCGATCGCCCGGAACGTCGGCCGCGGCACGGTGGCCGTCGCCGGTGGCCTGGCACGCGCGGTGCGTGCCCTCGGCGGGGCGGGTGTGGCCGCCGTCCGGAGCGCCCGGGCCGCCGACGACCTGCTGATCAGCGACCTGCTCGCTCGCAGCGCCAACCTTCGTGAGCGACGGGCGCTGCACCGAGCGACCATCGAGCTCCGCCACCAGCGGGCCCGCCGAGAGGCCGCCACCGCGGTGGCGCACGGTGCGGCCGTCCCGGCGGGCGGGGCTGGCACCGCTGCCGGCGTGGCC
>JBKHJZ010000146.1:0-7988 GCA_046537875.1 Acidimicrobiia bacterium | reverse complement strand
GCGGCAAATCCCGTACTGTTCGGTGCCCACTTGCACGCCTATCCGCTCGGCTTCTCAGCGGGGCGCCGCCTCGAACGTAGGATGGGCGCGGTGACCCCGCCCGCGTCCGACCGTCCCATCGAGGTGGCGCCGTCTGTGCTGCCCGCCGACTTCTCCCGGCTGGGCGACGAGGTGCAGGCCCTCGAGAAGGCGGGCGCCGACCGCATCCAGTGGGACGTCATGGACGGCCGCTTCGTTCCCAACCTGACGTTCGGTCCGGACGTCATCGCGGCGTGCCGGTCGCGCGCCGGGCTGCCCTTCGAGGCGCACCTGATGGTCGAGGCGCCGGACGAGCTCGCCTCGCGCTACGTCGACGCCGGGTGCTCGCTGCTGATCGTGCACGCCGAGGCCACGCGCCACCTGCACCGCACGCTCGGCCACATCCGCGAGCTCGGCGCCCGGGCCGGTGTGGCGCTCAACCCCGCCACGCCGGCCGACGCGGTCGCCCACGTGCTCGACCTGTGCAGCCTCGTGCTGGTGATGACCGTGAACCCGGGCTTCGGGGGCCAGGACTACATCCCCACGATGGAGCCGAAGGTCGCCGCGGTGCGCCGCCTGGTCGTCGAGGGAGGCCACGACTGCGATGTCGAGGTCGACGGGGGCATCGGGCCGGTCACGGTCGCCGGCGCCGCCAGAGCCGGGGCGAACATCCTCGTCGCCGGCTCGGCGCTGTACCGCGACCCCGAGGGCCTCGAGCACGCCGTCGCCGCGCTGCGCGGGGCCGCCGAAGCCACACGAGACAGCGAGGGAGGCTGACACGCCGATGACCGGAAACGAGCGCACCCTGCTCGGGCGGGCCAAGGAGATGGCCCAGCAGGCGTCCGACCGGGCGAGGAGCCTGGTGGGCCAGAACGCCGAGCGGATCGACGGTGCCGTCGACAAGGCCGCCGAGAAGATCGACGGCAGGACCAACCGCAAGTACCACGACCGGATCGCCAAGCTGCAGGGCAAGGCGCACGACATCGTCGAGCGGGTCGGCACCGACTCCGACGCCGGTCCGCAGTCCGACGAGAACCCCGGCTCCGACAGCTGACGGCGCCGGGCGCGCACGCGATGGGGGCGGGGCCTTGGCCCCGCCCCCGTCGCGTCAGGCTCGGGTGGCCGGGATCACTCCATCAGCGCCCGGTGCCGCTCCACGAACGGCAGGCGGGCCCACATCCGGCCGAGGCCGTAGTGCCGCCCGGCGTGCATGGCCGCCAGCACGATCAGCACCAGCGCGTAGATCACGTGGTACTCGATGACCGGGTTCGTCGAGCGGGTCAGCTCGCCGGCCGCATCGTGCTGGGCCAGCGGCCACTCGGCCACCCACATCAGCGCCATGAGGGCGCTGCCCGTGACCGCCGCGATCCGCAGCCCCACGCCGAGCGTGACCGCGAGCCCGATGCCGAGCAGGCCCATCATGAACAGCCAGTCGGCCCAGGCCTGGCCCGCCATGTCGTTGAACGTGTCAGCGAACGGCCCGACGTTCACGCCGCTGAGGAATCCCTCGGTGGGCGAGCCGCCGTTGATCCAGGCGGCCTCCGACTGCGTGGCGTAGCCGAGGCCGAACAGCTTGTCGAGGAACGCCCACAGGAAGACGACGCCGGTGGCGACACGCAGGGTGGCCAGCCAGCCCGACCGGCGGGCGGTCTCGGCGGGAACAGCGGCGGGCTCCGGGACGGTGACGCCCTCCGGGGTGAGGATCGCCTCCCGCTCGGGGACCTCGGTGGTCCGCTCGTCGCGATGGATGAGGGTCGACATGAGGGCTCCTCTCTCTCCCCGTCCGTGGATCCCTCGCCCGAGGAATCTCACGAGGAGATGGTGCTCCCCATGGCCATCGCTGACATAGTTACCTTCGGGCCGTTCCGGGGTGACGAAGGTCCCGAACGCACGGACCGGGAGCCGGCGCCGCCTCCATCCGGGCCCCTCCCCGCCGGAGCGGGCGCCCGGTCAGAGCATCTCGCCGCGCTTGACGATCACGTTGTCGATGATGCCGTACTCCTTGGCCTGCTCGGCCGTGAACCACCGGTCGCGCTCGGAGTCGGCCGACACCTGGTCGACGGTCTGACCCGTGTGGTAGGCGATGCGCTCCGCCATGAGCTGCTTGACGTAGAGGAGCTGCTCGGCCTGGATCGCGATGTCGGCCGCCTGGCCCCGGAACCCGCCGCTCGGCTGGTGCATCATGATCCGGGCATGGGGAAGCGCGTAGCGCTTGCCCTTCGCGCCGGCGCACAGCAGGAACTGGCCCATCGAGGCCCCGAGGCCCATGCACACGGTGGCCACGTCGGGCTCGATGAACTGCATGGTGTCGTAGATCGCCATGCCGGCGGTCACCGACCCGCCCGGGCTGTTGATGTACACCCACACGTCCTGCTCGGGGTCGTCACCGGCCAAGTGGAGCAACTGCGCGCAGACCACGTTGGCGATGTCGTCATCGACCTCGGTGCCGAGGAAGATGATGCGCTCGCGGAGCAGGCGGTTGAAGATCTCGTGGGTCGGGTTGACGAGCGACGTGTTCTGCGCGGTGGGGATGGTGCTCACGGGCGCAGAGGGTAGCGGCGGTCGGGCCCGGACCGGCACGGCCCGACCCGTATGCTGACGGCACCCGCCGGCGTACTCCAATGTGGCAGAGAGGGCAGGTTTAGGACCTGCACAGTGTGGGTTCGAGTCCCACCGCCGGCACGCGGCCCGCGCCCGACGGCACCGGACGACGGCGGCGGCGCCCCGGCCCGTCCCCCGGTCGGCGGCGCGGATCCGCTGCACGGGCCGTGCAAGAAATGGTTGACTGACGGTCATGGGTGATCCACGACGCGTGTTCGGCCACGACCACGGGCTGCCGATCAAGTTCGGCCCGGTCTCGAACGGGGAGTTCCACCCCCAGCCGCACAGCCCCCTGGTGCGCGAGGTGATCCGCCGGACCCACCGCCTCGCCGACGACAACGCCCGCCGCATGGGGATCTCCCGGCGGCAGTTCCTCAGCGGGGTGTCCGGCGCGGCGGCCACCCTGTTCGTGCTGGGGGCCTGCTCCCGGGACGAGTCGCGGAGCCGCCGCGAGTCGCCCGGTGGCACGTTCGACGTGTCCGAGGACGCCACCACCGACACCAGCACCGCGCTCGACGAGCTCGGCGGCGAGGAGTTCATCTTCGACGTCCAGACCCACTACGTGAACTACGACCTCGGCTCGGACGAGGCCGAGTGGACGGCCCTGTTCCCGCAGTCGTCGTGCGCCCAGGGCGAGGAGGAGGGCAACTCCCGGGTCTGCTTCACCGCCGACGCCTACTTCCGCGAGGTGTTCGCGCGCGCCGACACCTCGATGGCGATCCTGTCCGCGCTCCCCAGCCAGGCGCTCAACGGGCTCACCCCCGACGACATGGTGTTCGCCAAGGACGTCGCCACCCGGCTCGGGTGCGACGGCCGGGTGCTGATGCACGGTGGCGCCTACCCCCACCTGGGCCCGATCCAGGCGTCGCTGGCCGACATGACCGACCTGCGCGACAGCTACGACATCGCGGCCTGGAAGATCTACACGATGACCCCCACCGACGCGCACTTCTACTTCGACGACCACGACCCCGACCGCCCGCAGATCGGCCAGCGCTTCATCGACCACGTGCGGGAGATCGGCCCGCCGATCATCTGCACGCACAAGGGCATCTCGCAGATCGTCGGGTCCACCCCCGAGCTGGCCGACCCCCGCGACATCGGGCCGGCCGCCGCCCGCAACACCGACATCGCGTTCGTCGTCTACCACTCCGGGTTCGAGCCGGGCGGCGGCGGGGTCGGCCCGTACGACCCGGACGACCCGAACCCCGAGGGCGTCGACCGGCTGATCCGCTCGCTCGAGGACGCGGGGGTCG
This sequence comes from Acidimicrobiia bacterium, assembly GCA_046537875.1. Classification (GTDB taxonomy): domain Bacteria; phylum Actinomycetota; class Acidimicrobiia; order Acidimicrobiales; family VFJN01; genus JBKHJZ01. The sequence goes on along the minus strand of JBKHJZ010000146.1, from coordinate 4,113 downwards.
AACCGAACTCCAACGTCTACGCCGAGCTGGGCGGCACCTGGTGGTTCGTCATGCGAGATCCCACCGCGGCGGCCCACGTACTCGGCAAGCTCCTCCGCTACGTCGGCGAGGACCGGGTGCTGTGGGGAACCGACTCCATCTGGTTCGGCACCCCGCAGGACCAGATCCAGGCCATGCGGACCTTCCAGATCAGCGAGGAGCTGCAGGAGCGCCACGGCTACCCGGCGCTCACCGATGAGATCAAGGCCAAGATCTTCGGGATCAATGCCGCCCGGCTCTACGACATCGAGCCGATCACGGGCCAGTGCGACCTCAGCCGCGAGGAGGTCGAGGCCGTGCGGGCGAGCATGCCCCCGGCGCACACGTACGGGCCCACCACCCGCGCCGAGGCGGCGGCCATGATCGCGGCGCACCAGGCCGGCTTCCTGCTCTGAGCCGGCACTGCGTCAGCCGGTGGGACGCTCGACCGGCCCGCACGTCGATCCGGCAGCACCGATGTCGCTCGGCGCGACTGGGCGCCGCCAGAACCTGGCGGGGCGCCGGGACAAGCATGAGAGGTCTGAGCTGAGCGGCGTCGTACGCTCGGGTCCGTGGCCACCGCATCGCCCTCTCCGACGCCCAACCCGAACGCCATGAAGTTCACGCTGGACACCCCGCTCGACGGCTCGTTCAACGTGACCAGCCCCGACGCCGCCGCCGGCAACCCGTTCGCCGAGGAGGTCTTCGCCGCCGATGGCGTGGTGGCGGTGTTCGGCGTGAACGACTTCGTGACCGTCAGCCGCCGGGACGGCGCCGACTGGGAGCCGATCGTGGCCGCGGTCCAGCGGGCCGCGGCCACCCACCTCTGAGAAGGCCCGCCGCCGTGAGGGTCGCCGACGCCCCGACACCGGCCTTGCTCGTCGACCGCCCGGCGTTCGGGCACAACGTGCGGACCATGGCCGAGGCACTCCCGGGCGGGCGCCTTCGCCCGCACGTGAAGGCCTTCAAGTCCACCGCCCTGGCCCGCGAGCTCGGTGCCGCCGGGCACCGGGGCTTCTGCTGCGCCACCGTCCGCGAGGTCGAGGGCATGGCCGCCGCGGGCCTCGGCGACGACCTGCTGCTCGCCAACGAGGTGCTCGACTGCTCGCGCCTCGGGCGGATCGTCGAGTCCGGGGCGGCCCGGGTGACCGTCGCAGTCGACTCGCCCGAGACCGTCGAGGCCGCCGCAGCCGGGGGTGTCCGCGAGGTGCTGGTCGACGTGAACGTCGGCCTGCCGCGCTGCGGCTGCGATCCCGACGAGGCCGGACCCATCGCCGGGCTCGCCCGCAGCCGGGGCCTGAAGGTGCGAGGGGTGATGGGCTACGAGGGCCACCTCATGCGGGAGCCCGCCGGGACGAAGGCCGCCCGCGTCGAGGCCGCCATGCGGCTGCTCCTCGCCGCCCACGACGATGTCGGCGGCGACGTGGTGTCGGCCGGCGGCACCGGGACCTACGACGTCAACCGGTGGGCCACCGAGATCCAGGCGGGCTCGTACACGCTCATGGACGGCGAGTACGTGGAACACGCCCCCGCGTTCCGGAACGCGCTCTGGTTGTGGGCGACGGTCATCTCGGTGAACCGGGCGGGCTGGGCCGTGCTCGACGCCGGGCTGAAGGCCCTGGGCATGGACCACGGCGACCCGCAGGTCGTCGACGCCGGCGACTGCTGGTTCGTCTCGGACGAGCACATCACGTTCGGCACCCGTGCGGACCGACCCGTCCGGGTGGGCGACAGGGTGCGCGTGCTGCCCGCCCACGTCGACCCCACGGTCGCGCTCCACGAGCGCATGCTCGTCGTCGAGGGCGACGAGGTGGTCGACGTCTGGCCGGTCGACCTCCGGGGCTGGTGAGCGCGGCGGGGCGGTGCCCGGCCGCGGCTCACCCGGCGCCGGCCTCGAGCTCCCAGACCACGGCGGTCAGGGCCCGCCGCAGCGGCCACGCCAGCCCGCCGTCACGCGGCAGCGCCCGTTCCCCGATGTCGCCGCTCGCCAGGTCGATCTCGCGCACCCGGTAGTCGAGGTCGGGATCGAGACCGGTCACCCGCAGCGGGCCCGGCCCCGCCCCGGCCGGCAGGTCCTCCACCTGGTACCCGAACGCCACGGCGCGCCGCCGGTCCGGGGCCACGTAGGCCAGCGCCGCCCGCTCCCCCGGCCCGGGCACGGGCGCGACCAGCCGGTGGAGGTCCCCCTGCTGCACCAGGTCGGCCACCCGGCGGTACGTATCGGTGGCCCGGCGGCACACGCCGAGGTCGGCGGGCGACAGCGGGGCCGTGTCGATGTCGAAGCCGAACCGGACGCTCATGGCGACCGCGCACGCGAACGCGAGCGGCCGCTCGCCCCACCGGGTGACGTGCCCGGCCATCACCAGGGCGGGCAGGAACTGCGACGCCGCCCACTGCATCCGCATCCGGACCACCGGATCGGTGTTGTCCGACAGCCAGGCCTCGTGGAACCACCGCAGCGTGGCCAGGTCGATGCGGCCGCCCCCCGACGCGCACAGCATCATCTCGACGTCCGGATGGCGGCGGGCGACCTCGCCCATCGCCGCGTCCATCGCCCGCGCCCAGTCGACCCAGAGGTTGCCCTGCCGGTCGGCGGGAAGCGCCGCGGAACCGGGCTCGGTGATCGCCCGGTTCGCGTCCCACTTCACGTAGCCGATGCCCGGGTGGTCGGTCAGCAGCCGGTCGACCGTGTCGACCACGAACGCGCGGACCTCGGGCCCGCACAGGTCGAGCACCAGCTGGTCGCGGTGCGTGCGCCCGGTGCGCCCCGGCTGCCCCACCACCCAGCCGGGGTGCTCCGCGAAGAGGTGCGACCGGGGGCTCACCATCTCGGGCTCCACCCACAGCCCGAACCGCAGGCCCCTCGCCCCGGCGGCCTCCACCAGGGCACCGAGCCCGCCCGGCAGCTTGCGCTCGTCGACTCGCCAGTCGCCGAGCGCGGCGTCGTCGGCGTCGCGGGGATGCTCCGCCGAGCCGAACCACCCGTCGTCGAGCAGGAACAGGTCGGCACCCAGGTCCCGCGCACCGTCCATCAGCGCGAGGACCCGCGCCTCGTCGACGTCCAGGCCGGCCGCCTCCCACGTGTTGGCCACGATCGCCCGGCGGCGGTCGCCGTCGCGCACGACGTGCCCGCGCACCCAGGCGTGGAGCCTGCGGCTCAGCGACCCCCGGCCGGCCACCGACCAGGCCCACACCATGCGGGGCGCCACGAACCGCTCGCCGGGTCCGAGCACGTAGGGACCGGCCGCGGGGTTGTGACCGGCCAGGATCCGCACGCGGCCGGCCAGGTCGCGTGCGAGCGCGAACCGGATGTCGCCGCCCCAGGCGAGGCCCCCGGCCAGCACCACCCCGTCGTCCTCGCTGGCCGCGCCGTCGGGCTCCAGCAGCAGGAACGGGGCCAGGAACAGGTGCGGCCGCACCCCACCCCGGCTCTCCACCACCTTGGTGCCCGGTGACAGCCGCTCCGCGCAGGTGGTCCACTCGGTGGCCCAGTCCCCCGGGAAGTGGGTGAACCGGGCCTCCGGCGCCAGCAGCAGCGGCGCCGCGGACGCAACCTCGTGGAGCGTGACCGGCCCGTCCTGCCGGTTCTCGATCTCGACCCACTGCTCCAGCACCCCGTGCTCCTGCCAGGTGCGGAAGCCGAGCGTGACCGCCAGCGGTTCGGCCCGGTCGACCAGGTCGATGCGGTGCTCCTCCCCCATCCCGAGCGGCCGCTGCTCGTGAGCCGCCACGCGGAGGCGGGTCGAGGTCACCCCGCTCGCGTGGGTCACCCGGAGGGCGGGCGCAGCGTGCGGCTCCTCGTCGAACGCCGGGTACGCCAGCGGGTAGAGCGACTCGGGCACGCCCCGGTCGAGGCCGGCCACGTGCCCGGCGATCGCCGGCGAGAAGCCCGTCTGTCGCAACCGCCCCCGGTCGTCGACCACCAGCCCGTAGCCACCGCCGCCGGCGTCGACCACGATCGCCGTCACGGGCCCTCTGCGCCGGCCGGCGCACGGGAGCGGTCGGTCACGGCGTCGCACTCTACGGGCCGGGGCCGCCGTGCTCCCGGCCGGAGTGGGGTCGGCCGCGGCCGGGCGGGGCCGGCTGCGGCCGGGC
>JBKHJZ010000145.1:0-7995 GCA_046537875.1 Acidimicrobiia bacterium | reverse complement strand
CCGCGCGGCGGCGTCGACGGCGGCGCGCACGAGGAGACCGCCGATGCCCTAGCCCTCGAGCTCGTCGGGCACCTCGGGGTCATCGGCGACCACGACCACCACGTCGCTGAACTCGGGACGACCGGATGCGTGCTCGGCATCGCAGCGACGACCTACGACGGCGTCAAGGCGGTCGTGGAGCGTGCTCGCAACGCCGGAGCGACGGTCGCGACAGAGCCAGCGCCACAGCCCCAGGGCTATGCGGCCAAATTCGTTGATCCCGACGGCCACATCTGGACCGTGACCTCAGCCAAGCGTCCCGACTGACCTCAGCCCCGCTGCGAGGGAACGCAGCTTGCAAGAAGGTGTCCTCTATCGCCGGCAGGTGGACGCAGCGCGGAGCGACACCGTGCGGCACCTCGGGGACAGGTAACCGAGGACGGGCCGAGGGGCCGGGTGCGAGCATGGACAGCGTGACTGCGGACCGCGACACGGTCGAGATTGGTCGCCTCGCCATCATCACGGGGCTTCCCGGAAGCGGGAAGACAACCCTTGCGACCGAGCTCGCAACGGCAATGCCCGCGGTGCGAATGAGCCCGGACGAGTGGATGATGTCGTCCGGCATCGACCTCTGGAACGCGTCCATCCGCGATCGGATCGAGCAGTTTCAGTTGGAGGAGCCCACCGCCGACGAGTAGGCGCGTGCGTCCGGCTTTCGACCGGCCCGCCGCAGCGAAGCAGCGACCTGTCCGAAGCTGGCGGGCCGTGGCCGCCGCCGCGTTGCCCGGGGCGGCGACATGCGATGCTCATGGCGCCGTCAGGAGGAGGAGGCGACGTGGCGAACGATCGGGGACAACGGGCGCGGCCGGCGGGGCCGTGCAGCGGGGGCGCGGTGTTCCTCCTGGGGCTCATCGGCGCGCTGGTCTGGTACTGGCGGGAGGCCACCGGCGCAGGCGAGCACGTCGTCGCCGTGCTCAAGGCCTTCGTGTGGCCGGCCTTCCTCGTCTACGAGGCTTTGAAGGCCCTCGGCGCCTGACAGGCTCACGCGGGCACGCCGTCGCGATGTGACTCCTCGGTCTCGCTATTCATACGTATGTATGATGTGGGAGTGCCCGAGCATCGGCGTCTCGTCCAGGTCACCGGCGGCCTGGTGATCGCGGCCGGCGTCGGGTTCGGCGTGCTGCGCTTCGCCGGCGAGGTGCCACCCGCGCAGGACCTCGAGGCCGCCATGGGTGCGACCGCCTTCGGCGCCGTGATCGCCGCGCCGGGGGTGCTCGCCCTCCTCGCCCTCCGTGACCGGCCGGCGCTCCTGGTTCCGGCGGCGGTGCTGCTCATCCCGCTGAGCTTCCTGTCGTTCGCCCTGGTCACGCTGCCGCTGCTGATCCCGGCGTTCCTCCTGCTGCGCGCCTACCTGCGGGCCGCCCACACCGGCTCCGGCTGGCGTGCGGCCCTCACCACGGTCGTGGTGCTCACGCTCCTCGTGGCCGCGCTGGCCGCCCTGTTCGCCCACGAGGACCCCCGGGAGTATCGCACCGAGACCAGCGGCTACAGCACGAGCGACATCGTCACCTACGGCGAGGCCGGGCTGTCACTGGGTCTCACCGCCACGGCGATCGTCGCGGGTTGGTGGCTGGCTGCCCGACCGGGACGGGATCGCACGGTCCGGAGCCGCCGGATCACCCTGTGAGGGTGGCCGAGCGAACGGCGCACCCACGGTTCCACGGCCCTCAGGTGCCCGGGCCGGGCGCCAGCCCGTCGAGCTCCGACTGCAACGCGCCCACGAGCACATCGGCATCCGGGAAGGCGTCCTCGTCGACGATGACGGTCACGGTGAGCGTGCCGGCGTAGGACAGCACCGCGAACGACACCGCGACGTTCCCGGCGACCAGGGCGAGAGGAACGACCTCGGACACCGCCGAGCCGAGGAACGACACGGGCGCATCGGGACCGCGGAGGTTGGTGACGAAGGTGGTGACGAGGCGCTGGCGCTCCATGAACCACCGGACGACTCCCAGAGCAGCGAGTCCCCGGAACAGCGGGGCGATCAGCACGGCCGACGCTCCCCTGGCCTCGGTCCTGTGGGCCCGGGTGGCCGCGGCGATCGAGCGGAGGCGCTCGGACCGCCCTCCCGCCAGCGGCAGGGCCACGGGGATGACCCCGACCTGGTTGCCGAGCTCGGCGGACGTCGCCCCGCCCCTGCCGGAGACCGGGACGGAGGCGACGACGTGCCCCACCGACTCGCCCCGGCGGGCCAGCAAGGAGCCCAGTGCGCCGGCCACCGCCGCGAGGACCACGTCGTTCACGGTGGCCCCGTGCTCGCGACCGGCCGCGCGCACCCGGGCGAGGTCCGCCCGCACGAGTCCGAGGCGGCGCCGGGGCCCGACCGGGCGGTTCAACGAGCAGCGCGGTGCCCGCGGGACCGCGCCGGGCCGCATCTCGGCGACGGCGTCCCGCAGCCTCGCCGGCACGCCGGGCAGGTGCGCCAGGGCACGGAGCCTGCCCGACGCGGCGTCCCGTGCGAGGCGGGGCCACGACGGCCTCGAACGGGCGACGTCGTCGCTCGGGGTGGGCACGGGCACGCCGTCGACCAGGTTGGCCAGCACCGCCAGGCCTCCCATCCCGTCGGCCAGCACGTGATGGAACACGACGATCAGGGCCCGCGCATTGCCGGCGAGGCCGGTGACGAGGGTGGCCGACCACAGCGGCCGGTCGGACGGCAGCGGGCGCGTCACCGCCCCGGTCGCGACCCGCAGCAGGGCGGCCTCGTCGCCGGGCGGCGGGCCGCGGACCTCGCGGACGTGCCGGGCGACATCGACGTCGGGGGCGTCGACCCACACCGGCCGGCCACAGCCCGGTGGCGTGCGGACGAGCTCTTGGCGCAGGCGCGGGACGCCGCGGGTCCGCTCGGCCAGCGCCTCGCGGACGTCCCCGGCGGTCGGGCCCGCCCCGGGGGCGAACACGAGTATCGCCCCGACCTGGCGCGGCACCGGGCCGACGTCCGTTGCGAGCTCCATCATGTCGAGCGCGCTCGCCCGCTCGATCGGTGCCCTCAGCGGCGCAGCTCCTCGACGTAGGCGGCGCTCACCTCGGACATCCGGTCGGCCTGCTCGAGCGCCGGGCGGATGAGGCGTTGCATCTGCTCGGTCATCCGGCGGTTCCGGTCGGTCCAGGTGGCGATCTCCTCGGAGAGCCGGCGGTTCTGGTCGGCCCACTGGGCCATGCGGTCGGCCATCCGCTGCTGCTCGACCAGCAGCTGCTGGAGCGGCCCGGTCAGCTTCTGGGTCAGGTTGGTGATCGCCTCGACGTAGTCGGCCAGCGGCTTGCCGATGATGTCGGGGGTGCCACGGGCCGACACCCGGAGCAGCGCCTCGGACGTGTCGGCGACCCGGTCGAACAGCTCGCGCAGGACACGCAGGAGGTCGTCGACCGAGGGGCCCGAATCGTGCTGGTCGCTCATGACGCCGTCGTCTCCTCGTCGAGCGGGCCCACCCCGTGCCGCCCGACCCGACCCGCCGACGAGCCTACGTGTCGCCGACCGAGATGCGCGCGCGTACAGCCACCCCACGCGCGCGCTTCTGGAGGCGGTGACCGCTACGGCCGATGGGAGCGGGCCTCCACGCCGGGGAGATCCGCGAACGCGTCCGAATCGGCAGTGATGACGGTCCGCTGCGTGGCCCGCGCCGTCGCGGCGATGACGAGATCGTGGGCGCCCCGGGGGCGGCCCTGCCGTCGAACGGCCGCGAGCAGCACGGCGTGTGCCTCGGCCACGGTGGCGTCGTACCCGACGATCGGCACGGTCGCCGCGACGTCGTCGACGAAGGCCGCCCGCGCGGTGCGCCGCCTGCCCCGGGCGAGGAGCGCTCCCACACGGATCTCGGCGAGCGTCACCGCGGCGATCGCCACGTCGTCGTCGTCGCCGAACGCGCGGTCGAGCTCCTCACCGGAGCGTTCGGCATCGACGAGGAACGTCGTGTCGAGGAGGAGCCGGTTCACCCCCGGTCTTCGACCTCGAGCAGGTCACGGACCGAGTCGATGTCCCGACGCCAGTCGGGATCGCGTCGGTGGCGACGCAGGAGCGCTTTGACCGCTGCGCCCCCGCCCCGCGCCGTCGGCTCGAGGTGAGCGACGGGTCGACCCCGTCGCACGATCGTGAAGTGCTCGCCCCGGTGCTCGATGGCGTCGAGGAGGTCGGCGAAGTTCCTGGCTGCGTCGGTCGCGGTGATGTCTGGCACGGAATCAGACTATCTGATTCAGCCCGCGGATTCGCCGCCGACCGGGCCGGCGCCGGCGGCTGCGGGCTCGTCGCCCGGGGTGATCAGCCCGTAGTGGCCGTCGTAGCGCTGGTACGCGACATGGCCGCGCCCGGTGCCGCGGTCGCGGAAGAAGACGTGGCGCTCCCCCGTGGCAGCCAGCCAGTCGAGCGCCTCCTCCAGCCACATCGTCGGCGGGGGCGTGGTGTCCACGGCCACGTCGACCACCGCCGCCCCGGCGTCCAGCTCCGACGACCCCAGGCGCTGCAGCGTGTACGCACCGCCGCCGTCGGGCGAGCGGCGCAGCAGCGCGTCGTCACCCGTGGCCAGGTCGCGGAACAGGTGGAAGTCGTGGTCGAGCATGTCCATGTCGAACGCCGCCTCGTCCACCGTCACCTCGTCGAGCGTGAACGTCTTCCGGCGCACCACCTCGCGCTCCTCGGGCGGGCGGTCGAACCAGTCCGGCCGCTCCGTCGGCAGCTGGCCGCGCCGCCACTCCCCCGGTTCCACCCGCTCGACCCGCCGCAGGGCCCGCTCGCGCTCGGAGCGGTGCTGGAGCCGGTCGCGCAGGCGCGCCTCCAGCCGCTCCACGGCCTCGGGCATGGTGCCCGCCGACACGTGCGCCCGGACGATCTGGCCGTTGATGTCGAGCGTGGCCTTGGCCGACGCGGGCCGGGACACGGCCGGGTCCGGGGCGTCGGCCAGCTTCACCCGGGCGTAGAGGATCGGGTCGTCCACCAGCCCCATCACCCGGCGGAGCTTCTCCTCGGCGGTGTCCCGCATCGCCTCCGCACCGGCGCCGCGGGCGACGACCTCGACGCCGGGCTCCTGCGGGGCGGCCGGGGGCCCGGTGACGTCGCGGGGCGGGCGGGCGCCCGCCAGCCACTGCTCGACGATCTCGCCGTGCTCGATCCGCATCCACGTGGTGGCCCGGCGCCGGTCGGGGCCCGTCCAGCCGACCTCGATCGTGTCGCCGGCGCCCGTCACCTCGTCGGCGTGGACATCGCCGGGCAGCCGGCTCGCCGACAACCACGTCGCGATCCGCCGGCCCCGCAGGTCCTCGTCACCTGCGTGGACCACCGCGTCCGGCGCGTACAGCAGCGCGGCCGCGTCGACGTCGTTGCCCCCGAGGCTCTCGGCCCAGGCACGCGCCACGTCGGTCGGGCTCGTCGCCAGCTCGTGGCCGAGCTCGGGGTGCGGCTGCGCGAACGGTGCGGTCCCCCGCGTGTCGCGACGGCGGGCGCCGGCCATCTCGCCGAACCGCCGCTGGCGCCGGGAGACCCGCGTGCCGGAGCGCAGCGCCACGTTGGTGGCGACCTCCACGCCCTCCCGCCGGTCAACGTCGAAGTGCACGCGCGCCCCCGGGACGCGAGCGTGCGGCTCCATCTCGCCGGCGTGCACCGGGTACTCCCGCCCACCCCGCACGATGCGACCCTCGCCGCTCCCGGCGTCGTACCACTGCAGCAGGCCGTCAGGCATGGTGGCACCTCCCTGTGCCCGTCGGACACCACGCGCCGGGTGGGGAGCCCGGACGCTCGGCGATCGCCATGGTCCCAGGATCCCGGTCGCCGGCGCAGGCGCGGGAGGGTCGTTGGTCCCATCGTCCGCCGCGGGGGTCGCATCCGGCGCCACCCGGTCCGGGCTGGCCGGCGTCCGGCCGCACCCGGCCGCGTCGCCCGGGGTCGCTACAGTGCGCCCGTGGCCGGTCCGGGGCGCCTACGGGCTGCCGTCACCGCATGGCGGGCGCAGCGGCGGGCGGACGCGCCGGCCCGGCGCAACCGGGCCAGCGCCAGCCACTGCTACTACTGCGGGGTGACCTTCGCGGAGACCGGGGCACGCCAGCGGACCGTCGACCACCGGCTCCCTCGCAGCCACGCGGGCTCCGACCGCCTGGCGAACCTCGTGTTCGCCTGCCGTGCCTGCAACCAGCGCAAGGCCGACCGTCAGGAGGCCGAGTTCCTCGCCTCTGCGTGGCTCGCCCGCCGCAGGCGGGAGCTCGCCGAGGTGGCCACCCGGGGCCCCGACGCGCCCTGAGCCACCGCCAGGCGCGCCGCCTCGCGGGCGCTCGACCAGGCGATCTCGGCCAGGTGGCCCGGGGCGGCCACCTGGTCGCCGCACAGGAACACGCCGTCGCCGCGGTCGATCGCCGGCCGGTCGCGCCACGTGGTGCCCGGCAGGTCGATCGCCCCGGTCAGGCCGTCGACGATCGACCGGCGGCGCCAGACCTCCCGCTCGCGCCAGCCGCGGAACGTGTCGTCGAGCAGCCGCTCCACCCGGGCGACGCCGGCGCCCAGGTCCTCCCCCGGCCGCGCCCCCATGTGGCACTGGACGAGCTGGTGGCCGGCAGGCGCCAGGCTGCGGTCGGTCGCCGAGAACCGGTCGGCCCAGCCCGCCTCGTCCAGGTCGGACGCGATCGCCGGATCGTCGCTCCGGGTCCGCAGGCCCACGTCGAGCAGCACCGTGCGGGTGCCGGTCACCCGCAACCCGCCGTCGCCGGTGAGGCCGCGCGCGGCGTCGAGGGGCGTGGCCACGATGACCGGGCCGGACTCCGGCAGGGCGTCGACCCGGGCGCCCGTCTCGATGCGGACACCGCGCGCCCGGGCGCCCGCCGCCAGGGTGTCGACGAGGGTCGACCAGCCGCCCACGACGTAGCGGGCCACGGGCGTCGGCTGCAGCAGGAACCGCCGGAGCCGCTCGGCGACGAACGCCGCCGACAGCCGGCCGGGGTCGTGGTCGAACGTGAGCACCCCGGCCACGCTGCAGACCGCGTCCACGCTGGGACCGGGCAGCAGCCCGCTCAACCACTCCCGCAGCGGGCGGTCGACCGGCGCCGAGCGCAGCGCCCGCACCCGGCGCCCCGACCGCAGCAGGGCCGCGGGCGGCACCCCCCGCCGGGCGCCCCGCCAGCGGAACCGGAGGCCGCTGACCTGGGGGCGCACGACCGGCGGGAGCAGGTCGCGCTCCGCCAGCCACGCCCAGAGCCCGGTGTTGGTGTACACGGCGTGCGGCCCCAGGTTCGCCCGCCAGGGTCCCCCGGTGGTGGCGGCCCTGCCGCCCAGCCTCGGGTGCGCCTCGAGCAGGTGGACGTCGCGCGCACCCGCCTCGGCGCACGCGATGCTGGCGACGAGCCCGGCGATGCCGCCGCCGACGATGGTGATGGTGGGGGATGTGGTCATGACCCGAAGAGGCGCGGAACCATCCGGAGGTTCCCCGCCTCTCGTGGGTGTGACCGAACCGGACGGCGGTTGGGAGACGATCGTGCGGCGCGCCCGGCGCGGCGACCCGCTGGCCGTCGACGCGCTCGTGCGCGCCCTGTCGCCCTACGTCGGGCGGATCTGCGGTGCGGTGGCGCTCGACCACGGGGACGACGCCGCGCAGGAGACCTTCATCGCGGTTCTGCGCGCGCTCCCCGGGCTGCGCGAGCCCGCGGCGCTGCACGGCTGGGTCCGCCGCATCGCGGTGCGGGAGGCGGTCCGCGTGGCCTCGCGCGCCCGCCGCGACGTGCCGGTCGACCCGACCGACGAGGCGTCGCCGGCGCAGCGGCTGGTGCAGCGGGCGCCGGACACCGCCACCGACCTCGACGTGCGGGCCACGCTCACCGAGCTCTCGCCGGAGCACCGGGCCGTGCTGGTGATGCGCGACCTGGAGGGGTGGAGCGAGCGCGAGGTGGCCGAGGCGCTGGCGGTGGCGCCCGGCACCGCGAAGTCCCGGCTGTCCCGGGCCCGGTCGGCGTTCGCCAGGAGGTGGGCATCATGACGGACCGTCC
>JBKHJZ010000024.1:0-30246 GCA_046537875.1 Acidimicrobiia bacterium | reverse complement strand
GCCTGCTCGACCGCGAGGTCGAGCGCGGTGTCCTGGACCGTGTTGAGCGCCTCCGCCACGTCGGCCACCTCGTCGCGCGTGTGCACCTCGACCGGCTCCACCTCGGGCACATCGACGTCCTCGCCGAGCGGGGTGTCGAGGATGTCGAGCACGGCCTCGGGCAGGCGGTGCTCGGCCATGTCCTTGGCCTGACGGGTGAGCGAGCGCAGCGGCCGGGTGATCGATCGCGTGACGACCACGGTGATCACCGTCGCGGCCGCCATGACCGCCGCCAGCAGGATGACGAGGTTGCGCTGCTGATCGCCGGCCCTCGCCTCGGTGTCGGCGGCGTTGGACTCGAGGTTCTCGCTCACGCTGCGGCGGAACACGGAGTAGCCGTAGGTGTCGGGGTCGTCGCCGGCGGAGTAGGCCATGAGACCGCCGACGTCCACCTCGGTCGTGTCGATGGCCTGGTCGACGACCTCGGGGAACCGCTGGGTCTCTTCGGCGGCGAACAGCGCCTCGACCATCGGGCGGTACTCGCCGGTGCCCTTGGTCCTGATGAGTCCCTCGTTGTGGCGGAGCTGCCCGAGCAGGCGGGACACCGACGCGACCTCCTCCGGCGTGTTGACCCCGTCGGGCGCCGGACCGCCGAGCTCGGCCAGCAGCAGGTCGCGCACGAGGATCGCGATGATGTTGGTCTGACGCGAGCTCAGGTCGAACAACTCCGCGCCCCGCCGCAGGTCGGCGTCGTCGATCGACAGCAGCACCTGCTTGTTCGCCCGGAAGAGCACGTCCATCACGCCGGTGTACTCGTCGAACACCTCGGCCGTGATCCCGATGTTGGCCAGCTCGCGGGGTCCCGAATAGGCGTCGACCCGCTGGCGGATCGGCGCAAGGCCGTCGAGCGCCTCGAGGGCCGGCGCGTACGCGGCCCGGACGTCGCCGGTGCTCCCGGCCAGCGTCGCCCGGAACTCCTCGATGGAGGCATCGGTGGCGGCCCGGGCCTCGGCGTTGTCGGTGACCGGGAGCGCGAAGTTCTCCTCCTGGCCCACGAGGTACACGCCGGCGGCGTTGCGCTCGTCCTCGAGGGTGCTCAGCACGCTCCCGGGTCCGAGCAGGATGGTCGCGAGGTCCTGCTGCTCGCGGGCCTTGCTCGCGGCGTTCGTCGAGCTGACCACCTCCACGGCGGTCAAGAGCACCAGCGCCGCGAGCGGCGCCATGAGCGCCGCTGCGAGCTTCATGCGGATGGGGATCCGGCGCACCTGCGGCTCCGACTACGGGACGACTCTCACACGGGCGGGATGACCGCCGGGCCACCGCCGGGGAGGACGCCCCGGCGTCCGCAGACGGGCCACCCGGGTGGGGTGGCGGCTCCCAGCGACCGCGGCCGAGCGGTCATCATCGCGGATGAACGGGGGCGGCGTCATGCGGCGGGCTCGGCGGGCGGCGTCGATCGCGGGGCTGTGACCCATCAGCGCACGTTCGCCCGCGCCTGTGCCTTCGCCACCAGGCTCTCGAGGAGCGTGAGCAGCACCAGCTTCACGGAGTCCTTCTCGCGCGCGTCGCACTCGACGATGGGCGTGTCGGGTGCCACGCCGAGGGCCTCGTGGATCTCGTGGGTGGGGTAGCGCGGCGCGCCGTCGAAGATGTTGACGCCCACGACGAACGGGATCCCGTTGGCCTCGAAGTAGTCGATGCCCGGGAAGCTGTCGGTGATGCGGCGCGGATCGACGAGGACGACGGCACCGAGTGCGCCGAGGCAGATGTCGTCCCACATGAACCCGAAGCGGTCCTGGCCCGGGGTGCCGAACAGGTACATGACGAGCGTGTCGTCGACGGTGATCCGGCCGAAGTCCATGGCGACGGTCGTCGTGGTCTTGCGGGCGATGTGACGGGTGTCGTCGATCCCCGACGACTCGCTCGTCATGGCGGCCTCGGTGCGGAGAGGTTCGATCTCGGAGATCGCCCCCACGAAGGTGGTCTTGCCGACGCCGAACCCGCCGGCGATGACGAACTTGACCGACGTGATGCGCACGCTTGTGGTCTGGGCGGTTGGGTACACGGTCGCGGAACCCCTCGGTGACTCGTGACAGGGTGGGTGTGGTGCGGTGATGGCGGACTCAGATGGCCCGAACGCGCTCGATCATCTTCGTCAGCATCGACAGCTCGATCTCGACGGGGTCGGTGTGGTGGACGTCGAGCAGGCCGGCCGAGATGAGATCGTCGGCCAGCACCATCACGACGCCGACCACGAGGTTGAGGTGCGAGGCCACCTCTGCCACCGACAGCGCACGCACGCACTCGTTCAGCACGAGCTGCTGCTCGTCGGGCAGGTAGGGAGGGATGTGGGTGCTGCGGGTCTGCAGGAGCGTCTCAACGCGTAGGTCACGTCTCTGGGCGCGCGTACGGCCCCCCGTCATGATGTACGGCCGGACCAGATCGTGACCTTCGTTCATGCGACGACTCCCGCCTTCAGCTCCGCCACGAGGGCCGGCGTCAGGACCTGGCCCGCGCGCTCCACCAGCAGGGTCGTCTGGTAGCCGACGAGCCCGATGTCGCAGCTGCGCGTGGCGACCACCCCCAGGCAGCTGCCGTCGGAGATCGCCGAGACGAACAGGAAGCCCTGCCGCATCGCCACGATGATCTGCTCGAGTCCCTGGAAGTCGAAGCACCGCGAGGCGCCGTGACCCAGGCTGACGAACCCGGAGATGATGGCCGCGAGCTGCTCGGCCGACGCCCGGTCGAGCGAGCTGGAGGCGGCCATCAGCAGCCCGTCCGACGAGACGGCGACGGCATCGGTGACTCCCGCGGTCTGGTCGACGAAGCTGTTGAGCAGCCAGTTGAAGTTGCGTGCCTCGTCGCTCAGGGTCATGAATCTTCCTCCGGGGTGGTCGGGCCGCGGCGGGACTCGTCGAGACCGCGTTGGACGCCTGCGGTGAAGCTCGTCAGGAAGCTGTAGACGTTGCGGGCCGAGCTGTCGTCCTGCGTGGTCGAGATGCTCGCGCTCCCATTCGCCCCCCCAGTTGCGCTGTCATCACCGTGGCCGACGGGTTGCCGGCCGTGACCGTAGTCGCCGCCGGGGACCGCGCGGTGCTCCCCCGTGCGACGGACGGAGAGCGGCTGGGTCGACGGGAGCTGGGCGCCGCGCACCCGGCGCTCCAGGCCGCTGCGGGTCCGGTCGCCGCCCTCGGGCCCGTCGGGGCCCGACGGTCCTGCGGCGCCCAACAGGTCTGCGCCATCTGGCTGGGGTGAGCCGGGAGCGCCACCGCGCACGCGGATCGCCGGATCGGCCACCAGCGGTGGACCGGGCTCCGGGCGGCGGGGCCGCGGCGTGGTCCAGGGTTCCGGTCCGCCGACCGGCCCGGGAGCACCGGCAGGGCCCGGAGGCCGGCCGGCTCCGGCGCCGGGCAGGTTCTGGGTGACCTGGCTGAGGCTGGCGAGCAGCGTTCCCTCGGGCATCGGTGCCGGCGACGTGGATCCAGCCCGGGGCGTCCGCTTCACCAGGCCGCTCGGGGTGCGGGAGGCGGCCGCCGGTCCGCCCGGGAGCATCGGGCCACCGTCGGAGACCGGGCCGTTGTACCGGGGCTGGTCGCCGACCGGGCCGAAGGGCGGCACCGGCCCGCTCCCTGCGGTCGGGTTCGCGGCGCCGGGCGCCACCACGCCAGCGGGCACCGCCTGCACCTGACCGGTCGACGGGGGAGGGAGCATCGGCGCCGGCGGCGGCATCGCCGCTGCCGGCGCGGCCTGGACCGCCCCGGCGGGAAGCTGGTCGGCGACCGGCGTGTCGCTGGTGAGAA
Organism: Acidimicrobiia bacterium; assembly: GCA_046537875.1. Taxonomy (GTDB): domain Bacteria; phylum Actinomycetota; class Acidimicrobiia; order Acidimicrobiales; family VFJN01; genus JBKHJZ01. Next base: position 26,467 of record JBKHJZ010000024.1, on the reverse strand, counting down.
GGACGGGCGGGAGGTCGACCATCGCAGTGACGCCGTTGCCCGGGGACTCGGCGAGGTGCACTGCGATGCCATGCCGCGCCGCCAGGTTGCCGGCGACGTAGTGACCGAGGTACTTGGACGGGGCGATCGTGAAGCTCTCGACGCCCGCGAGGCGGCGGTTCGCGGCCGCGATGTCGTCGGGCGTCATCCCGAGCCCCGAGTCGATGATCGCCAGCGTGTAGCCGCCGTCGGGACGGCTGCGGCCGCGGATGTCGACCGGCTGGTCGGGCGGCGAGAACACGAGCGCGTTCTCGATGAGCTCGGCGAGCAGGTGGGCGAGGTCGGCGGCCACGGCCCCGAGGACGGTGGCGGGCTCGACGCCGCGGACGGTGACCCGCTGGTAGTCCTCGACCTCGCCGAGCGCGGCCCGGATGACGTCGGTGAGCCGGACGGGCGCCACCCACTTGCGGGGCGGATCGATGCCCGCGAGCACCAGCAGGCTCTCGGCGTTGCGGCGCATGCGGGTGGCGAGGTGGTCGAGGCGGAAGAGGTCGGCCAGGGTCTCGGGGTCGGTCTCGTTGCTCTCGAGCTCGGTGATGAAGTCGAGCTGGCGGCCGAGCAGGTTCTGGTTGCGGCGCCCGAGGTTGACGAAGCTGTCGGCGATGTTGCGGCGCAGCACGGCCTGCTCGACCGCGAGGTCGAGCGCCGAGTCCTGCACGGTGTTCAGCGCCTCCGCCACGTCGGCCACCTCGTCCCGCGTGTGCACCTCGATCGGTTCGACCTGGGGCACCTCGACGTCCTCGCCGAGCGGCGTCTCGAGGATGTCGAGCACCGCTTCGGGCAGGCGCTCCTCGGCCATGTCCTTGGCCTGACTGGTGAGCGAGCGCAGCGGGCGCGTGATCGAGCGGGACACGATCCATGTGACGGCCACCGCGACGAACAGCGCCAGGCCGGCGAGCGCGAGGAACCAGCGCTCGCGGTTGGCGGCCGCAGAGGTGAGCTCGCCGGCACGCTCCTCGAGCAGATCGCCGACCCGCGTCCGGAAGCCGTAGTGGCTGAAGTCCGTGCTCTCGTTCGAGACCGAGGCGGTCAGATCCCCGATGGGCACCACACCCTCTTCGATGGACCGCCCGGCCGTCGGGATGAAGCCCAGCGACTCGCTCTCCTCCATCAGCCGGTCGGTGGCCTGCTGGAAGCGACCCGTGCCGAGCGATCGGATGTCCTCGAGGTTGCGCAGGGCCTGGCCGTACAGGTCCGAGGCCGTCGAGTTCACCGCGGGCTCGTGGATGGGTGCGGGCAGATCCGAGTTGGCGAGCTGACCGACCAGCAGCTCGCTGGTCAGCAGCGCGTAGGTGTCGATCTGGCGGCTCGCCAGGTCGGACAGCTCGACGGCTCGCCGCAGCTCCGCGTCGTCCACCGCCAGCGCCACCTGGGAGTTGGCCTCGAACAGCCCGTGGATGAGATCGGTGTAACCGTCGAAGATCATGTCCGAGTAGTCGATGCTCTCGGCGAGCTGGCGGACCCCCGGGTAGTCGTCGGTCGCCGTGCGGAGCGCAGCCAGCGCCTCCAGCTCCTCGAGCGCCGGACGGTACGTGCGCTCGACGTCGCCGCCCTCCGTCAGCACCTCGTCGGTGAACAGCTCGAGCGCCTGGTCGGTCTCCTGCCGGGCCTGCTCGTTGCTGTCGACCGGCAGCTCCAGTGCACCGGATTCGGCGAAGCCGAGCAGCCAGACGGCCGAGAAGTTGCGCTCGTTCATCAGGGCGGTGATCAAGCCGTTCGGCCCGATGGAGGCGGTGGCGAGCGCCGCCTGCTCGCGCACCTGGTCGGCTTCGCGCTGGCTCTGGATCACCTCCAGCACGGCCACCACGATCAGCGCGGTCAGCGGGATGGCCAGTGCGCCGGCGAGCTTCCTGCGGATCGGGATGCGTCTGAACATGCGGCGGGGGTCCTCGTCGGATCAGGTGGCAGCCTGGTGCTGGGCCGCCAGCGGCGGCGCCTCACCGGGCGGGCGGTCGGGGGCGGGCGGTGTGGGCATCCGGGTCACGGCACCGACGTCGGGCGGAAGGCTGATGGCCCACCCGAGCGTCACCGGGTCGTCGGTCAGGAGCACGATCTGGCGGCGGGCCGAGACCGAGGCCAGGACGTCGAGCAACACCTCGCGGACGTCTTCCACCTGGCCGAACGGGTCCTCCACGATCGCAGGGCGATCGCCGCCGGCGAGCATGTCCCGCACGGCCTGGCCCAGGTCGTCGTCGGTGATGTCGTCGGTGGGCACCACCGTCAGGTGGTCGTCGAGCTCCGACTGGGTCTCGTCGATCTCGGCCCGGGCCCGCTCCAGCTCGGTGGTCGCCGTGTCGAGCGCGACCTCGGCCCGCTCGACCTCGTTCGCGAGGGTCTCGCGCAGCCGTGGCAGCTCGCCGAGCGGATCGTCGCCCGCGCGCGGCCGCAGCGCGGGGGGAAGCGCCTCCGAGATGCGGCGCAGGCGCCGGACCGCGTCGGACAGCTCGGCGGTGGCGCGCTCGAGCGTGGCCTCGGCGGCGACCGTGGCCGCCTCCGCCGCACCGACGGACGAGTGGTACTCCTCGTCCGAGCGCTCGATCGCCTCGGTGACCGCGGCGATCTGGGCGCGGAGCTGCTCGGCTGCCGCGATCCGGTGCAGGCGCCGGTCGTCCTGGATCGCCCGGTCGCGGAGCTCGCCCTCGAGCAGGTTGACCCGTGCGTGGGCCTGCGCCAGGTCGTCGTAGGTGACCTGCGCCACCTCGACGATGGTCTCGGCCTCGGCGGCGGCCTCGGCGTCCTGCTCCTCGAGGTGCGCGAGCTCCTCGTCGACCCGGTCGAGGTCGTTCCGGCACTCGTCACGCGCCGCCAGCTCGTGGTCCTGGGCGACGAGCCAGGCGATCGCCTGCTCGCGGACCGAGACGCCCACCGGCACCACGCCCACGGCGGCGAGCGCTGCGGCCAGCGCCTGGGTCCGCTGGCGCGGCACGACGGGGTGCGCGTAGAGCAGCTCGGCAACGTTCTCGCCCGGGTCGCAGCCCAGCACGTCGGCGGCCTCCCGGTAGATGCGGTCGCACCGGGCCCTGAGCGCCGACACGATCGCGGGAGGCTCGGCGGCCGCACGCAGCGAGGCCAGGGTGTCCTCGGCCACCCGGCGGGCGCGCAGGGCGTCGAGCAGGTCGGCCTGGTCGTCCTCGCCCGGACCGGTGAGGATCACGTCGAGGTACGTCTCGTAGCCGTGGCGGGCCAGCACCTCGTGCTCGATCCCGCGCGCGTGTTCGAGGCGGGCCACCGCCTCGTCGTAGTCCTCGAGGCGGTCGAGGTCGTCCTCGGCGAGGAGCACCGCCTCGTGCGCGGCCTCGATCTCCTCACGGGCCTCTGGCGGCAGCGATCCCGGCTGGCCGGCCGCCTCGAGCTGGGCGATGGAGGCGTCGATCTGCTGGAGGTGTCGCTCCGCGGCCTCGATCTCCTGCGGCGTCGGCGGGGCCGGCAGCGCATCCTCGATGCGCGACAGCTCGTCGTCCACCTCCATCCACTCCCGCGCCAACTCGCAGGCCACCGGATCGCCCTCGCCGACCGTGGTGTCCGCGTCGAAGGCCGCGAGCGCCGAGCGGACGTCCTCGGTGTCGACGAGCGGTGCCTCGACGCGGGCCACCAGCTCGGCCCGCACCTGCAGCAGGTGGTCGCGCGTCGCGGCCCGGGCCGCGGCCGCCTGCTCCATGGCCCGGAGCGCATCGGTCGACCGGGCCTCGGCCTCCTCGGCGGCACGCAGCGCATCGTTGGCCTTCTCGATCTCCCGGCGCAGCGACGTCTCGTCGAGCTCCGACGTCTCGAGCTCGTAGAGCTCCTGGGACGCATCCTGGATCATCTGCTGCGCCGCCGCGCGCTGCTCGTCGACGAGCGCGAGCTTGCGTCGGGCGGTGTCCAGCTCGGCACGGCGGTCGTCGAGTGCGCGGCGCGCGTCCTCGGCGGCGTTGGTCAGCTCGCCGGCCCGTTCGAGCAGCATGTCGCAATCTGCGAGGTGCGAGCTCAACCGGCGGGTGCGCGCCGCGGCCTCGTCGCGCCGGTTCGCCGCGGCCCCTTGGAGCTCGCGCGCCCGCCGCAGGCGTGCCGCGAGCTCGTCCCGCACCCGCTCGTGGGTCTCGACCCGGCGGATCGCGGCCTCCCGGGCTGCGGCGTGGAAGTCCTTCGCACCGAACGTGGTCTCCGGCTCGGCCGTGGCGTCGGCGTCGTCGCCGGCACACAGCTCCGTGAGCTGCTCGGCGAGAGCGGCGCGCTCCTCGGGGGCTGCCTGCAGGACGGTGAGCCTCGGGTGCAGCCCCGGCAGGTCGCTCGGCGTGCGGGTGGGTGGCGTGTTCACGGTGAAGTGCGTCCGGTCACCCCGCCGGAAACCCCTTCCCCAGCTTGGTGACCGCCAGCTCACGACAATTGCGTTACAGGCAGTCTCGCGCGAGTGCCACCAGCCGCGCTCATCGGCTGGGCGTCCGATCCTGCTGGCCCATGCGCAGCCAGCCAGCAGCGGCCCGCAGGAAGGGTGGCACGGCGGGCGAACGCCGCACCACGACGTGCGTGGGTGCCGGTGCGCTCCGGACGCAGACGGTCGCCACGCCGACCGGACGTGCGCATCACAACGCGTTCGTAACGTGGCGGCAACGTGAAACCGGCCCGGCGCTCGGACCCGGCGAGCCCGACCGGGCGCTCGCCGAGCTCTCAGGTGGCCGCCCAGCCCTGCGCGCGCTCGACGGCGCGCCGCCAGGTGGCGTAGCCCTTCTCCACACGCTCCCCCGGGGCGGGCATCGCCCGCCGGTCGAGGTGCCAGAGGGCCGCCACATCGGAGGGCGACGACCAGACGCCCTCGGCGAGCCCGGCCACGTACGCCGCGCCGAGCGCGGTGGTCTCACCGACGGTCGGCCGGGCGACCGGTACGCCGAGCTGGTCGGCCTGGAGCTGGAGCAGCAGGTCCATCGCTGCCGCGCCTCCGTCGACCCGGAGCTCCGCGATCGGCTGTCCCGAGGCGGCCGTCATGGCGTCCACGACGTCCCGGGTCTGGTAGGCCATCGACTCGACGACCGCCCGGGCGAGGTGTGCGCGTCCGGTTCCCCGGGTGATGCCGACCACGGTCCCCCGGGCGTAGGGATCCCAGTACGGGCTGCCGAGTCCGGTGAAGGCAGGCACGATCACCAGACCGCCGGTGTCGTCGCAGGACGCGGCGAGCGCCCCCACCTCGGCGCTGTCCCCGATGATCCCGAGCCCGTCGCGCAGCCACTGCACCGCGGCCCCCGTCACGAAGATCGATCCCTCGAGGGCGTAGGTCGCGCCGGGACGCCCCTCCATCGTCCAGGCCACGGTGGTCAGCAACCCGTCGACCGGTGCCGGGCGCCGGTCGCCGACGTTCATCAGCACGAAGCTGCCGGTGCCGTAGGTGTTCTTCGTCAGGCCGGGGTCCAGGCACGCCTGGCCGAGGAGCGCGGCCTGCTGGTCGCCCAGGATCCCGGAGACCGGGATCCCGGCGCGCACGGGGAGGCCCTCGCCGGTGGTGCCGAAACGGCCGCAGGAGGGTCGCACCTCAGCGAGGCATCCCGGGGGCACGCCGAACAGGGAGGCCAGGCCGTCGTCCCACGCCAGCGCATCGATGTCGAACAGCAGGGTGCGGCTGGCGTTCGACGGTTCGGTGGCGTGGACGCCCCCGGCGGTGCCGCCGGTGAGGTTCCAGAGCAGCCAGCTGTCGACCGTCCCCGCGGCGAGGTCGGGTGACGGCTCGACACCACCCTCGGTGAGCAGCCACTCCAGCTTGGTGGCCGAGAAGTAGGGGTCGATGACCAGCCCGGTGACCTGCCGGACGCGGTCCAGGTGGCCGGCGGCGGTCAGCTCCTCGCAGCGGCCGGCGGTGCGCCGGTCCTGCCAGACGAGGGCCCGGTGTCGCGGTCGCCCCGTGCGCCGATCCCACACCACCGTGGTCTCCCGCTGGTTGGTGATCCCGAGCGCGGCCACCGGCTGGCCGTCGAGGCGGCCGGCGAGATCTGCCAGCGTGGCGACGGTCGCCTGCCAGATGTCGTCGGGGTCGTGCTCGACCCAACCCGGGCGCGGGAAGTGCTGCGGGAACTCGCGGTGGGCGTAGCCGGCCAGCTCGCCGTCGTCGCGCAGCGCGAAGCTGCGGACGCCGGTCGTTCCCGCGTCGACGGCGATGACGACGGACATCGGGCGGCGAACGTAGTGCATCGTCGCAGGTGCGGTGCCCGCCGTGCCGGCCGACACCGGTGAGGGTGCGGTGGCGGCGGTCGGTAGTGTGCGCGCATGCGAGTGGCGATGCTCACGGGCGGTGGGGACTGCCCCGGTCTCAACGCGGTGATGCGAGCGATCGCGCGCAAGGGCCAGACGGTGTACGGCGACGACATCCTCGGCTTCCGCGACGGCTGGCGCGGTGCCATCGAGGGCGACATCGAGGAGCTGGGGATCGAGGCGTTCCGCGGCACACTGCCCCGGGGTGGGACGATCATCGGCTCGTCGCGCACCAACCCCTACAAGGTCGACGACGGGCCCGAGCGCGTGCGGCGATCGCTCGCCGAGGCCCGGGTCGATGCCCTGGTCGCCATCGGCGGCGAGGACACCCTGGGCGTGGCGGCCCGCCTGGTGGACGAGGGCATGCCGATCGTCGGGGTCCCGAAGACCATCGACAACGATCTCTCCGCCACCGAGCTGACGTTCGGCTTCAACACGGCGGTGCAGGTCTGCGTCGACGCCATCGACCGCCTCCACACCACGGCCGAGTCGCACAACCGGGTGATGGTGCTCGAGGTGATGGGCCGGCACGCCGGGCACATCGCCACGTGGGCGGCCATCGGCGGTGGGGCGACCATGGTGCTGGTGCCCGAGCGGCCGTTCGACATCGACGAGGTGTGCGACGTGATCCGCCGGCGTCACGGGCGGGGCCGCTACGCCTCGATCGTCGTGGTGGCCGAGGGTGCGGCACCCCGCGAGGGCGACCTCACCACGAGCCGGGGGGAGGTCGACGAGTTCGGGCACGTCCGCCTCGGCGGCATCGGTGAGCAGCTCGCCGGCGCGATCGAGGAGCGCACCGGCTACGAGACCCGCGCGATCGTGCTCGGCCACATCCAGCGTGGCGGGACCCCGACGGCGTTCGACCGCGTGCTCGCCACGCGCTTCGGGATCGCAGCGATCGACGCCGTGCACGACCGGGACTTCGGCACCATGGTGGCACTGCGGGCGGGCGACATCGTCCGGGTGTCGCTGGCCGAGGCCACCGCCGAGCTCAAGCTCGTCGATCCGGACATCTACGACGTCGCCGCCGTGTTCTTCGGGTAGTGCGCGGGCGGTCTCGCCCGGCGACCCCGGCCCACGCCGTGCATCCCGCACCGTCGCCGTCCGCGGTCCAGGGCGGGTCCGCCCGGCCCCTCCCGGGGCCAACGTCCGGGTCTGTCCGCCCGGCCGCTCAGTCCTCGTCGGGTCCGAGCAGGTTCGCGTACGACTCGCAGGTGACCGGCCGGTCGGTCTGCCGGCTCTCGCCGTCCGGCACCGGACGGGGCTCCCCGTCGAACCGGAACAGGACCGATCGGACGTTCTCGAGGCCGGTCACGGTGCAGACGATCTGGCCGAACGCGTTGCTGGCCGACTCGCCCTGGATCTCGAAGATGCCCATCGAGAGGTCGACGACCAGGACGCCGTCTCCCCGCAGCTCGGGAGCCGAGACGAGCGCCGTCGGGCTCGGCAGGGCAGTGGTCAGACCGACGGCGCGCTCCGCCTCGGTGGGCGGCTGCAGGATCAGGGCCTCGAGCGCGCTGCGCGGCGTGGCGCGCGGCACGCTGCGCTCGTGCGGCACGAGCCGGACGCTGTCCTCGGTCGAGTGGACGAACCACACGTCCACGACCTCGGAGGCCTCCGCCTGCTGAGCGCTCTGGGCGGCCGGGTCCTCGGTGAGGGTGTCGGGGACGTTGTCCGCATCGATCGCCCGGGGCTCGTCGTCGGTGTCCACGCCGCACGCGGGCACGACGGCCAGCGCCAGGCCGGCAAGGAGGGCGGCGGCGCGACGACGGCGACTCACGACGCCACCGGGAGCTCGATGACGAACCGGGCGCCCTCGCGCCCGTCGGGCCGGTCCTCCACCCACACCGCGCCGCCGTGGAGGCGGATGTGCTCGCCGACGAGCGCGAGGCCGAGGCCCACGCCGTCGATGCCCAGGCGGCGGTTCGCGAGCGAGCCACGGTTGAAGCGGTGGAAGATGGTCTCCCGGTCCTCGGGTGGCACACCCGTGCCGTCGTCCTCGACGGCGATGAGCACGGCGTGGTCGCGCTTGCGCAGCTCCACGCGCGAGGCACCCTGGGCGTACTTGGCTGCGTTGTCGAGCAGGTTGGCGATGACGCGGACCAGACGTCGCTTGTCGGCCTGGACCACCACGCCGGCCAGGTCGGCGTCGATGTCGACCTGCACGTCGGCGTCGGTGGAGCTGGTGACGGCCTGCATCACCAGCTCGGCGAGGCGCACCTCCTCGAGGTCGAGGTACATCACCCCGGCGTCGAACCGGGAGATCTCGAGCAGGTCCTCGACGAGCTGACGGAACCGGTCGATGTCGGCGATCATCAGGTCGAGCGCCGAGCGCGCTCGCTCGGGCATCTCGTCGCGCTGGTTCTCGAGCACCTCGATCGACGCGGACAGCGTCATGAGCGGCGATCGCAGCTCGTGGCTCACGTTGGACGCGAACCTCGCGTCGCGGTGGATGCGCTCCTCGAGCGAGGAGGCCATCTCGTTGAACGAGTTGGCGAGCTGGGCGAGGTCGGGGTCGTCGCTGGCGTCGACGCGCGTGTCGAGCCGCCCGGCGGAGATGGCACCCGCGGCCCTGCCGATGCCGGCCAGCGGGCGTAGGACCCGGCGCGCCGCCCACCACCCCAGGCCGGCGCCGGCGAGCGTGGTGACGATCGACGCGGCGACCAGCGAGATGGACAACGACTCGAGCGTGCTCTCGAGCTCGTCCAGCGACACGATCTCGAAGTACGCACCCTCCGGCTGCGCGCCGAGGGGTACGCCGACGGCGAGTTGGGTGTTCTCGGAGCCGGCGAAGCGCATCCGGGCGGGTTGGCCGTCGCGGACCATGTCGGCCAGCTCGTCCGGCAGCGCGCCCTCGCCGAACTCGGGCGTCACCGCGTACCAGTTGCCGCTCAGCCACAGCAGCGGATTGGAGCCGGACGGGGTCTGCAGGTCGGTGAGGACGCGGATCGGGGTCGCATCGGCCCCCGGGCTCACCTGCCTGCGCACCGTCTCCGCGTTGGTGAAGGTCTGGGCGGTCGCGCTCGACTCCCGCTGGTCGAGGAGGTTCCGGCGGGTGAGGGCCAGCGTCGCCACCGACAGGGACACCGACATCAGCAACGCACCGATCGCGAACGCGACCGTGATGCGGGTTCGGAGCCCGAGGCGGGGGAGGTGGGCAAGGCGGCGCCTCATGGTGTGGTGGAGGGGGACCTGCCCCTCAGGTCTGGAGCTTGTAGCCGAGACCCCGGACCGTCACGACGTGGCGCGGGTTGGCCGGGTCGGCCTCGACCTTGGTGCGGAGCCGCCGGACGTGCACGTCGACGAGGCGGCCGTCGCCGAAGTAGCCGTAGCCCCAGACGCGTTCGAGCAGGACCTCGCGGCTGAAGACCCGGCCAGGGCTCGAGGCCAACTCGACGAGCAGGCGGAACTCGGTCTTCGTGAGATGGATCTCGTGGCCGGCGCGCCGGACGACGCCCTCGTCGGGGATGATCTCGAGGTCGCCGAAGCGCAGGTGCGTGCTGCCCGAGTCGCTGCTGCGCGCCCGGCGCAGGAGCGCGCGGATTCGCGCGGACAGCTCCTTGGGTGCGAACGGCTTGGTGAGGTAGTCGTCGGCACCCGCCTCGAGACCGGCGACCACGTCGTGGGTGTCGGCTCGGGCGGTCACCATGATGATCGGCACGTCGGAGGTGCGGCGGATCGAGCGGCAGACCTCGAAGCCGTCGATGCCCGGGAGCATGATGTCGATCAGAACGACGTCGCTGGGTTGGCGCTGGAAGGCGGTGAGGGCCTGCTCGCCGGTGTCGGCTTCCTCGACCGACCAGCCCTCGTCCTCCAGCGCGAGCTTGACCGCCGTGCGGATCCGCTCGTCGTCCTCGACCGACAGGATGCGTGTGCCCACGGGCACGATGGTGCCTCATCGCGAGGGCCCGGGACGAGCCCGACCGTCACACGCCGTCGGGAAGGTCGCCGGCGTCGGCGTACGCGGCCAGCAGCGCGTCTCGCCCGGGCCCGCGCCCGGTGCGGTAGTGGAGGCCCTCGGCGAGGCGCGAGCCCAGGGTGCGACACGACACCAGCGAGCGGGCCCCCTCGTCGGTGAACGACTCGAGCCTTCGGAGGTCGATGTCGAGGCGGCTGGGCCCGGTGGCGACCGCCGCCGACGCGGCGTCGAGTAGCGCATCGCCGGCCAACCGGTCGAGGCGGTGCTCGACGGCGATCACGACGGTGGTTCCCTCGGTCGTGACGGCGATCGGCGTGCCGGCCGGAAACCCTGCGGCCTCGGCTGGTGCGTCGCTCCCGGCGGCGGGGGGTCGTGCTGACGACCCTGTGGGTGCGGCGGACATTCGCGACAGGATGCCCCCGCAGCGTGACGACCCGGGCGGCGCTCCGGTTGCAGTCGGGTGACGATGCGGCGCGTGGCGGGGCTCAGGGGACGTTGTCGGCACCGACCGAGCCGAGAAGCTCACGGAGCGGCGTCACGATCCCGGGGGCGGCCGCGACGACGGATCCGGCGGGCGACGCACCGTCGGGGAGACCGGTGACGACCGCGCCGGCCTCGGCGGCGATCAACGATCCCGCTGCGAGGTCCCACCACTCGAGGCCCCGCTCGAAGTACCCGTCGACCCGGCCACACGCGACCGAGCACAGGTCGACCGCGGCCGAGCCGAACCGGCGGATGTCGCGGATGCGGGGGAGCACCCCGACGAGCACCTCGGCCTGGGCCCGCCGTCGGGTGCGTTCGTAGCCGAAGCCTGTCGCGAGGAGCGCGGTCGACAGGTCGGCGGCCGACGAGCAGGTGATCGGACGGCCGTCGAGGCGGGCGCCGCCCCCGCGGGTCGCGCTGAACAGCTCGCCGTGGACCGGGTCGCACACCACACCCGCCACCACGCCGTCGCCATCCTCGGCCGCGATCGACACGGCCCACCCCGCGAGGCCGTAGAGGTAGTTGGTCGTGCCGTCCAGCGGGTCGATCACCCAGCGCACACCGCTCGTCCCCTCCACGGCCGACCCCTCTTCGCCGAGGATCCCGTCGGCCGGGCGCTCGGCGAGCAGCGACGACACGACGAGCTCCTCGGACGCCCGGTCCAGCTCGCTCACCATGTCGGTGCGCGTCGACTTGGTCTCGGCCGTGGCCCGCGCGCGGGGCAGCCCCCCGAGGAGCAGCTCGGCCGCCCGCCGGGCCACGGCGGCCGCCAGGTCGACGAGATCGCCGGGAGCGGGCGGAGGGCTCCCGGGATGGGACCACGAGGTCACGGCGGGCGACGGTACCGTGCAGCCGATGGCCTCCGCCCTCGCGATCGACCTGCGCAGCGACACCGTCACCCGGCCGACCCCCGCCATGCGTCGTGCGATGGCCGATGCCGAGGTGGGCGACGACGGCTTCGGCGACGATCCCACCGTCAACCGCCTCCAGGAGGCGTTCGCCGAGCGCACCGGCAAGGAGGCGGCGCTGCTCCTGCCCTCGGGCACGATGGCCAACCAGGTCGCCCTCCGGGTGCTGGCTCCGCCGGCGAGCCTGGTGATCGCAGGGCGTCGGCAGCACGTGGTGACCCACGAGGGCGGCGCCTTCGGTCTGAACCAGGTGGCTCAGCTGCACCTGGTCGACGATCCGGGCGGGGTGCTCGACCCGGACGAGATCGCACACCTGGTCGACGCGGCGGAGCACCGATGGCCCGCACCCGGGGCGGTGTGCGTCGAGGACACCCATCTCGCGTCCGGAGGCCGCCCCTGGCCGCTCGACGGGCTCGACGCGGTGGCGGCGCCGGGCGTGCCGGTGCACCTCGACGGCGCCCGGCTGTTCAACGCCGCCGTGGCCACCGGGACCACGGTCGACCGGCGGGCCGGGTCGTCGACCACGGTCACCTGCTGCCTGTCGAAGGGGCTCGCCGCACCGGTGGGGTCGCTCCTGGCCGGGCCCGCGGAGGTGATCGACCGGGCGCGCCACGAGCGCAAGCGACTGGGCGGCGGCATGCGCCAGGCGGGCATCCTCGCGGCGGCCGGCCTGGTGGCGCTCGACACAATGGTGGAACGGCTCGCGGACGACCACCAGCGGGCCCGCCGGCTGGCGGACGCGGTCGCGCAGCGCTGGCCCGACGCCGGCTGCGACCCGGCGGATGTTCACACGAACGTCGTCCTGTTCCGCCACGCCGAACCCGCCAAGCTCCTGGCGGCGCTGGCCGCCGACGGGATCGGTGCGGTCACCCTGGCCCCGGGCGTCGTGCGCCTGATGACGCACGCCGACATCGACGACAGGGCGGTCGACTGCGCCATCGACGCGATCCGGCGCGCGCCGTGAACGCAGGCCTGCTCACCGAGGCACCACGGCGGGCCCTGGCGGTGTACGCCCACCCGGACGACCCGGAGATGTCGTGTGGGGGCACCCTGGCGCGCTGGGCGGCGAACGGCGCCGATGTGCGCCTGGTCGTGGTCAACGCCGGTGACAAGGGCTCGCCCGACCCGGCCACGGACCCGGCGGACCTCACCGCCCGGCGGTCGCAGGAGGTGCGCTCTGCGGCCGAGGTGCTCGGCCTGGCCGGGGTCGACCTGCTGGGCGTGCCCGACGGCGAGGCCACCAACGACCTCGGCCTGCGGGAGCGACTCGTCGAGCTGGTGCGGACCCACCGCCCCGAGGTGGTCATCTGCCCGGACCCCACGGCGGTCTTCTTCGGCGACAGCTACGTGAACCATCGCGACCACCGGGAGGTCGGATGGGCCGTGGTCGACGCGGTCGCGCCGGCCGCCGGCAGCCCGCTCTACTTCCCCGCCGCCGGGGCCGCCCACCAGGTCGGTGCGCTCCTGCTGTCCGGCACCCTCCAGGCCGACGTGTGGGTGGACATCTCCCAGGTGGTCGACAAGAAGGTCGCCGCGGTCCAGTGCCACGAGAGCCGCGTGGGCGAGGATCCGGCGCTGGTCGGCGAGGTCATCCGTTCGCGCACGGCGGCGTCCGGTTCTGAGGCCGGGGTTCGCCACGCCGAGGCGTTCCGGCGGCTGCGCCTGGCGTGAGGCCCGGGCGGACCGTCGCCGCACGCTCGTTCCGCACACGCTGCCGGGCCAACCGCTCCGTGACCGTCGTGGTCCCGGACGTCACGGGCGTCCCCGCCTGACGGCGGCCGACCGATCCCGATCGCGGTCGCCCGCCATGCGCCACTCACCCATGGCCCTGAGCGCCAGCGTCGCCACCACTGCCACACCCGTGGCGCCGGCCAGCGCACCGCCGAGGATCGCGAACCCCGTGAGCAGCGTGCAGTCGCCGTCGCACTGGAGGTCGACGAGAGCCCAACCGATGAGCGCTCCCGCCAGACCCCCCAGGATGATCGACGCGAACGCCAGGACACGGGCCGCCGTCGACGGGAGCGCGGTGGGGGAGTAGTCGTCGGGTTGCGGTGCGGCGGGAGCTGGCACCGCCCCCATGCTACTGAGGGCCCGAGCGAAGAGGGATGGACGTCGACGCGTGAACCGTACGGGATCTGCTGCGTGAGCCACGGCTGTACAGCGAGGCGCCCGGCAGCACTGACCACCTCGAGCCACGCGGACGTTCCCATCCGCGCAGTTCCTGAGGGCCCGCGATCGCCCGGAACCGGCGCCGGCGTGCCGGCAGCCCACCCGGCGCAGCCCGCCCGGTGCCACACTGGCGGCGTGCGCGAGTGGCTGGTGGGAGGCGGTCTGGTCGTCGGCGAGCGGGGTGTGCTCCTGGTGGAGAACCTGCGGCGGGACGGCGCGCGCGACTGGAGCCCACCGGGGGGTGTCATCGACGACGACGAGACCGTGGTCTCCGGCCTGACGCGCGAGGTCGAGGAGGAGACCGGGGTGCGGGTGCGGCACTGGAACGGCCCGGTCTACGAGGTCGAGGTCGAGGCGCCCGGCCTCGGCTGGCGCCTACGGGTCGAGGCGCACCTCGCGGTCGAGTTCACCGGCGATCTGCGGATCTGCGACCCGGACGGCATCGTGGTCGACGCGGCGTTCGTCGCGCCGGACGAGTGCGACGCGCGGCTGGCCGGGTGCCAGCCGTGGGTGCGTGAGCCCCTGGGGGCCTGGCTCGCCGAGCGCTGGGGGGCGACCAGCGCCACGCACCCGCTCCGCCGCTTCCGCTACCTCGTCGAGGGCGAGCACCCGCGGCGGGCGATCGTCTCCCGGAGGTGAGCGCCGACCGACGGGGCGTGCCGGACCGGGCCGGCGGGAGCGTCCGGGCGGAGGTGCACGAGTGCGACGGGCTCAGCGCCGCACGGCGCCCCGACCTGACGGACGCGGCCGGGCCGGCATTCCGGGTGTTCCAGGTGTTTCGTGCGTTGTCGCTTCGGGAACGCTATGAGACACTTGCAGGCACCGGTTCGGTCAGCCGGTACGAAGGGGTTCCAGTGCCGCTCTCCGAGGACGAGGAACGCATCCTCCAGCAGATCGCGCAGCGGTTCTACGAGGACGACCCCTCGTTCGCGCGCGAGGTCAGCGAGACCACGCTGTACCGCCACACGGTCCGGCGCATGAAGTGGTCGGTCGTCGGGTTCCTCGCCGGCGCGGTGTTCCTGGTGGCTGCCCTGTCGACCTCGTTCTGGCTCTCGTTCGCCGGCTTCCTCGTGATGCTCGGCTGCGCCCTGGTGTTCGAGCGGAACCTCCGCAAGCTGGGCAAGGCCGGTCTCGATCATCTGGCGAGCGCCGTGCGGGCGAACGGCCTGCGCGAGGCGCTCGGCGGCGCCGGCCGTCGCGTGCGAGATCGTTTCTCGCGTGACGACGAGTCGAACGGCGACGACACCAAGTGACAGAACACTAGGCCCACGGCAACCGGTCGGACGCTGCCACCACGGCGCGCTGCCGCGTCGAGAGTCGGGTCGGTCGCCCGCGGGGGCGCTGCCAGAGCAGCCGCACATCGAGGGACCAGCGCAAGCGCTCGGCCCACGGCTGGTGGCGCCGGATCTCGGCGATCACGTCGTCGGCGGCGCGCTGGGCAGCGGCGAGCTCCTCCTCCGAGGGGAGGCGCTCCGCGTAGGTGAGGCGCTCGACCGTTTCGGCCAGCCGGTCGGCGGCGGCCGCGGCGCCGGGGCGCGCGGCAGCGATCCGGTGCGCGGTCTCCCTGACCGTCAGGGATGGTGACAGCGGCAGCCCGGCTGCGATCGCCCGATCGACGGTGGTCGACCACAGCAGCCGCACGCCGTCCGGGGGGACCGTGGTCCGGCGGTGGGTCGCGCCGTCGTGATCGCTCGGGCGCGGCGGGCGTCGTCGGAGCCCGTGGCGCCGCCATCGGTACCACCGGTGGATGCCCAGCAGGACGGGGACGAGAAGGACGTAGGCGGCGGCGGCCGCGGCGCCCGTGCGGACGGTGTCCACCACCGGCCTGGGCGGGCCGCGGTCGGTCGCGGTGTCGTTCCCGTCCACGCCGTCGAGAGCCTGGCGGCCTTCCTCGGACGGCAGCGGCTGCGCACCCGCCACGGTGTCGCCGGCCTCTCCCGTGCCTTCGCCGGCCCGGACCTCCGCGGGCGCCGTGGTGGCCGTCGTGCCGTCGCCGCCGGCGGCGACCTGCTGCTCGGGGATGTGGAGCCACTGCTCGGCGCCGGGCGGCCCGCGTTCCGGGGTGGGTTCGAAGGCGACCCACTGGCCGCCGATCCAGACCTCCGGCCACGCGTGCGCGTGCTTCCCGCGCACGCGGAACAGGGTCGGATCGTTGGGATCCTGGATCCCCTTGGTGAAGCCGACGGCCACCCGTGACGGCAGGCCCGCCGACCGCGCGAGCGCCGCGAAGGCGCCCGCGAACTGCTCGCAGTAGCCGCGCTGGGTCTCGAACAGGAAGCTGGTGAGGGCGTCCGTGCTGTGGCCACGCCCCACGCCGAGGTCGTAGGTGTAGGTACGCAGGTGCTGCTGGATGGCGAACGCCCGGTCGTAAGCGGTGGGCTGCCCCTCGGTGAGCTGGGTCGCGAGGTCGTGCACCGCGGGGTCGAGGTCGGGCAGCTCGAGGTAGCGGTCTCGGATCGCGTCCGGCACCTCTTCGGGGGCACGGCGAAGCTCGTCCGCCCCGTCCCAGGCCGGCAGCTCGGAGGTCACCTCGTACGTGAAGCCATCCGACGATGACACGTCGCGGTCGACGATGAGCGTGGACGACTCCGGGTCGTGCTCGACGCGCCGACCGTCCTCCGTCTCCACTGCGACCGGCTCGTAGGCGGCGGGCAACCAGACCGAACCGAGTGCCTCGATCGTGAACTGTTGCGTGACCCTCCGGGCCCCGGGTACCGGCTCGGTCGACCGCTCGAGGGAGCCATCGGCGTTGTCGGTGCCGTACGAGGAGCGCCAGATCTCGCCGTCGAACTCGTCCAGCGCGGTGAGCCGCCAGTTGGCCGGACGGTCGCTCCGCACGGTGAACACCTCGACGTCGGGCTGGTCGACCAGGCGGGTCTGCATCTCGACCATCGGGCTGACCACCACGCGCGTGGGCTCGCTGTCGCCGATGTCGCGCACGGCCCAGACCGGTGGGGCGTCGACCCCCGGCAGGTTCGCGACGATCGCAAGGCCCGCGACGAGCGCGGCGCAGGCGAGGACGCCGCCCGTCACGAGCAGCGACCACCGCCCGTGTGCCCGGTGGTGTCCCGTCCAGGCGGCGCTGCGCTCCTGGGCCCACGTGCGGTACATCAGGACGAAGCCGAGGCCGGCGCCTGCGTAGATCGCCGTGACCGGGAGGAAGTCGCGTGATTCGCCGAGGATGGCGGAGACGAGGAACAGGAGGGCCGAGGGCAGCAGGGCCTCGAACGCGAGGCGGGCCCGGAACGCGGCCCAGTCGGCCAGGAGGGCGATGACCCACAGCGCCAGGCCGGTGACCACGAGGAAGCCGACGTCCACCGGCGCCGGGGCGCTGACGTCGCCGAAGGTGCGCGACGCCGCCGCCAGGTCGTCGACCGCCGCCGACGCGGTGGCGGGGGTGGGCACGAGCCACGAGGTCGTGTCCCGATAGTGCAGCCAGGTGGTGGTGAGGGTGGCTCCCAGGACGCTGAGCCCCGCGGCCACCCGCAGGGGGCGGCCGCTCCGGCGGACGGCGGTGACCAGGCCGTGGGCCGCGATCACCTGGAGGAGGAGCGGGCCCCGGTAGGAACCGTCCTCGAAAAGCCGGTGCATCGCGATCACGGCGGCGGCGCTGACCGCCGCCAGCGCCACCTCGGCCACCGGCGCGAAGCGGTCGCGTGACCTCATCGCGTCGCCCCTCCGGCCGCGACCCGGTGATGTGCGGCCGATGCCACCGCCCGCTCCCATCCGGCGGCGAACGGGGACCCGGGGCCGACGTGCACCACGTCGGCGTTGGCCGGGCCGAATCGTGTGGCTGGTTGCATCGCGCTCGCCACCTGGACCACCGTCGCCCAGCCGAACGTGCGCCGCAGCCGTTTGACCGCCGCGACCTCCTCGGGCGTCGCCCCGCCGAGCACGGCGACGAGCACGCCGCCGCCGCCGCTGCGCCGGAGCAGGTCCAGCATGGAGCGCAGGCTGGCGCTGCCCGACCGGTCGATGACCGCCAGGTGCTCGAGCAGGGCATCGACGTGCGACGCGCCGCTTCCGAAGCCCGTGTCGGTCCCGTCGGTGGTCACCAGGCGCACGAGGTCGTGCCGGGCGCTGTTGGCGGTGACCACGCTGGCGGCCGCCGAGACGGCGGCCTCGATCGAGGCCCCGTCGTGGGCGGCTCGCCGCACGTCGAGCAGCACCGTGGTCCGGCCCTGCCAGGGCTGCTCCTGCTGTCGCACGAGCAGCTCATCGTGGCGTGCCGTCGAGGGCCAGTGGATCCGGCGCAGGTCGTCGCCGACCACGTACTGCCGCAGCGCGTAGAAGTCCTCGCCGACGCGCCCCAGCGCGTGGGGGCGGAGCGTCCCCGCCGTCGGGTCGTGGCCGGTCGTCAGCGGGGCCGGCCGGATGTCGTCCACCCCGGGGAGCACGGTCAGCTCGACCTCGGGGGCGGCGACCACGCTGACCGTGGCGAGGCCGAACGGGTCGGTCACCGTCACCCGTAGGGGGCCGATCCGCAGGATCCCCCGGCGGTCGGTGGGCAGCCGGTACGTGGCGAGGGTGCCGGCCCCGCGCTCGAGTGGAGGCACCAGCAGCTCGGCGCCCTCCGTGCCGGACACCGGGTCGTGCAGGCGCAGGACGGGGGTACCGGCCGACCGCAGGTTCCGGACCCGCACGTCGACCCGGCTGCCCTGCCCCACGTGCACGCGGGGCGGGTGGAGGCGCCGCTCGACCTCGAGGTCGAGCCGGGTGAGGCGGACGTGCACGGTGGCGAGGACGACGAGGCCCAGGGCCACGGCCGAGAAGACGTACACCTCGGTCAGTCCGAGCAGCCGGGCGAGGAGCAGGCCGACGACTCCGCCTCCGGCGACGAGCCACCCCTGGCGCGTCAACATGCGACCCTCAGTACCCCCCGGGGACCGGCACCGACCGGATCGCCTCGCCGAGGGCGTCCGCCGGGGTGATGCCCTGGAGCTGCGCCTCCGGCGTGACGAGCAGGCGGTGCGCGAGCACCGACTCGGCGAGCGCCTTGACGTCGTCGGGGATGACGTAGCCGCGACCCCGCGAGGCGGCCCGGGCGCGGGCGACCCGCTGGAGCGCGAGGGTGGCCCGGGGCGAGACCCCGAGCGCGAGGTGGGTGGTGCGCCTGGTCGCCTGAGCCAGATCGACCAGGTAGGCCTTCAGCGCGGGGGCGAGGTGGACCGCGCGGGCGGCGGTGGCCATCCCCAGGATGTGCTCGCTGCTCACCACCGCACCGATGTCGCGGTAGGCGTCGTGATCGCCGTGGGCGTCGAGCATCTGCAGCTCGGCCTGGGGCGTGGGGTAGCCCACCGAGACCCGCATGAGGAAGCGGTCGAGCTGCGACTCGGGCAGGGGGTACGTGCCCTCGTGTTCGATGGGGTTCTGCGTCGCCAGCACCATGAAGGGGTTCCCGAGCGCGTAGGTCACCCCGTCCACCGTCACCTGTCCCTCGGCCATGGACTCGAGCAGCGCCGCCTGGGTCTTGGGGGACGCCCGGTTGATCTCGTCGGCGAGGACGATGTTGTTGAACACCGGGCCCCGACGGAACTCGAAGCTGCCGTCGGTCCGGTTCCACACCGACAGCCCGACCACGTCGGACGGGAGCAGGTCGGGGGTGAACTGGACCCGGCCGAAGCTGCACTCGATGGACGTGGCGAGCGACTTGGCCAGGCTGGTCTTCCCGACCCCCGGCACGTCCTCGAGCAGCAGGTGGCCGCCGGAGATCAGGCAGAGGAGCACCAGCTCGATCACGTCCCGCTTGCCCTGGATGACGTGCTCGATGTTGTCGACGATGCTGCCGTAGCACTCCGGGAACGTCATCCCCCGGACGGCAGATGTCTGGCTGGTGGCCACGGCGCGTCGCGCTCCCTCCGGTCGACCTGGGCTGGTTCAGGTTACGCCGCGATCAGCGGTCGCTGCGCTCGGGGGGCCGGTGCGGCCGCGCTGGTAGCGTGCGGGCCCCGTGGACGCGCAGCTCGCAGCCGGGACTGCCCTGGCGGTCGACATCGGGGGGACCAAGCTGGCCGCCGGGCGGGTCTCGACCGGGGGCGAGCTCCTCGACCGGGCGACGGTGGCCACGCCGGCGGGGACGGGGGCGGCGGGCGATGCCGAGCGCCTCTGGCGGTCGCTCGCCGAGCTCGTCGGGCGGGTGCGGCGGGGGGACGAGGTCGTGTGCGGCGTCGGGTGCGGGGGCCCGATGTCCCCGGACGGCGAGACGGTGTCGCCGCTCAACATCCCGGCGTGGCGTGGCTTCCCCCTCCGGGCGCGGCTGGCCCAGCTGACCGGGCTGCCGGTCCACGTGGACAACGACGCGAAGGCCCTCGCCCGGGGCGAGGGGTGGGTCGGTGCGGCCCGGGGCGAGACCGACTACATCGCCATGGTCGTGTCCACGGGGGTCGGCGGCGGCATCGTGGTCGACGGCCGCCTGCTCGACGGCGCCTCGGGCAACGCAGGCCACATCGGCCACGTCATCGTGGAGCCCGACGGTCCGCGCTGCGGCTGCGGCGCCCGGGGGTGCCTGGAGGCGGTGGCGTCCGGGTCGGCGATCCGGGCCGCGACCGGAGGGCACCCGGCCGACGCCCCGGACGACGTGCGCCGGCGGGCGGGCATGCACGTCGGCCGGGCGATCGCATCGGTGGTCGCCCTGCTCGACCTGCGGCTCGCCGCGGTGGCCGGCTCGGTGGCGCTCGGCTACGGCGATCCCTTCTTCACCGCCGCCCGGGAGGAGCTCGCCGCCCGGGCCCGCCTCTCGTACGCGCGGGGCGCCGGCATCGTGCCGGCCGGGCTCGGCGAGGACGGCCCGCTGGTCGGTGCGGCGGCCGTGGGCTGGCACGGCATCGGCCATCGCGATCCCCCGCGGAGCCGGCGCCGCGGTGTCCGCGAGACCCGCTGGTGAGCCGGTGGCCGGCCGGCAGATCCCGGACTCCGGGAGCGGTGAACGCTCGGACCACTCGTGTCCTGGTTCTAGCCTCGGAGCGGTGCGCGCGAGGCGGGACGACCCCGCTGCCGGAGGGGACGACACGGGCCACCCGGTGCCGGTGCGATGGCTCGCTGCGGCGGCGGCTGCGGTCGCCGCGCACCCGTCGCTGTGGGTGACGGCGATGCGGCAGGCCGTGGCTCTCGCTCGCCCCGGGTGGTGGCGCCGGCCGCCGTTCGTCCCGGTGCCGGCGGCGGGCTACCTGCGGTTCAGGCTGGAGACCGCGTACGGCGGCCGGGGCGATCGCCAGCCGCCCCCCGGCGATCTCCTCACGTACCTGCGCTGGTGCCGGAGCGCGCGCCGGTGGCGCCGGCCGCTCGGTGGATGAGCCCGGACGAATGGCCGCCGCTGGGGGTGCCGGCACAACTACCGTGGCCGGTCGATGAGCCGGGCGCTGGTGCTGAACGTCACCTACCAGCCCCTGTGCGTCGTGAGCGACCGCAGGGCGGTGGTGCTCGTGCTCGGCGACACCGCAGAGATGGTGCATGCGAGCGAGGCCGTCATGCGGTCGGAGCGCCTGGCGGTCCCGGTGCCGTCGGTCGTGCGCCTCCGCCGGCTCGCCCGGGTGCCGTACCGATGGTCGACGCCGTTGAACCGCCGGACGGTGTTCGCGCGTGACGGTCACCGGTGCCAGTACTGCGGCGGGCCGGCCGAGAGCATCGACCATGTGGTGCCCCGCAGCCGGGGCGGCGGCCACACCTGGGACAACGTCGTGGCGGCCTGCCGCCCGTGCAACGTGCGCAAGCGCGACCGCCTCCTCCACGAGACGCGGATGCGGTTGGCGCGGCCGCCGGCCGAGCCCCGGGGGGCCAGCTGGCTGACGTTCGCGCTCGGTGTCGTGCCCGAGAGCTGGGCGCCGTACCTCCTCGACGCAGCGTGAGCCCGCACGGCTGGTCGGTTCGCCACCTGGCGGGACCGGCCGGCGACCTGCACGCGAGGCCGCTGCCCGAGCCGGTGACCCGGGAGGTCTGGGTGCTCGAGGCCACCCGACCGGCGTTGGTGCTCGGCTCGGCGCAGCGGGACGACCTGGTCGACCGGGCGGCGGCGGCGCGGCACGGCATCGAGCTCGTGCGGCGGCGCTCCGGCGGGGGAGTGGTCCTCGTGACCCCGGGCGAGATGGCGTGGGTCGACGTGGTCCTCCCCGCGGGGGACCCGTTGTGGGACGACGACGTCGGGCGGGCCGCCCTGTGGCTGGGCGGTGCCTGGCGCCGGGCGCTGACCTCGGTCGGCGTGGCCCCGACCGAGGTGCACGAGGGGGCCTTCGTCTGCGGCCCGCTCGGGCGGCTGGTGTGCTTCGCGGCGCTCGCTGCCGGCGAGGTCAGCCTGGGTGACGCACGGAAGGTGGTGGGCATCAGCCAGCGCCGCACCCGGGCCGGGGCACGCTTCCAGTGCGCCGCCTACCGGCGGTGGGAACCCGGCCTGCTCGCCGAGCTGCTGCGGCTCGACGGCGACGGCCGGCGCGCCCTGGTCGGGGCGGCCGAAGGGACGGGGCTGGCGCCGGGCGACCTGGTGACGGCCCTGCTGGACCAGCTCCCCGCCTGAGCGGAGGACCCGGGGGCTCGGCCCGGCCGCGGCCGGGCCGAGCCCTGCCCCCCGGGGCCGGCGGGCGCTGGTTCCGGAGGCGCCCGGCTCCGGCGTGTCGGGCGCGAGGCAATGGGTTCCGGATCTCGAACCAGTGTCCTCGGGCATGGGCCGGCGGGACCCATGACCTCGGGTTCCGCGGGGGTGGACCGGGCCACGGGGCCGGTGTCCCCGGGCGGGCGCTGGCGGAGCCCGGACCCCGGGGAGCCCTGATGTGACGCACCCGGGCGGGCCCCCGGCAGGGCCCCGGCGGGAGGCCCTGACCAGGCCCATCCCTTGTGACGAGGGGGTGTGTGGGGTACTTTCCCACGAAGTGGAGGCAAGTGGGGCATCCGGGGACGCCCAGCCGGGCGCCGGCGGACCGGGCGCCGGCCCGGTCGTGGACGGCGCGCGCCCGCCCGGCCCCCGGGTCTTCGTCGGGTCCTACGAGCACTCGGTCGACGACAAGAACCGGCTGGTCCTCCCGGCCCCCTACCGCACCCGCCTCGCCGTCGGCGCCTACCTCGGACCGCTCGACGGCTTCCTGGGCCTCTGGCCGGACGACACGTTCGACAGCGTGCTGAGCACCTGGTCGGACGGCGTCGGGCTCGGCATCGTCTCCCAGGAGCTCTTCGACGCCTTCATGGCGGCCACCTACTTCGTCCAGCCGGATGGCCAGGGGCGGATCGTGGTGCACCGGAACCTGCTGGCGTTCGCCGGCATCGAGGGGCCGGTCATGGTCGCCGGCGCCCGGGAGCGGGTCGCCGTGTGGGCGCGGGACCGATGGGACCAGCGCCAGGAGGCGATCCCGGGCGGGCCGTCCGAGGCGCTCCGCCAGGCCGCGAGGGACCTCAAGCTGTGACCGGCCGCCCCTTCGCACACGTGCCGGTGATGGTCGAGCGCGTCGTCGAGCTGTTCGCGCCGGTGCCGCCGGGGGTGGTGGTCGACGCGACGGTCGGCGGTGGCGGCCACGCGGAGGCGCTGCTCGACGCCCACCCCCACCTCTCGCTCGTCGGCCTGGACCAGGATCCCCACGCGCTGGAGGCGGCCGGCGCCCGGCTCGCCCGCTTCGGCGAGCGGGCGGTGCTCCGCCGCACGCGCTTCGACCGTCTCGTGGTCGTGCTCGCCGAGGTCGGCCACCGGGCGGCCAGCGGGGCCCTGTTCGACCTCGGGGTCAGCTCGGCGCAGCTCGACCGGCCCGAGCGGGGGTTCAGCTACCGAGCCACCGCAACGCTCGACATGCGGATGGACCCGGACGCCCCGTTCAGCGCCGCCGACCTGGTCAACGAGACCACCGCCGAGGAGCTCGAGCGGATCCTCCGGACGCTCGGCGACGAGCGCTACGCCCGCCGCATCGCGCGAGCCATCGTGTCCGCCCGGCCGGTGCACACCACCACCGAGCTGGCCGAGGTCGTGCGCGATGCGATCCCGGCGCCGGCCCGCCGGCGGGGTGGCCACCCGGCCCGCCGCACCTTCCAGGCGATCAGGATCGCCGTCAACGACGAGCTCGCCGTGCTCCCCGGGGCCATCGACGACGCGCTCGACCTGCTGGTCCCCGGTGGCAGGTGCGTCGCCCTCGCCTACCACTCCGGCGAGGACCGCATCGTCAAGGAGCGCTTCCGCCACGCCGCCACCGGCGGCTGGACCGGGCCGGCCCACCTTCCCGTCCCGCCCGACGTGCGCCCCACCGTCCGCCTGCTCCGGCGGGGCGCCTGGCGCCCGTCGGACGCCGAGATCGCCGCGAACCCGCGCGCCGAGGCGGCCCGCCTCCGCGCCGTCGAGAAGCTCCCCCTTCAGGAGGTGGCGTGATGGCTACTGCCCGCGTGCTGCGACCGACCCCTGTCCGGCCCGATCGCCTCGGGGGTGGCCGGCGCCGGCACCTGCAGCTCGTGCCGCCCGATCGCCGGGCCCGCCGCGGTGTCCGGCTGAGCCCGACCACCGGCATGGTGCTCACCGTGTTGCTCTTCGTCGCCCTGTTCGCAGTCGCCGTCACCCACACGCTGCTGATCGAGAGCCAGATCGAGATCGACGCCCTCGACCAGAAGGTGGCCGCGGAGCAGGCGCGCTACGAGTCCCTGCGGGTCGACGTCGCCGAGCTGGAGTCACCGGAGCGCATCATGCGGGAGGCGCGGGACCGGTTGGGGATGGTGCCTCCCGAGGACGTCGGGTGGCTCACACCCGACGAGCCGGCGGCCGGGGCGGGCCCGGCCGGCAGCGAGGACGGCGGGGGCGGGTCGGACGAGACGCCCGACACCAGCTGGGCCGACGTCAAGCCCTACCTGGAGCCGACCGCGTGACCCGGGGCGGCGCCGGCACACGCACGCCCCGCCGCTCCGCTGCGACCCGCTCCCACCGTCCACGGTCGGCCACGCAACACCCGCCAGGGCGGTCGAGACACGGCCACGGTGGGCACGGGACGCCGCAGCGGGGACGGGGCCGGCGGGTGCGCCGGGCCGGGGATCCGCGGCGCCGCGCGATCGCGCTCCTCTGCGTGCTCGTGCTGCTCTTCGCCGCGGCCGTTGCCCGGCTCACGTACGTGCAGGCCCTCGGGGGCGGGCGCTACGTGGAGTACGGCGACTCCCAGACCCTCGGCGTCCGCCCGCTCGCCGCCAGCCGCGGGGCCATCTTCGACCGCAACGAGCGTGAGCTCGCGATCTCGATTCCCCGGGCCACGGTGGCGGCCGATCCCAGCCTGATCGCCGATCCGGCTGGCGTCGCCGGCCGCCTGGCGCCGGTGCTCTCGATGGACCGCCGCGACCTGCGGGAGAAGCTGTCGGCCGACGGCAACTTCGTCTACCTGGCCCGCCGCGTCGACGACCACGTGGCCCGGCGGGTGGAGCGCCTGGAGATCCCCGGGATCCTCCTCCAGCCCGAGCCGGAGCGCCTGAACCCCGCCGGCGACCTCGCCCGCTCGCTGCTGGGCCGGGTGGGGGTCGACAACGAGGGGCTCTCCGGGCTGGAGCTGCGCTACGACGGGCTGCTGACCGGCACGCCGGGGGAGGAGATCGTCGAGACCGACCGCGCCGGCCGCACCATCCCGGCCGGGCGCAGCACGGTCGATCCCGCGATGCCGGGGGACGACATCGTGCTGACGCTCGACCGCGGCCTGCAGTACGAGGTCGAGCGGATCCTGGGTGAGCAGATCCGCGCCACCCGCGCCAACGCCGGCACGGTGATCGTCAGCCAGCCCGAGACGGGCGCGGTCGTGGCGCTCGCCAACCTCGAGCGGGAGCCCGAGACGGGCCGCGTGCGCCACACGGGCAACAACCTGGCGGTCACCGCGATGTTCGAGCCGGGTTCGGTGAACAAGGTGATCACGGTCGCGGCCGCGCTCGACTCGGGCGTCGTCGAGGCGGACACTCGGATCCAGGTGCCGTACTCGCTCCGGGTGGCCGACCACGTGTACACCGACTCCCACAGTCACCCGCTGGTGAGCTACACCGTCACCGACATCCTCGCCAAGTCGTCGAACATCGGGACGATCAAGATCGCTCAGGATCTGGGGAACGACCGGCTGGACGAGTACCTTCGCCGGTTCGGGTTCGGTCGTCGTACCGCGCTCGACCTCCCGCACGAGGCCGAGGGTCAGCTGCTCGACCCGGACAGCTGGTACGGGACGTCGATCGGCTCGATCCCGATCGGCCAAGGGATCTCCGTGACCGCGATGCAGATGCTCTACGCCTACAACTCGATCGCGAACGACGGCGTCTACCTGCCGCCCACCTTGGTGAAGGAGACGGTGGACGCCGAGGGGCGGCGGCACCCCGCCGAGCCGGCCGAGGGGCGGCGGGTGGTGTCGCCGGCGACGGCGTCCGCGGTCCGGGCGATGCTGGCCGAGGCCGTCGGGAGCGGCACCGGCACCGCCGCGGCGATCGACGGGTACCGGGCCGCCGGCAAGACGGGGACGGCCCGCAAGCCGGCCCCCGACGGCGGCTACACGTGGCCCGACGGCCGGCACCACCACGTCGCCACCTTCGCGGGCCTTCTGCCGGCGAACGACCCGAAGGTGTCGATCATCGTGGTGATCGACGAGCCGAAGACCTCGCCCTACGGCGGGGACGTGGCTGCGCCCACCTTCGCGGAGATCGGCCGGCATGCGCTCCGCCTCCTGGGCATCCCCCCGGAGAGCGCCCGGGACGCGCCGCTGGCGCTCGACCGGCCGAAGGCGCGGGCCGAGCCCGCCACGACCACCACCACCTCCACGACCAC
>JBKHJZ010000023.1:0-30248 GCA_046537875.1 Acidimicrobiia bacterium | reverse complement strand
TACTCGCACCGGGAGGCGAGTCGGTTTACCCAGCCACAGGCGCCCGCGACGGTGAAGCCGGGCGGGCGGCCCGCCTGGGCTCGGCGTCCGCCGAGATTCCCCCGGGGGTTGGTGCCTGGTGGGATCCCGCTCAGAAGGACCCGTGGAACGGTCCCCGGCGGTTCACGCTCTGTCGGACCTGCCGGACGCGAGCCTCCTGGTCGGCATCCGTCTCGTCCACACCCCGGCCGACGCTCCGATCCTGGTCGACGATGAATCGCCGCCAGAAGCGGCCCAACCACTCCCTCACGCGGGTCATCCCGGCCTCCCTGGCGATGCGACGCCCGTGTCGTCCGGCCGGCCTCACGGCCACCCGGCTGACCTGCGGCATCCCAGGCTAGGCCACGACGGTGGTACGCCCGGCGGGGACGCGTCAGGTGGCGGGGCCGGTGCGCACCTCCCGATCCCGTCGGTCCCTCGCCTCGCGGCGGCGGCCGCCGTCGCTCCGGAGGATGATGCGCGGGCCGTTGTCCCACGTCAGGTAGGCCCAGGCCCAGTTGAGCAGCACCGACGCCCGGTTGCGGAGCCCGGCGAGGTACAGAAGGTGCAGCCCCAGCCAGGCGAACCATGCCAGCGTGCCGTGCAGCCGGATGCGGCCCGGCAGCTCGGCCACTGCGGACCGCCGGCCGATCGTCGCCATGGTGCCCCGATCGGCGAACCGGAACGCCTGCGTGGGCCGGCCCTCGAGGGCCCGCACGATCTGCCGCGCGACGTGCGCCCCCGACTGCATGGCCACCGGCGCCAGCTGCGGCAGCGTGCCGTCGCCGCGGCGGTCGAGGGGCGCCGCGATGTCACCGACCGCCCACGCCCCGGGGAGCCCCCGGACCGACAGGTCGGGCGCCACCTCGACGCGTCCGCCCCGGGTGGTGGGCAGGCCCAGGGCCTGCGCGAGCGGGTGCGCCCGCACGCCGGCGGCCCACACCACCGTGCGGGCCGGCAGCACCTCGCCGGACGCGAAGCGCACGTGGTCGTCGGCGACCTCGGCGACTGCCTCGCCGAGCCGCACCTCCACCTGGCGGGCCCGGAGCGCGTCGAGCGCCTGTTGCTGCGACGACCGGTGGAAGGGCAGCAGGAGGGCGTCGCGCATCTCCACGAGCACCACCCGGGCACGCCCCACCGGAAGCGCCGGATGGTCACGGCGGAGCACGACCGCGAACAGCTCGGCGAGCGCGCCCGCCATCTCGACCCCGGTCGGACCCCCACCGACCACCACGAAGGTCAGCTCGCCGCGGTCCACCAACCGCGGGTCGGCGTTCGCCGCCTCGAACCGCTCGAGCACGTGGTTCCGCACCGCCACCGAGTCCTCGAGCGTGTAGAGCGGCAGGGCGTGCTCGGCGGCGCCGGCCACGCCGAAGTAGGCGGCGACCGCGCCCGCTGCGACCACCACGTGGTCGAAGACCAGCGGCTCCTGGCCGTCGATCTCCACCGCCCGGCGATCCCAGTCGATCCCCGTGACCTCGCCCTGGCGGATGTGCAGGTTCCGCTGGTCGTGGAACAGCGCCCTGATCGGGTGGGCGACGTCGGCCGCGTTCAGCCCCGACGTGGCCACCTGGTACAGCAGCGGCTGGAACGTGGTGAAGTTGCGCTTGTCGACGAGGGTCACGTCGACCGGCGCACGGCGAAGCTCGCGGGCCGCCGCCAGGCCGCCGAACCCCGCCCCCACGATCACGATGTGCGGCCGTACGCCCATGCCCATCCTCCTGGCCACCCCGGTGCCCGGGACGCTGCCCGCACGCACCGGACCAACTTCGTGAATTCCTTCACGAGCAGCCTAGCGTCCCATCGGTGACCGACCCGACCCTGCGAAACTCCCGCCCGGCCGGTGCGCGACAGCACGAGGCGTCGAGGAGGGAGCGGAGCAACTCCACGCGCTCGGGCACGATCGAGTACCACACCCAACGGCCCCGCTTCTCGCCGCGGACCAGCCCGGCCTCGGTCAGCACCTTGAGGTGATGGCTGATCGTGGGTTGCGACCGGTCGAGGGGCGTGGTCAGGTCGCACCCGCAGCACTCGCCGCTCGGCTGCGCCGCGATGCAGCTGAGGATCCGGAGGCGGACCGGGTCGGCGAGCGCGCCGAAGGTGCGGGCGAGCACGGCGGCGTCGTCGTCGGAGAGGCCGGGTTCGAGGATCGGGTGGCAGCAGCCGTCGATGGCGGCCATGTCGGCGGGGTTGGCCATGAGGTGGTGCTCCCTGGGTGGTGGTGCCGGACGCGCCTCGGTTCAGTGCGCACCGGCCGGCATGGCCGCACGGGCGCGGACCCATGCCGCCCGACGACGGTTTCACGTATTGACGTATGTCGATGCCTTGCTACAGTGCGACGCATCGATACCTGTCAATCTATCGGAGGCCAGCCATGTCTCGCGTCCAGCTCGCCCTCAACGTCGACGACGTCGACGAGGCCGTCGCGTTCTACCGCAAGCTCCTCGGCACCGAGCCCGCCAAGCGGCGTCCCGGCTACGCCAACTTCGCGGTCGCCGATCCCCCGCTGAAGCTGGTTCTCATCGGGGGCAGCGGCGAGCCCGGCACCCTCAACCACCTGGGCGTCGAGGTGGAGAGCACCGACGAGGTCGGGGCCGCGGCCCGCCGGCTCGCCGACGCGGACCTCGAGACCCGCACCGAGGACGAGGTCGACTGCTGCTACGCCATCCAGGACAAGGTCTGGGTGACCGGTCCCGGTGGCGAGCAGTGGGAGGTCTACACGGTCCTCGCCGACTCCCCTGCCACCGGCGACCGCGTCGAAGGCCTCCAGGTCGGCGCTGCGGCGTCGGCCGGTGACACGCTCGGCTGCTGCAGCTGACCCCCCGCCCCGGCGGTCGGCATGGCCACCGGCGCCGACCGCCGAGGGCGGAACACCGGGCACCCGCCGACCGGCGCGTGGTGGTAGGCAGGTGCTACGCGCCGACCGCCAACCGGCGGTCCTCCGCTGAATGGAAGGTGCGCCGGTACGCCAGCGGCGACGTGCCGGCCACCCGGCGGAACTGCATCCGCAACGCCGCGGCCGTGCCGAAGCCCGACCGTTCGGCCACCCGCTCCACCGGCAGCTCGGTGGTCTCCAACAGCCGCTGGGCGTGGAGCACGCGCTGACGGGTGAGCCAGTGCATCGGCGTGGTGCCGGTCGCGTCCCGGAAGCGCCGCGCGAAGGTGCGTGAGCTCATGATCGCCGCCCGGGCGAGGTCGTCCACCGTCAGTGGCCGGTCCAGGCGCTCCACCGCCCACGCCATCGTGCGGGCGATGGCGTCGTCGTCGCAGTGCTCGGGCACCGGCGCCGCCACGAACTGCGCCTGGCCGCCGTCACGCTGCGGCGCCACCACCATCCGTCGCGCCACGGCGTTGGCGACGGTTGCACCGTGATCGAGCCGCACGAGGTGGAGGCACAGGTCGATGCCGGCCGCGGTGCCCGCCGACGTGAAGATGCCATCGCCCCCGTCGACGAACAACACGTTCGGGTCGACCTCGATCGCCGGAAACCGGCGTGCCAGGTCGCCGGCCCACATCCAGTGGGTGGTGGCCCGCCGGCCGTCGAGCAGACCCGCCTGCGCCAGCAGGAAGGCGCCGCTGCAGACGCTGACCAGCCGAGCGCCCGCCGCGTGCACCGTCCGCACGGCCTCCAGCACCTCGGGTGGCGCAGGCCGGTCGTGGTCGGGCCACACGGGCACGACCAGGGTGTCGGCGTCGGCCAGGTCGGCCAGCGTCCACGGCGTCGAGATGCTCCAGTCGCCGTGGTTCACGGGCACGGGGCCCGGCGTCGCAGCGACCACCCGGAGGTCGTACCAGGGGTCGGCGTACTCCGGCCGGTCGATCCCGAAGACCTCGTGGACCACGCCGAGCTCGAAGGCAGCCGCCCGCGGGCCCAGCAATGCGGCCACGCGGTGCGGCCGGATCTCACGCCGGCTGCGGTCCGAGCGTTGTCGCCGTGCCATGCCCGACAGTATGGCAGGATCCTTGCGGGCATGTTCCGTTCTGCCACTCGTCGGGCGGACCGGGACACCGGAGGATGAGGACATGTTCACAGCGCACTGCCCCCGGCACGGTAGCGACGTGCTGCTCAGCGAGACCCGCATCCTCGCGATCGACAACTCCGGCGACCGTATGCGCGTGCGCTGGGTGTGCTGGTGCGGTCACGTCGGCTCGCACCACACCGGACGCCGCCGCCCGCTCACCGACATACTCTGAGATCGAGTTGAGACCGAGTGTGCGGGCGAGCTCCGGTCGGGTGGCGCCCGAGCGCTTAGCCGTCCGGGCCGGGGCGCGAGGTGACGTCCGACGGACACACCGGCCGTCAGAACGCGAAGAAAGGCCACGGGAGCGGGGCGGGCGGGCGGACAGGCACCCCGCTCCCGTCTGGCCTGTTGCCCAACATACCCTGAATTTCGTCGCGCGAAACCTCACCCCGGCGAACTTCGCGACGGCCGCGCGGTGGACCGGACACAGCGCGTCGCTTCCGTCGCCCTGGGCGCCGATCCGGAGGTACGGGCGGACGCCGAGCTGAGCGCAGCACCGTAGGCTTGGGGGCGTGGCCGGCTACCAGACACCAGAGTTCCACCCGGCTTTCGAGGAGTACTGCGAGGCGATCTGGGAGCTCGAGGAGGACGACGTGGCGGTCATCCAGGCCCGGGTGGCCGAGCGTCTCTGCGTGTCGCGGCCGGCCGTGTCCGAGACGATCAAGCGGATGCAGACCGAGGGTCTCGTGAGCCTCGACGGGAAGACCATCCGGCTCACCGACGACGGTCGCCGACTGGCCGAGCAGGTTGTGCGCCGCCACCGGCTCGCCGAGCGGCTCCTCACCGACATCCTGGGGCTGTCGTGGGCAGACGCCCACGCCGAGGCGGGCAAGTGGGAGCACGTGATCTCCGATCCGGTCGAGCGGGCCATCAACCGCCTGCTCGACAACCCCACCACCTGCCCGCACGGCAACCCCATCCCGGGGTCGAGCTACGCCGCCCCCGAGGCCGTGCCGCTCTCCGCCCTCACCGTGGGCGACGCCTTCACGGTCATCCGCATCCCCGAGGAGCTCGAGTTCACCCCGGGCCTGCTCGAGTTCCTCGAGGACGCCGCCATCCAGCCTCACCACGCCGGCGTGGTCACCGC
Organism: Acidimicrobiia bacterium; assembly: GCA_046537875.1. Classification (GTDB taxonomy): domain Bacteria; phylum Actinomycetota; class Acidimicrobiia; order Acidimicrobiales; family VFJN01; genus JBKHJZ01. The sequence continues at coordinate 25,121 of JBKHJZ010000023.1, read as the reverse complement.
GATCTCACCCGACGGCACCACGACCGTCGAGATCGAGGGCTCGCACGTCGGCGTGGGCGCCTTCGCCACCGAGCGGATCCTCGTCACCGTGGCCGACGAGGTCGCCGCCTCGGCGCACCGCTGACCCCGCCGGTCACCGCAGCGGCTCGGGCAGCGGCCGGGCGTGGACGATCGCCAGCCGCCTGGTGGCCCGGGTGAGGGCCACGTACAGCGCCCGCATGCCCTGCGCCTCCTCGTCGACGATGGCCTGCGGCTCCACCACCACGGCCGCGTCGAGCTCGAGCCCCTTGACCAGGCTGATCGGCACCAGCGTCACCCGGGCCTCCAGGCCGCGGCGCGCGGCCCGGCCGAACTCCACGTTCGCCCGCTCCAGCGCCTCGGCCACCGGGTCGACCAGCGTCTGCGGTGCGATCACCGCCACGTTGCCCGGGTCGACGGCGTCACGCTCCTCGGCGGCCGTCGCCGCCACCCGGTCGGCCAGCCGGCGGAGCACGCGGGCCTCGTCGCCGTCCCCGTCGAGCCCGTGACCGTCGCCCGCGACCAGCTCCGCACCGACGTCCACGTCGCGCGGCGGGTCGCCGGCCTGGCGCACCGACTCCGGCGACCGCAGGTCGGGAGCGGCGATCGCCAGCACCCGCGCCGCAAGCTCCATCGTCGGGCCCGGGATGCGGTAGCCGATGGTCAGCTCGGATCGCCGGGCGGGCCGCTTCTCCGGCAGGTGGGTGAGGATCTCGTCCCACCCCTGGTGGGCCCAGACCCCCGTGGCCTGGGCGATGTCGCCCACCACGGTCATCGAGCCGTTGAGCGACCGCCGCTCCAGCATGCGCAGCTGCATGGGCGACAGATCCTGGGCCTCGTCGACCACGATGTGGCCGTAGGTCCTGATCTCGTCGGCCTCGGGGCGGTCGCGGCGGCGGCGCCGGGGGCCGAGCAGCGACCGGGCCTCGTCGAGCAGCGGCACGTCGTCGTGCGTCCACACGACCCGCTCGACGCCGCCGGCACGCGGCCGGGCCAGCGCGGCACGCTCGTCGCCGTCGAGGGAGCGGTGGGCAGCCAGGTCGATGAGAGCCCGCGAGCCCAACAGGTCGTGGAGCAACTCGGCCGGGGTGAGCACGGGCCACATGCGCTCGAGCGCCTCGCGCACCTCGGGCGCGTGGCGCAGCCGCTCGCGCACCTCGTCGGCCGTCGCGGGGATCCGGCTGGCCTCGGCCAGCGCCTCGAAGAGCTGCGCCTCGACGAAGCGCCGGCCCGGATTGTGCACGCGGTAGCGCCGGCGGGCCTCGTTCACGATCTCGGCGGTCCGCTCGGCGGTGACCACCAGGGTCCGGGCGCCGTCGGGCACCCGGAGGGGCTCGCGCAGCGGGCGCTCGCGGTCGCGCACCGCCTTGGCCAGCACGTCGGCCATGCGGACGTCGCCCTTGACGCGGGCCGCGGCGCCGCGGTCGTAGCCCCGGACCCGCACGTCGTCGACCAGGTCGGCCAGCACGGCGAGCTCCACGCCGGCCTCGCCCAGGCTGGGGAGCACCCGCTCGATGTAGCCGAGGAACAGCCGGTTGGGGCCCACCACCAGCACGCCCTGGCCCTCGAGTGGGAAGCGGTGGGTGTAGAGCAGGTAGGCGGCGCGATGCAGCGCCACCACCGTCTTGCCGGTGCCCGGCCCGCCCTGCACCACCAGCACGCCGGGCAGCTCGGAGCGGATCACCTCGTCCTGCTCGCCCTGGATGGTGGCGACGATGTCGCTGAGCTTGCCGGTGCGGGCCTGCTCGAGGGCGGCGATGAGGGCGCCGTGCCCCCGCACCTCGGCGCCCTCGTCCTCGACCCTGAGCCCGCCGTCGAGCAGCCCGGCGCCTTCGCCGAACAGCTCGTCCTCGATGCCGAGCAGCCTGCGGCCCTGCGTGGAGAAGTGGCGGCGGCGGACGAGACCCATCGGCGCCCGCCCCGTGGCGCGGTAGAAGGGCTCGGCCACCGGGGCCCGCCAGTCGACCACGAGCGGCTCCTGCTTCTCGTCGGCCACGGCGACCCGGCCGATGTACCAGCTGTCGCCACCCTCGGACCGGGCCTTGTCGATGCGGCCGAAGACCAGGCTGGCATCGCCGAGCGAGAGGTAGTCGAGGCGGCTGGCGATGTTCCCCTCGATCATGTCGCGCTCCCAGCGGGCCTGCTCGGTGCCGCCCCTGCCGACCTCGACCATCGAGCGCAGCCGCGTGGCCGACCGTCGCGCGCGCTCCAGGCAGTCGTAGGCGTGGTCGATGTAAGCCTGTTCGGAAGCGAGATCGGGGTGGGAGGCCACCGGTCCTCCGCTGGTGGACGATCCCGCCGACCCACCGGTCGGCGGGCCGACGAGTCACCCGGGTCGAGGAATCGACCATCCTACCCGCTGCTACCGGGGCGCGGGCGCCCCGGTAGCGTGGCCCCGATGTCGCCACCCGACGACGCACCCTTCCTCCTGGGGTGCCGCAACCAGCCCGCCGACCGGGTTCCCGTGTGGTTCATGCGCCAGGCGGGACGGTCCCTGCCCGAGTACCGGGCGGCCCGGGCCACCGGCGACATCCTCGACGCGGTGCGCGACGCCGACCTCGCCACCGAGCTCACCCTCCAGCCGGTCCGCCGCTACGGGGTCGACGCCGCCATCCTGTTCAGCGACATCGTGGTGCCGGTGGAGGCGATCGGCTTCGGGGTCGACGTGAAGCCCGGTGTCGGACCCGTCGTCGACCGGCCGTTCCGCGACGAGGACGACCTCGAGCGGCTGCGCCCCCTCGAGCCCGAGGCCGACTGCCCGTGGGTCGCCCGGACGGTCCGTCAGCTCGTCGGTGAGCTCGGCGACGTGCCGCTCATCGGCTTCGCGGGCGCGCCGTTCACCGTGGCGAGCTACCTGGTGGAGGGTGGGCCGTCGCGCACGCTCGGTGCCACCAAGGCCCTGATGCTCGGGCGCCCCGACCTGTGGGAGGGCCTGGTCGGCCGGCTCGCCGACATCGCCATCGCCTCCCTGCGGGCGCAGGTCGAGGCGGGCGCCTCGGCGGTCCAGCTGTTCGACTCGTGGGCCGGGGCGCTCAGCCCCGACCTCTACGAGCGCCACGTGCTCCCCGCCAGCGCCCGGGTGTTCGCCGGCCTCGCCGACCTCGGGGTGCCCGCCATCCACTTCGGGGTCGCCACCGGCGAGCTGCTGCCGCTCATGGCCAGCGCCGGGGCCGGCGTCATCGGCGTCGACTGGCGGGTTCCGCTCGACGAGGCCCGCCGCCGCGTCGGCCCCGACCACGCCGTCCAGGGCAACCTCGACCCGGCCGTCTGCCTGGCCCCCTGGCCGGTGGTCGAGGAGCGGGCGCTCGACGTGCTGCACCGCAACGACCGGCCGGGCCACGTGTTCAACCTCGGTCACGGCGTGCTCCCGGAGACCGATCCGGCAACGCTCGAGCGGCTCGTCGACCTGGTCCACGCCCACGAGCCGCCGCGATGACCGCACCCCCGTCCGCGCGCCGCCACGGGCTGGTCGTCATGGCGTACGGAACCCCCCGCTCGCTCGACGCGCTGGCCGAGTACTACACGCACATCCGCCGCGGGCGGCCTCCGACCCCCGAGCTGCTCGCCGAGCTGCGGGCCCGCTACGAGGCCATCGGCGGCGCCTCGCCGCTGGCCGAGCGGACCCGCGAGCAGGTCGACGCCATCGCGGCCGCGCTCGACGCGGCCGAGCCGGGCACCTGGCAGGTGGGGCTCGGCAACAAGCACACCGCGCCCTACGTGGAGGACGCCGTGGTCGCGGTGGTCTCCGAGGCTGCGGCGGCCGGGGCCCCGGTGGACGGCGTCGTGGGGCTGGTGCTCGCCCCGCACCACGCGCGCCGCTCGGTGGGCGAGTACCACGAGCGGGCGGCCGCCGCCGTCCCCGACGGCGTGGCCTACCGGCCGATCGACGCCTGGCACGACGAGCCGGCGTGGATCGAGGCCCAGGCCGACCGGGTGCGCAGCGCGCTCGCCACCATGCCGGCGGCCACCAAGGTGCTGTTCACCGCCCACAGCCTTCCCGAGCGGGCGCTGGCCGGCGACGACTACCCCGACCAGCTCCGCGCCTCCGCCGGCGCCATCGCCGAGCGCGCCGGCCTCGACCCGTGGGGCGACTGGACGCTCGCCTGGCAGTCGGCGGGCCGCACGCCCGAACCGTGGCGGGGCCCCGACGTGCTCGACGTCATCCGCGACCTCGCCGCCACCGGGCGGGCGGCCGGCGTGCTCGTCTGCCCACAGGGCTTCGTGTCCGACCACCTGGAGGTGCTCTACGACCTCGACATCGAGGCGCGCGACGTGGCCACCCGGGGCGGCCTCGCCTTCGCGCGGACCGCGTCGATCAACGCCGAACCGGCCGTGATGTCGGCCCTCGCCCAACGGGTGCGGCGGGAGGCCGCGGCCACCGCCCGGGGTGGGACGCGATGACCGACCTGGTGGTGGTGGGCGGCGGCATCAGCGGGCTCGCCGCCGGCTGGGAGGCGATGCGCCGCGGCGCCGACGTGCTCGTGCTCGAGGCCGACGACCGGCCCGGCGGCAAGCTCCACACCTCGCCGTTCGCCGGTGTGCCCCTCGACGAGGGCGCCGACGCCTTTCTCGCCCGGGTCCCGGAGGCCGTCGAGCTGTGCCAGGAGGTGGGGCTGGGCGACGACCTCGTCACCCCCACGAGCGGCTCGGCCTACGTCTTCAGCGAGCAGGCCCTCCGCCGGCTCCCTGCGGAGCAGTTGCTGGGCGTGCCGACCGACCTCGACGCGGTCGCGGAGGCCGGGATCCTGTCGGCCGCCGGCCTGGCGCGCGCCCGCGACGATCTCGCGGCCCCGGACGACAACCCGGGCGGCGACGAGGCGGTGGGAGCGCTCGTCCGGCGCCGGCTGGGCGACGAGGTGCTCGACCGGCTCGTGGGACCGCTGGTCGGTGGGACCTGGGCCGCCGATTGCGATCGACTCTCGCTTCAGACAGCCACCCCGGCCCTGGCGGCCGCCCGCGACGCCGACGCCAGCCTGGTGCGGGGCGCAGCGCGGGTGCGCGCCGAGGCGGGCGCGTCCGCCGGGGAGTCGCCGGTGTTCCTGGCCCCCCGGGGCGGCATGTCGCGCCTGGTCGGGACGCTCGCCGAGGCCCTGGGCGACCGGCTGCGGACCGGGACCGCCGTGTCGTCGGTGGTTCGTGAGGGGTCGCGGTGGCGCGTGGAACCGGCCGGGATCACCTGCGACGGGCTCGTCCTCGCCACCCCCGCCTTCGTGACCGCGTCGCTGGTCGCAGACGTGGCGCCCGAGGCGTCGCAGCTTCTCGCCGGCCTCGACCACGCGTCGGTGGTGCTGGTGAGCCTGGCGCTGCCGCGGGCGGCCATCGACCACCCGCTCGACGGCTCCGGCTTCCTGGTGCCCCGCACCGCGGGTCGGGTCGTCACCGCCTGCTCGTGGGTGAACAGCAAGTGGGGGCACCTCGACATCGACCCGGACCTCGCGGTGCTGCGGGTGTCCGCCGGTCACGACGGCGACGAGCGCGCCGCCCGGGCCGACGACGACCAACTGCTGGCGGCCACGCTGGTCGACCTGCGCGAGCTCATGGCCGTCGACCCGGGGGCGGCACCCGTGCAGGTGCGCATCAGCCGCTGGTTGCGAGCGTTCCCCCAGCCGCGGCCCGGCCACGCGGCCAGGGTCCGTGGAATCGATGCGGCCCTCCGGCGAGGCGGTGAACGCCTCGCCGCCGCCGGTGCGTGGCGCTTCGGCGTCGGGATCCCCGCCTGCATCCGGGCCGCACGCATCGCGCTCGACGGCGCGCTCCCGGATGATGTGACACCCGCTCGTGGGCGTCCCGACACCGCGCGGCCGGCGATCGCACCGGACTCGCACCCCGGCGAGACCCCCGGTCGGCCGGCAGGATCCTCGTAGGCTGATCCTGCGCGCGCCTGCGCGCGATCATCCCCCTCCGATGGACCGCGTCCTTCCCGCTCTCGCCGCTCTGGGCACCGGCCTGATGCTCGCCGCTGCGCTCCCGCCCTGGGGCTGGTGGCCCCTCGCGCTGGTGGGCCTGGTCGCCCTCGACCGGTTGATCGCCGACCGCGGCCGGGCAGCCCGCTTCTGGCGGGGGCTGGGCGCCGGCGCCGGCCTCTACCTGCCGTCGCTGGCGTGGATGCTCGACATGACCCTGCCCGGGTACCTGATCGCGTCGGCCGCCTACGCCGCGCTGTTGGGTGCGGCGGTCGCCTTGGTGCCGGCCGCGGCCCCCGGCCGCTGGTTCGCGCTGCCCGGCGCGATCGTCCTCGCCGAGCTGCTCCGCTGGTCGTGGCCGTTCGGCGGGGTGCCGCTGTCGAGCCTGGCGATCGGCCAGGTCGCCGGCCCGCTCGCCCCGGTGCTGCGCCTCGGCGGCGCCCTGCTGCTGGTCATGGTGACCGTGATCGCGGGCGTGGCGCTCGCGGCGATGCTCGCGCGCCGCTGGCGGGCCGCCGCCGTGGCCACCGCGCTCGTCGCCGCCGTGGTCGCGCTGGGAGCGGTCGCCCCGCGGGGCGAGACCGTGGGCAGCCTCGACGTCGCGCTGGTGCAGGGCGGGGGCCGGCAGGGCACGCGCGCGGCCGACACCGACGAGCGCAGGGTGTTCGAACGGCACCTGAGGATGAGCGAGCAGGTGGAGACTCCCGTCGACCTGGTGGTCTGGCCGGAGGACGTGGTGGATGTCGAGGGACCGGTCACCGAGGTGCGGGAGGGCGACGAGCTGGCCGACCACGCCCGCGAGCTCGGGGCGCCGCTCGTGGTGGGGGTGGTCGAGGGCGTCGACTCCGAGCGGTTCCGGAACGCCTCGGTGGCCTACGACGCCGACGGCGAGATCGTGGACCGCTACGACAAGGTGCGCCGCGTGCCGTTCGGCGAGTACGTGCCGCTGCGGTCGCTCCTCGGCTCGCTCGCCGACGCCGCCTCGGGACGCGACGCGATCGTCGGCGACGGTCCGGCGCTGGTCCGCACGCCGGCCGGCGACCACGCGGTGGCGATCTCGTGGGAGATCTTCTTCGGCGACCGCGTGCGTGAGGGCGTGGGGCAGGGGGCCACGGTGGTGCTGAACCCCACCAACGGCTCGTCGTTCACCGGGACGATCGTCCAGACCCAGCAGGTGGCGACCTCCCGGATGCGGGCGATCGAGAACGACCGCTGGGTGTTGCAGGTGGCGCCGACCGGGTTCTCGGCCGTGGTCGCGCCGGACGGCACGGTCACCCAACGCAGCGAGATCTCCGAGCCGGAGCTTCTGCGGGCGAGCGTCGACGCCCGCCGGGGCACCACGCTCTACACCCGCCTGGGACTGCTGCCGTCGTGGATCGGGATCGCCCTGAGCCTGGTGCTCGCCGGAGGGGCGGCCCGGCGCGCGGCCCGGTACAGGGAGGGCGCGCCGGCCCTCTCGTCCCGTGCTCAGACCTCCAACAGCACGGTCACCGGACCGTCGTTGACCAGCTCGAGCGACATGACCGCACCGAAGCGGCCGGTCGCCACCGACGCGCCCAGCGAGCGCAGCTCGGACGCCACCTCCTCGACGAGCGGCTGAGCCTGCTCGGGTCGCGCCGCCGCCAGCCACGACGGCCGCCGACCACGCGACGTGTCGCCGTACAGGGTGAACTGGCTCACCACCAGCACCTCGCCCCCCGCGTCGGCCACCGCCCGGTTCATCACCCCGGCGTCGTCGTCGATGATCCGAAGCCGCCACACCTTCTCGGCGAGCTTGCGGGCCTCGGCGTGACCGTCGCCGTGGGTGACCCCGACGAGGACGCAGAGCCCGGCGCCGATCGCGCCGACCTCCGAGCCGTCGACCGTCACCCGGGCCCGGCTCACCCGCTGCACGACCGCGCGCACGGCCTCCAGGACTAGCAGAGGTACCGCACCTGTACGGCGAGCAGCGCACGGATTAGCGTCGCGGCCGCGGTGGGGATCGGAGTTGGGGAGCTGAGCGCACGATGAGCTACGTACTCGGCATCGACATCGGCAGCACCACCATCGCTGCCGCGACGGGGCACCGCGGCGACCCGGTCCCCGCTGTCCTCGGGCGGGACTCCCACACGGCTCCGGCCGCCGTGATGCCCTACGGCTACGAGTCGCCGCTGGTCGGTGACGACGCCGCCGACCAGCTGCCGATCGAGAGCCCGCAGCTGATCCGGCAGCAGGGGCCGGGGCCCGACCTCGGTGCACCCGCCCGGATGCTCGGCACCCCTGGCTACGACGCGGCCGAGGCGCTGGCCGCGGCGATCGGTTGGGTGGTCGACGGCGTGGCGAGCGTGCAGGGCTACCTGCCCACCCGCCTGGCGCTCACGCACCCGTTCACCACCTCGACGCACCAGCCCGACACGCTCCGGCGGGTGGCGAGTGAGCGGATGGCGGACGCGATGCTCGTTCCCGAGCCGATCGCGGCGGCAGCCCGGCTGAACCACGAGGCACCGCTGGCACCCGGGACGTTGGTCGCGGTGTGCGACCTGGGCGGTACCACCTTCTCGGCGACGCTGGTGCACCGGACGCCGCAGGGGTTCGACGTGATCGGTGAGCCGGGTGTCATCGCCGACTTCGGCGGTGTCGACATCGACGCCGCGCTGGTGGCCCACGTCGACGCGGTGTCCGAGGGGGCCGTCTCGGCGATCGACCGGCACGACCCGGCCGGGCAGGACGCACACCGGCGCCTGTGGCTCGCGTGTCGCGCCGCCAAGCACGAGCTGGCGCTGCGGGACGAGACGATCCTGGAGGTCGACCTTCCCCACGGACCCGTCCACCTGCCGGTCAGCCGGGCGCAGCTCGCCGAGCTGATCCACGGTCGCCTCGCCGAGGCGGCCGAGGTCGTCGCCGCCACGGTCCATGGCGCCGGTGTCCGAACCGACGACGTCCAGGTGGCCCTACTCGTGGGCGGGGCCAGCCGCCTGTCCATCGTGGGCGACCTCATCAACCAGCGCACCGGGCTGCCGACCGTTGCCGAGGCCCTTCCCGATCTCACGGTGGCCACCGGCGCCGCCGCGCTCGCCGACACCGACCCGGAGCGGTTCGCGACCCCCGGGGCCGCAGCCGGGGTCGCGGCGGGGGCTCCGGGCGATGACGAGGGGTGGCCGACCATCGACCCCGACGCGACCGTCGTCGACGGCGAGATGGAGGGCCCCGACGTCCCGGCCCCGGTGCTCGCCGGCCTGCGCCAGCGGATCGGCGACCGCTGGCTCCTGGCCGGGGTGATCGCCACCGCCCTGGCCGTGCTCGTGACGGCCGGCGTGCTGCTCGCCTCCAGCCGAGGGGACGACGGCGGGACCGAGGCCGGGCCGCGCCGGAGCGGCAGCAGCACCAGCAGCAGCACCGCCACGTCGACCACGGCGGGCGATGTGGGGCCGGAGGACCTGCTCGGCGGGCTCGAGCCCGGGGCCGAGGGTTCGGCTGCGAGCGGCCTGTTCGGCGAGCTCGGGCTCTCCGGAGACGCCTCGGAGCTCGAGGGCATGTTCGGCGGGCTCGACTTCGGGGGCGGCTCGCTCGGGTTCGGCGGATCGGGCGGCGGCTCGTTCTCCTTCGGCTCGGGCACGACGACCCCCGGCACCGACCCGCCGCCCCAGACGACCACGACGGTCAAGAAGACCACGACCACGACACGCCCCACCACCACCAGCACCACCAGCAGCACCACCACCACCAGCAGCAGCAGCACCACCAGCAGCACCACCACCACCACCGACTCGGAACAAGGCGGCGGGAACGAAGGGGGTCCCGGCGGGCAGAGCGGGCCCTGACGGGGACCGTGAGCCACCATTCGGGAGAGCCGGCCCCGGCGCACCGCGGCCGCAGCGACCACATGGCGGCCGACCGCGGGGAACTAGCCTGACGCACCGTCACGGCAGCCGACCGGCGACGCGTGGGTCGGCGCTGGGGTGTGACGCAGAAATTGACCGCAGGGTCAGTCGAACGGAAAGGTTGCGGGAATGCACGCCGAGGAACGCCCTCTGCGCATCGCGCTGCTGGCCTACAGGGGGAAGCCACACGTGGGTGGCCAGGGCGTCTACGTGCGGCACCTCTCCAAGGCCCTGGTCGACTCGGGGCACCACGTGGAGGTCCTGGCCGGCCAGCCCTATCCCGAGCTGGATCCCCGGGTCGAGCTGATCGAGCTCCCCAGCCTGGACATCTACAACGACCACTTCCCGATGCGGATGCCCGGGCTGTGGGAGGTCAAGGACTGGACCGACATGGTGGAGCTGGCGGCGTTCTCGGCCGGCCAGTTCCCCGAGCCGCTCGCCTTCAGCCTCCGCGCCTGGAAGCACCTGCGGCGCCGCGCGCGCGAGTTCGACCTGGTGCACGACAACCAGTCGCTCGGCTACGGGTTGCTGGCCCTGGAGCGTGCCGGCCTGCCGGTGATCGCCACCGTCCACCACCCGATCACAGTCGACCGGCGGCTCGAGATCGCGCACGCCTCGGGCTGGTACCGCCGGCTGACGCTGCGCCGGTGGTACTCGTTCACGACGATGCAGACGCGGGTCGCCTCCCGGCTGGCGCGCGTGATCACGGTGTCGGAGAGCTCGTTCGCGGACATCGCGGCCGACCACGGTGTCGACCCCCGGCGCATGGCGGTCGTGCCGGTCGGTGTCGACACCGACCTGTTCCGCCCCCTGCCCGGGGTGGCCAGGGTGCCGGGCCGGCTGATCACCACCGCCAGCGCCGACGTCACCATGAAGGGCCTCCGCTTCCTGCTGGAGGCGCTCGCCAAGATCCGCACCGAACGCCCCGAGGTGCACCTGGTGGTCATCGGCAGGCGCAAGCCCGGGGGCGGGAGCGACGACGCGATCCGCCGGCTCGGGCTCGAGGACGCCGTGCGCTTCGTGGCCGGCGTGCCCGACCAGCGCATCATCGAGCTCTACAGCGAGGCCGAGCTCGCCGTGGTGCCGTCGCTCTACGAGGGCTTCTCGCTCCCCGCCATCGAGGCGATGGCCTGTGGGACGCCGCTGGTGGCCACCTCGGGCGGTGCCCTGCCCGAGGTCGTGGGCTGCGACGGCGAGACGGCGCTGGTCGTCCCGCCCGGCGACAGCGAGGCGCTCGCCGGCACCATCCGCCGGGCCCTGGACGATCCCGGGCTGCGTGCCGGCGTGGGCGCCGCCGGGCGACAGCGCGTGGTCGACCAGTGGTCGTGGCGCCACACCGCGGCGAAGACCGTCGAGCAGTACCGCCGGCTGCTCGACGACCGACCGGTCGGCGGAGCGGGCTGAGCCGGGCGGTCCGGGGGCGGCGATGCTGACAGTCGACTACGACCGCCTCGGGCTCGCGCCCGGTGACCGGCTGCTCGACCTCGGGTGCGGCGCCGGCCGCCACGCGTTCGAGGGGCTGCGGCGCGGTGCGCGGGTGGTTGCCGTCGACCACGACGAGGCGGAGCTGAAAGAGGTCGCGGGCACCACCGCCGCCATGTCCCAGGCCGGTGAGGTGCACCAGGCGGCACGCAGCGACTGCACCCGCGGCGATGCGACCCTGCTCCCGTTCCCCGACGGCGCCTTCGACCGCGTGATCGCCGCCGAGGTCCTCGAGCACATCGACGACGACCGCGCCGCCGTCCGCGAGCTGGCCCGCGTGCTGCGGCCCGGGGGGACGCTGGCCGTGACCGTCCCGGCGTGGTTCGCCGAGCGCGTCTGCTGGGCGCTGTCCGACGAGTACCACGCACCCCACGTGCTGGGCGGCCACGTGCGGATCTACACGCAGACCGAGCTGCGCTCCACCCTGACCTCGGCTGGTCTGCGGCCGGTCGCCGCCCACCACGCGCACGGTCTCCACGCCCCCTACTGGTGGCTGCGCTGCGCCGTCGGACCCACCGACGACGACCACCGGCTCGTCCGCGCCTACCACCGGGTGCTGCTGTGGGACATCGCCGGCACGCAGCCCTGGCAGCGCCTCACCCGGCTCGCGGACCGGGTGCTCACACCGCTCGTCGGCAAGAGCCTCGTCGTCTACGCCACCAAGCCGGAGGCACCCCGTTCGTGACCCTCGCCGATGTGCCCGGCATCGTGCCGGCCCACCAGCTCCGCCAGACCGTCGACGCCATCGCCGAGTGGCAGCTGCCGTCGGGCATGATCCCGTGGTTCCCCGGTGGCCACGCCGACCCGTGGAACCACGTGGAGGCCACGATGGCGCTCAGCCTGGGCGATCGCCATGCCGAGGCCGACCGGGCGTTCCAGTGGCTCGTGGACGCCCAGCGCCCCGACGGTTCCTGGCACCAGTACTACCTCGCCGAGCGCGTGGAGCAGGACAAGCTCGACGCCAACGTGATCGCCTACGTCGCCACCGGGGTGTGGCACCGGTGGCTGTGCACCGAGGACCGCGGCTTCGCCGAGGCGCTGTGGCCCGTCGTCGAGCGCGCCATCGACTTCGTCCTCGACCTGCAGACCCCGCGGGGGGAGATCCTGTGGGCCCGCCACGCCGACGGGACCCCGTGGTCGTTCGCCCTCCTCACCGGGTCGTCGTCGATCTGCCACAGCCTCCGCTGCGCGATCGCCCTCGCCGAGCTGCTCGGCCACGAGCGCCCCGACTGGGAGCTGTCCGCGGCGCGCCTCGCCCACGTGATCAGGCACGTCCCCGACGCGTTCGCGCCCAAGCACCGGTGGGCGATGGACTGGTACTACCCGGTGCTCACCGGGGTGGTGAATGGTGAGAGGGGCCGCGAACGGCTCGCCGACCGCCACAGCGCCTTCGTCATGGATCGGCGGGGCGTGCGCTGCGTGTCGGACCGCCCCTGGGTCACCACCGCCGAGACCTGCGAGTACGCCATGGCCAACCTGGCGGTCGGGAACGTGGAGACCGCCCGCGACCTCTTCCGGTGGGCGCAGCGCTACCGCACGGACGACGGTCGGTACTGGACGGGCACCGTGTTCCCCGACGAGGGGCGGTTCCCGACCGACGAGCGCTCGACGTACACCGCCTCGGCGGTGGTGCTCGCGGCCGACGCCCTGGCCGGCGGGTCGCCGGCGAGCGGCCTGTTCACCCGCCACGACGCCGTGCTGCCGCCCCTGTTCTCGGCGGACGAGGAGTCGGTCACCGAGCGGGACTAGCCCGCCGGCGCCCCGGTCGTCCGCTCCAGCACGCGGAGCGAGCCCACGGCCGTCCGCTCGCGGAACAGCCCGCTGGCCAGCGCCGGCAGGTAGATCTGCTCGTACGGGGGCCGGCCACCATCGGCCGGATCGGGGAACACGTCGTGGACGAGGAGCAGGCCCCCGGGGGCGACGTGCGGCACCCACAGGTCGTGGTCGAGGCGGGCGGGCTGCTCGCCGTGGCCGCCGTCGATGAACAGCAGCGCCAGCGGCGTGGCCCACGCCCGCGCGACTGCGTGCGAGTCGCCGACCACCGCCACCACCGTCCCCTCGAGACCGGCGTCGTGCACGGTGCGCCGGAACGTGGGCAGCGTGTCGATCTTCCCCACGAAGGGATCGACGAGATCGGGTTCGTGCCACTCCCACCCCGGCTGGTTCTCCTCGGAACCCCGATGGTGGTCGACCGAGAACAGCAACCGCCCCCGGGCCCGGGCGGCCGCACCGAGGTAGATCGCCGACTTGCCGCAGTACCCGCCGACCTCGAGCAGCGGGCCGTCGACCGCGACGGCGATCGCCGCGTCGTGCAGGGCGAGCCCCTCGTCGGGCGGCATGAACCCCCGGGCCGCCTCGGCTCGGGCACGCATCTCCGGATCCATCTCCCGGGCGCTGGCCGGGGCCTCGCCGCTCACGGCGGTCGACCGTAGCCGCAGGCTGCCCGGAGACGCTCCCGGCGGTCACGGCCGCCAGGCCCGGGCGAACCAGCGGCCGGCCACCGTCTCCCCGGTGCCCGGCCGGAGCCCGGCGTCGCGTGCCAGCCCGGCGAACGCGTCGGCCGCCACCCGCGCCCACGGGAACCACGGGCTCACCCCGGCGAACGCCTCCACGCGGACCGTGAGCGCCCCGGTGGCCGAGCCCGGCGGGCCCACCTCGGCGACCACCTGCCCACCGGGTCGCAGCAGCGCACGGCTGCGCCGGAGCAGCACGACCGGGTCTCCCCCGATGCCGACGTTGCCGTCGAGCAGCAGCACCGTCCCCCAGCGCCCCTCGCCCGGCAGCTCTCCGAACACCGAGCGGCGGAGCACGGGAGCCCGGCGGCGGAGCGCCAGGTCGACCGCCGCTGGGCTCGGGTCGACGCCCAGGGCGAGCCGGCCGGCGCCGGCGAGGGCGGCGACGATGCGGCCCGGTCCGCATCCGACGTCGAGCACGGGATCGGCGACCGTGCCCAGCAGCGCCAGGTCGGCCGCATCCGCCGGACCGTGCCACCTCCCGACCGGGAGGTCGACGACCGCCTCGCCGTCGCCGGTGACCAGCGTCGCCGCGCGGTGCCCCGCGTCGCACGGGAGCCGACGGCGTGTCCGGACCGGCATCAGAGACGGCGTCGGGCCCGGGACGGGCCCCGCGCACCGGTCACGTCGCCGACCCGATCCGGCGCACCGCCTCGGCGAAGCGCGTGCCGGGCGCCGCCGTGGCGACCACCCTCGCGTCCTCCCACGTGTCGACGTCGGTGAGCGTCGCGAGCGCCCTCGTGCGCAGCCCGAGGCCGGCCAGCCGGGCCGCCTGCCGGGCGCCCGTGTCCGACCGGCTGGTCGGGATGCCCACGAACGCCCGGGGATGCGGCCGGCGCAGGCCGACCGCCCACCACCCCCCGTCCGACGCGGGACCGATCACCGCATCGGCGTCCCCGTCCACGAGGGTGCCCATCGCCCGGTCGAGGTCGCCGGCCGTGACCTGCGGTGTGTCCATGCCGATCTGCACGGCCGGCCCGGGGGTGGCCGCCCAGGCCCGCGTCAGGCGCTCGTCGAGTCCCCCGCCGCCCTGGTCGACCACCTCGACGCCGGGCGGGCACCACGGGCCGACCTCGCCGTCGAGCGCCAGCACGACACGGTCCGCGCCCGAGGTGCCGGCGGCGGCGAGCGTGTCTGACAGCGCCGCGGCGGCGATCCCGGCGGCGTCGCCTGCCGTGCACGGGGGGCACAGGCGGGTCTTCACCCGGCCGGGGACCGGGGCCTTGGCCACCACGATGAGGTCCATGACGCGGGTGTACGGCGCCACCCGGCGGGCCGCACGGGTGGACGGCGGGAGTTTTCCCGGTCGTGATCGCGTGTGTGCCCACGGTGGCGACATGCCCGCGCTCCGGCGTCGGGAGTGGCTCACGATGCGCCCGCACCGGACCGATCGACTGCGGGCCGGAACGGCTCGCACGCCCGGAACCCGAGCGCCTGCGCCGCCCTCTCGGGGCTCGCCACCACGTGGCGGACGTCTCCCAGCCGGCCACCGCCCACGACCCGGGGTTCCAGACCGGTCCCGTCGCACACGGCCCGGGCGAGATCGAGCACGGTGCGCGGCTGCCCCGACGCCACGTTCAGCGGGCCGATCACCGGGTCGTCGCTGGTGAGCGCGGCGAGGTTGGCACGCGCCACGTCCAGGACGTGGACGAAGTCGCGGGTCTGGCGCCCGTCCTCCAGCACCCGAGGCGCCTCGCCGCGCGCCACCGCCGAGCGGAAGATCGAGGCCACACCTGCGTAGGGCGTGTCGCGAGGCATGCGGGGCCCGTACACGTTGTGGTAGCGGAGCGCGGTGACCGGCACCCGGTGCTCCCGACCGAAGGCTGCGCACAGGTGCTCCTGGTGCAGCTTCGTCGCCGCGTAGATGTTCCGGGGATCGGTCGGCGCGGCCTCGTCGATCGGTTCCCAGCCGAGCGCGGCGCCGCAGTCGGGGCACGGGGGATCGTAGCGGCGGCAGGCCAGGTCATCGGCGGTGCGCGGCCCCGGTCGCACGTCGCCGTGCCGCTCGCACCGGTAGCGGCCCTCCCCGTAGACCACCATGCTCGACGCCAGCACGAGGCGCCCGCGGAACCCCACCTCGTGGAGGACCCACAGACCGGTCGCCGTGCCGGCGTCGTTGTCGGCGACGTACCGCCGCACGTCGCCGAAGTCCACCCCGAGCCCGACGCGCGCCGCCTGGTGGCACACGGCGTCGACGCCGCGCACCGCCCGGCGCCAGGCGTCGGGGTCCCGAGCGTCACCCTTCACGAAGGTGGCCTCCGGGCGCAGCCACGGCGGCGGCCCGTCCGCGTGCGCCGCCAGCGAGTCGAGGACCACGACCTCGTGGCCCGCCCCGAGGAGGAGGTCGACCACGTGGGAGCCGACGAAGCCGGCACCGCCGGTGACGAGGATGCGTCGCACCGGGGCGCCTACCACGGTGAGACCAGGGTCGCCTGGAGGGCGAGAGCCACCGCCGCCTGCGCCCCGAGCCACCACCGGCCGGGCGCCGCCGCCAGCGCCACCCAGGGCACGAACGGAAGCCAGAGCCGCTCCACCTCGCCCCGGGAGAACTGCGACACGTCGGCGACGAGCAGCACCACCAGAGCCAGGGCCGGCAGCAGCCGCGCCGCCCGGTGGCCGTCGACCCGCCAGCTCGCCAGTCCCGCGGCGACCGCCGGCCCCGTGGCCAGCGCCAGCACCGCCGGGTTGCCGGCCAGGCTGAGGTAGGGGCCGGGCCGCTCGGCGGCGATGCCGGCCCAGTACGCCTCCCGGGTGGCCGCCAGGCCATCGGGCCACCAGAAGCCCTCCGTGGCCGCCAGCGCCAGCACGGTGATCGCCCCGGCGGCGACGAGCGCCAGGGGCGGCAGCATCGGCCGGGCCCGGACCGCGATCACGCCGGCGGCCACGAGCACCGCCAGCCCGGCGCCGTAGGTCAGCAGCAGCGCCACCCCGAGCGCCACCCCCGCGCCGACCCACCGCAGCGGCCGCGCCGGGGTGGTGGCCGCAAGCGCGGTGAGCGCGATCGCGACGCCGGCCACCCCGGCGAACAGCGCGTCTGCCGACGTTCCCGCCCAGATCGCCGCCGGGAGAAGGGCGAGCACGGGAGCCACCCGGCGGGCGGAGGGCTCACCGGCGAGCGCGCGCGTTGCCACCAGCGCCGCCCCGGCCGCCACCCCCCAGCCGGCGATCACCAGCCCGGCGAGCCAGCCGGCGCCACCGAGCCCCATCCCGTCGAGCGTCCAGGCGACGACGACCGGCCCCGGCGGGTGGCTCTGGAGATGGATCGGGAGGTCGGGTTGGCGGTCGACGTAGGTGCGGAGGAACGCGCCGAGGTCCTCGACCCGGGCGGCGTACGGCTCGTACTCGTGCACGTTCGTGAGCGGCTCGGTCAGCTGGTCCCAGCCGTCGCTCGCCGCCAGCGCCACCGTCCACGCCACGGCCACCGAGCCCACGAGCCACGGGACGGCGCGCCAGGGCACGCGGTCGACCAGGCGCGACCCCCAGGCCACCCAGACGCCCGCGAGGGCCAGCGCGGGCAGGAGCCCGGCTCCCGGCCGCCAGTCCCAGTGGCCGACCAGGGGCGCGGCCCGCAGACCGACACCCCGGTCGGCGATCCACACCGTTCCCCACACCAGCCCGACGGCGACGACGGCCAGCCAGCACACCGCGCCGATCATCCGGCGGCGGGTCGGGGTCGGGACGGGAGCGCGGACGGCGGCCCGGCCGGGAGGCGCGGCCGGGACAGGGGACGCGGTCGGCACCGGGTCACGGTACGACGGGCGGCTCCACCGGCTCGCGCGCCCCCACGGATGTTTCGCGTCGCGCTAGGAACCGTCCCGCGGGGAAGCCTCCCTACGATCGGCGGGCGTGAACGCGTCCGGGCACACCATCGACGTCGTGCTCCCCGTGCTCGACGAGGCCGCCGCCCTCCCCTGGGTGCTCGGCCGCATGCCGCCAGGGCACCGCGCCATCGTGGTCGACAACGGGTCGACCGACGGCTCGGGCGAGCTCGCCCGCGACCTCGGCGCGCTCGTGGTGACCGAGCCGCGCCGGGGGTTCGGCGCGGCCTGCGCCGCGGGCCTGGCCGCCGCCTCCGCGCCGGTGGTGGCGTTCTGCGACGCCGATGCGTCGCTCGACCCCCGCGACCTGCCGGCCGTGTCCGGGCCCGTGCTCGACGGCACCGCCGACCTCGTGCTCGGCGCCCGGCAGCCGGCCGGGCGTGGCGCATGGCCGCTCCACGCCCGGATGGCCAACCACCTGATCGCCCGGCGCCTGCGGCGGGTCACCGGGGCGCCGCTCCACGATCTCGGGCCCATGCGGGCCGCGTCCCGCGTCGACCTCCTCGATCTCGGCATCGACGACCGCCGGTTCGGTTGGCCGCTCGAGATGGTGCTCCGGGCCGCCGCCGCGGGGTGGCGGATCGCGGAGGCACCCGTGGGCTACGCGCCGCGGGTCGGGCGCTCCAAGGTCACGGGCACGCTCCGGGGCACCGTGCGGGCCGCGCGCGACATGCGACGCGTCCTCCGCGAGGCGGGCGGCCGGCCGGCGGGTCGCCCCGCGTGATCACGCCGGGGCCTCGGTCAGCGCGTTGGTGCGCACCACCTCGGCGAACCACGCCGCGCTCGGCTTCGGCGCGCGCTCGAAGGTCCGGCGGTCCACGGCGACCAGCCCGAACCGGGGGCGATAGCCGTACGCCCACTCGAAGTTGTCGAGCAGCGACCAGTAGGTGTAGCCCCCCACGTCGATGCCGTCGTCGAGCGCCCGGCGCACGCCGGCGAGCGCCGCGGAGACGTACCTGATCCGCTGGGCGTCGTCGGACGTCCCGATGCCGTTCTCGGTGACCAGCAGCGGCACCTCCCCGCCGGTGCGCTCCCAGGCCCGCCGCAGGCACGCCTCCAGCGCCGAGGGCCAGTACTCATAGCCCATGGGCAGCACCTCCACCCCGGGCTCGGGCCCCAGCACGCCGTCGGGGCCGAGGCGCAGGCGCGAGTAGGTCTGCACGCCGAGGAAGTCGTCCCCGCCGGTCGCATCGAGGAACACGTCCTCCATCCCGGCCCGCATCCGGGCGACCCGCTCCTCGCCGCCGTCGACGGCCTGGTACTCGGTCATCGACAGGGTGAGGCCGACCGGCACGCCGGGGGCTGCGGCCCGGATGGCGTCGACGGCCCGCCGGTGGGCGTCGACGAACACGTCGTTCACCCGGGCGCGCAACTGGCGGTCGGTCCGGCCCGGCGGGAAGAAGCCGAGCAGCCACCCGACCGTGGCCACGATGTTCGGCTCGTTGATCGTGCACGCCCGGCGCATCACGTCGCCCAGCTCCCCGGCCAGCCGGCCGCAGAAGGCGGCGAACAGGTCGGCGGTCGCAGGATCCTCCCACGCGCCCCGGGCCGCCACCCACCGCGGCGTCGTGAAGTGGTGGAACGTGACGGTGGGCTCGATGCCCCGGGCGAGGAGGGCCTCGCAGTGCCGGCGGTAGTGGTCGACGGCCGCGTGCGACCACTCCCCCGGCTCCGGTTCGATGCGGCTCCACTCGACCGAGAACCGGTACGTTCCGACGCCGAGATCGGCGAGCAACGCCACATCGGCATCGCGCCGGTTCCACGAGTCGCACGCGTCCCCCGAGGGCTCGGCGCACGGCGTGCCCTCGGCGTGCTCCCAGGCCCACCAGTCGTTGTTCCAGTTGCCGCCCTCGATCTGGTGAGCGGCCGTGGCCGTGCCCCACAGGAACCCCTCGGGGAACGCGATGTCGCTCCTCACCCGCCGGACCCTACTGGGGGTCGGGGGTCGAACGCCCTGGCCGGCAACGGCGGCAACCCGCTGCGCCAGCACTAGCGTGCTGGGGATGGTGTGCCGATCACCGTCCCGCCCGGCGCGGCCGCTGGCCGCTGCGGTGACCGCGCTCGTCGCGACCGCCGCCGTCGTCCTCGCGGGGTGCGGCGACGACGGGGGCGACGGCACGGGGGCGGACGACGCCTCGGACATCCCCCCGGCAACCGGTCCGACCACCGGTGGCACCGACGCACCGGGCCCGGGCGCCCCGCCACCGCTGGCCGACGTGGAGATCCGCGCGACCGAGGTGGCGACCGCCGACGAGCCCACGGCGCTCGAGGCCCTGCCCGGCTCCTCCACGTTGCTCGTGGCCGAGCGCCCGGGCCGGGTGAGAGCGCTCACCGTGTCCGGGGACGGCGAGCAGCGACGCTACGAGCTGGTCGACGACCCGGTCCTCGACATCGCCGACGAGGTGGCCACCGGCGGCACCGAGCAGGGTCTGCTCGACATCGAACCGACGCCCGACGGGTCGACGCTCTACGTGAGCTACTCCGTGGCGCCCAGCGGCGACACCCGGGTCGCTGCGTACCCGCTGCGGGTCGGGGCCGGCGACCTGCCGGCGGTCGGGGCCGGCGGCCGCCGGCAGGTGCTGGCGGTCGAGCAGCTCGCGGCCAACCACAACGGCGGGCAGGTCACGATCGGGCCCGACGGCATGCTGTACGTGGGGCTGGGCGACGGTGGCGGGGCGGGCGACCCGGGCGACAACGGCCAGGATCCCGCCACGCTGCTCGGCTCGATCCTCCGCATCGATCCGTCGTCACCGGGCGGACCGGGCGGCACCGACGCCTACGGCATCCCCGACGGCAACCCCTTCGGCCCGGGTGGCCCGCGCGCCGGCGAGGGCCGGCCCGAGGTCTGGCTCTACGGCGTCCGCAACCCCTGGCGCTTCGCCTTCGACCCGGAGACCGACGACCTGTGGGTGGCCGATGTCGGCCAGAACGCCTGGGAGGAGGTGAACCTCCTGCCGGCCCGCGACGGCGGCGCCGGCCGGGGCGACAACCTCGGCTGGCCGGAGATGGAGGGCACCCACAGCTTCGAGGGCGGGTCGAACCCCGAGGGCGCGGTGCTCCCGATCTTCGAGTACGGGCGCGAGGGGGGCTGCTCGATCACCGGCGGCGTGGTCTACCGGGGTCGCGCCGTCGACGGCCTCCAAGGTGCCTACCTCTTCGCCGACTTCTGTGCGGGCGAGCTGCGAGCGCTCCGTGCCGACGACGGCGAGCTGGTCGACGAGCACACGTTCGACGTGTCGCTCGGCAACCCGGCGTCGTTCGGCACAGACGGCGACGGCGAGGTCTACGCGCTCTCGCTCGGGGGCCCGATCCTGCGGCTCGACCCGTGAGGCCGGCCCGTCACGTGCGCACCGGCCGGGCCAGGGTGAGCAGGTAGTCGCCCGCCGGATCGATCCAGCGGTCGACCACCGCCATGCCCGCCACGGCCAGCTCCTCGCCCACCTGCTCCGGCCGGAACTTGGCGCCGATCTCGGTGCGCAGGTCCTCCCCGCAGGCGAGCTCCACGACCATGTCGACGCCCGGGATGGTCACCACCATGTCGTCGGTGGCGCGCAGGCGCATCTCCACCCAGCACGCCTCCTCGTCCCAGACGGCGACGTGGGCGAAGCGGTCGGGTTCGAAATCGGCCCCCAGCTCACGGTTCACCACCATCAGGAGGTTGCGGTTGAGCTGCGCGGTGAGGCCTCGCGCATCGTCGTAGGCCGACAGGAGGCGGTCGACCGGCTTGACGAGGTCGGCGGCCACGAGGACGCGATCGTCGGGGTCAAGTATCAGCCCGATCTCGCCGAGCAGCTCGCTCCGCTGGGCCGGCGCGAGGTTGCCGACCCTGCGACCGAGAAGGGCGAACAGCCGCGGCGCACCGACGTCCGGGACGGCCTCGAGATGACGGTGGAGATCGCCGACCACCGCGTGCACGCCGATGTCCCTGCTGCGCGCCACCGCGGCCGCGGCCTGGCGGAGGGCGGCCTCGGTCATGTCGAACGGCACGTAGCCCGCGAGCCCGGCGGTGCTGTCGGCCATGCCGTCGAGGAGCAGGCCGGTGGTCTCCGAGGAATCGGTCCCCAGCTCGACGAGCACGGTGCCGCCGGCCATCTCGGCGATGTCGTCGGCCCAGCCGGCGAGCAGCTCGCGCTCGGTCCGCCACAGGTAGTACTCGTCGAGCGCCGCGATCTTCCGGTACAGCTCCGAACCCCGATCGTCGTAGAACCAGGTCGCGGGCAGGGTCTTCGGGTCACCGCCGAGGCCCGCCCGCACGTCGTGCTTCAGCGCGGCGCGCAGGTCGTCGCGGGTCAGGCGGACGTCGATGGACACCTCACCGGGCGTGAGCTTGCGTGCCATCGCCGGATGGGTCATCGACCGCACCGGGCGTCCCGGAGCGCGGGGGCGGCCGGCCCCGTGCTCGGCCGCGCTGTCCGGGACCGGGTGCGCAGGTCGGCGGCGGCCTCCGTGCCGGAGGCCAGTGTCGTCGGCATGGGCTTCCCCTTCTCGGAGACCCCGCGGGCGACGGGGCGATCCGGCGGTCGCGTCGCACCCTACCCGGGCCCGCTCGGCGGCACGACACGGCACCGTGCCGGCTCACCCACGGAGCGGGCATCACGAGCTCCGGGGCAGGTCGAAGACCCCGTGGGCGCTCGCGAGCTCTCGTGGTCCACAGCTTGCGGCCGTGCACGACGTAGCCGCCCGGCCGTCCGGCTCGGCCCCGGTGCTGATGCGGGACGTGTCGGTGCCTGCGTCGGGGCTCGGTCACCCCGAAGGCCACGTGCAGGTCCCGCGCCCGCACTGGCCGTGCACCACCCCCGAGGAGCGACTACAACCTGGTCGCCGACCGACGACGCGACCGGGAGGACATTCATGACCCACGACGGCCCCCATGTCCTTCGCCGGGTCTCCGTCGGACTCGTCATCGTCGCCGCCATGGTCACCGCCCCGGTCGCCTTCGCGCCTGCCAGCTCGGCGACCGCCCGCCAGAGCCGGGCGCCCGACCGGCCGCTGCGCGTCGCCACATTCAACATCAGCCACGGCGCTGGCCTCGACGGCGTGGTCGACCTCGAGCGCATCGCTCGGGTCGTGGAGGACACGGGAGCGGACGTCGTGGGCCTCCAGGAGGTGGACCGCCACTTCCACGTCCGCAGCAACTTCGTCGACCAGGCCAGCTGGCTGGCGCGGCGGCTCCGCATGGATGTCGCCTTCGGCGCCAACCTCGATGAGGACCCGTTGACGCCGGGTGCTCCCCGGCGGCAGTACGGCACGGCGGTCCTCTCGCGCCACCACATCTACTCCTCGACCAACACCCTGCTGCCCCGGCCGGAGGGTGGCGAGCAGCGCGGCCTGCTCGAGGTCCGCGTGGCGGTGCGCGGCGTCCCCGTCACGGTCTTCTCGACGCACCTGCAGCACGACTCGCAGGTCGAGCGCCTCGCGCAGGTCGAAGCCATCCGCGCCCACCTCGTCGGGGTGGACGATTCGGTGGTGATCCTCGGTGACCTGAACGCGAGGCCCGAGGCACCGGAGATCGTCGCCCTGACCGACGACCTCGTCGACGCCTGGGCCGCGGCCGGGACGGGCCCCGGTTACACGTTCGACGCCAGCACCCCACACGCCCGGATCGATTACGTGTTGTCGTCGGACGATGTCGTGACGCACATGGCCGCCGTGGTCACGACCGATGCGTCCGACCACTTCCCGGTGGTGGTCGACCTGGCGCTGCCGGGCGCCGAGGTGGGTGTCGGCCGGCCGTGAACCGATCCGAGCGGGCCGCGACCGGCCGATCACCGGCCTGACGGCGTCGGGCAGCAGACGTGGGTGGCCATCGGGCCGCCGTTCCACAGCAGGGCGTCGGCGAAGGCGGCCACGAGGTCCATCGGCTCGCCCGCGGCGTCGGCGTACGCCCGGTGCAGGTTGAGCACCAGGCGCTCGGCGTCGGCCCACCGGGCGAACGATCCGAGGTCGGCGGCCCGGGCGGCGGCCAGGGGGTCCAGACCCTCCCCACGGCCCCATGCCGCGAGGTCGAGGACGAAGCGGTAGTAGCTCTCGTGCTCGCCGAGCACCCGGGGGAGGTCGGACCGGCGGACGAGCGGTCCGTGGCCGGGCACCACGTGGTCGGGGTCGAAGCCGGCGATCCAGTCGAGCGAGCGGAGCGCCCCCTCGATCGACCCCATGAACGCCAGCGGGGTCAGGCCGTGGAAGATGAGGTCGCCGGCGAACAGCACGCGCTCGTCGGGCAGCCACGCGACCACGTCGCCGGTGGTGTGGGCGGGCCCGCCGGGGTGGCGGAGGTCGACCCGGCGCCGGCCGGTGTGTAGGGACAGGTCGCCACGCAGCGCGACGTCGGGCACGCGACGCGAGATGTCACCCCAGTCGGGCACGGGGTCCCAGAACGCCGGGCAGCCGTCGATGATGAAGTCCTCGAGCAGGCCTCGGCGCATCCGCTCGTGGCCGAACAGCACGGTGGTGGCGGGCAGCAGGCTGTTGCCGTAGCAGTGGTCGCCGTGCTGGTGGGTGTTCACCGCCATGCGCACCGGGGCCCGTCCGGTGGCCACGGCGAGCGCATCGAGGAACCGCCGGGTCCGCTCCTCGGTGGCGCAGGTGTCCACCACGATGGTGCCGTCCGTGCCGGTCACCGCCCCGGCGTTGTTGATCCACCACGTCCCGTCCGGCTGCACCCAGGCGAACACCCCGGGCACCACCTCGTGCAGCACCGCCCGGTCGGGCGCGGCACGAGGGTCGAGCCGCGGACCTGGTGCTGGATCGGGCATGCGATCACCTCTCCGTCGACGGGATCGACAGCCTTCCACACGCGCGCGGTGCCCCGGAACGCCTCCGGCGAGCGTGCCCGGCCCGGCTCCGGTGCCGGTCGACCGATCACCGGCGTAGGGTGGGCGACGTTCCGTCGACCCGCTCGCACCCCGAGGAGGCGATCGTGGCAGCCACATCGACGATGATGGCGCTCGGGACCGAGGCGCCGGACTTCTCGCTCCCCGATCCGTCCGGACGGGTCTGGTCGCGCGACGAGCTCGGGGACGCGCCCGGGCTGCTGGTGATGTTCATCTGCAACCACTGCCCGTACGTGAAGCACGTCAGCCACGAGCTGGCCCGGCTCACCACGAGGTGGCAGGACCGTGGCCTCGCGGTGGTGGGCGTGCAGAGCAACGACTGGGACGCCTACCCCGACGACGCGCCCGACCGCATGGCCGAGGAGGCCCGGACCGTCGGCTACACGTTCCCGTACCTGGTGGACGAGTCGCAGGACGTGGCGCTCGCCTACGGCGCCGCCTGCACGCCGGACTTCTTCCTGTTCGACGGCGACCGGCGCCTGGTCTACCGGGGCCAGCTCGACAGCAGCCGGCCGGGCAACGGCGTGCCGGTCACCGGCGCCGACCTGGGCGCGGCCGTCGACGCGGTGCTCGACGGCCGGCCGGTCTCGGAGGACCAGCGGCCGAGCATCGGCTGCAGCATCAAGTGGCGCCCGGGACGCGGGGCGTCCTGACCGGTCGCGGGGAGCTCCCGCCGGTCACGGCGCGAAGCGGGTGG
>JBKHJZ010000144.1:0-8165 GCA_046537875.1 Acidimicrobiia bacterium | reverse complement strand
CCGACGGGTCAGGACCGGTCGCTGATGCGGCGGCGGAGGGCGGCGAGCCGCTCCTGGAACGCCGGTTGGCCGAGCGACCAGATCTGGGGATCCAGCTCGCGCTCGACCGCCGCGGCGTGGTCGTCGAGGCTGCGCACGTCGGTCATGGTCTGCTTGATCCGCCGGACCAGCTCGGGCGGCCCGGCGGCGGCGACCGCTGCCATCTCGCGGGCGACCGTCAACAGCTCGTCGTCGCCGACGCAGTCCCACGCCAGCCCGGCACGGTGGGCGGCGGGGCCGTCGAGCACCCGCCCGAACAGCACCATCGCGGCGGCGGCCTGGGGGCCGATGCGTCGCTGCAGCATCCAGGTGTGGCCGCCGCCGGGGTGCAGCCCGAGCTGGAGGAAGCGGGTGTCGAACCGGGCTGAGGTGCCGGCGACGATCACGTCGCAGACCAGCGCCAGGTTCACGCCGGCGCCGACCGCGGCACCGTTCACCGCAGCCACCGTCGGCAGCGGTGAGCGCCCGATGCGCAGGAAGCCCTCGTAGATCCGCACCAGGCCCTCGCGCTGGCTGCCGCCGAGATGCGACAGGTCGGCGCCGGCGCAGAACGCGCGGCCGGCGCCGGTGACGACGACCGCGCCGACATCGGGGTCGGCCTCGAGGCCGTCGACCCCGGCGACGATCTCGTCGACGAGGTCGAGGGTGAGCGCGTTGCGGCGATCGGGGGCGTCGATGGTGAGGGTCGCCACCCGGTCGACCGTGTCGATGCGGAGCTCGGCCATGCCGGAAGTCTCGCGCCTCTCACGTGGTCCGCCCGCCGGACGTGACGGGGGAGCGGACGGGCAGCGCACGCAACGGTTACCGGCCGGTAGGTGACAGATGCGTGGCGTTTCGTTACATTCGCCAGTGGCCGGGGGCTGCTCCGTCGGCCACCGGTTGGGGGAAGTGTGCGAGTTGCTGCTGCCCAGAGGTGCAACGTGACATCACCGCGCGGCCGTCCGGCCGTCCACCGTTTCGCACGTGGATGGCGGCTCGTCGTCGCCCTGTCCGCCGGGGCGCTCGTGCTGACGCCGATCACCGCCGGCGCCCAGCAGCCGCCCGGCGAGGACGGGCTCTCGAGCGGCCGCCACCCTGGCCAGCTCGCCCTCGACATCGACGTGCTCCGGGCCGAGCACGTGGCCGTGTCCCAGGCGCTGGCCGACGTGCGCGACAACGTCGCGGAGCAGCGGGCACAGCTCGATCGCGCCCAGGCCGCGCTGCGGGCCGCCGAGGCCGAGGTGGCGGCCGCCGACGCTGCGGTGCTGGAGGCGACCGAGCGGATCCGCGGCATCAACGGCATCGCCGACTCCATCGTGGTCGACGCGTTCGTCAACCCACCCGTCGAGAGCGCGCTCGAGGCCCTCGCGGCCGAATCGTTCAGCGACAGCACGGTCAAGCAGGCCATCCTGGACCGGCGGGCCACGTCGGATGCCGCCGTGCTGGAGGAGCTGGGGGAGGCACAGGAGGTCCTCGAGGCCGAGATCGCTCGGCGCGAGGCCGCCGCCGCCGAAGCAGAGGCCCGTAGCGCCGACGCCGAGGCCGCGCTCGCCGACGTGGAGGCGGCGCTGTCGCAGCAGGCGGCGTTCGTCCTCGCGGTGCAGGAGCGTCTCGATCGGACGCTGGTCGAGGCCGAGTCGATCCGCGACCTCGATCCGGAGATGGCCAAGCTGCTCGAGGCCCGCGAGGCAGAGCTCGCAGCGGCGCTCCGGGCGATCGATCCCGAGGTGCTCGCACAGCAGGCGCAGGAGCGGGCCGCCCGGCTGTCGGCCGAGGCCGAGGGGAACAAGTACACGGGCGCGGTGATCAAGCCGGTCCCCGGCGGCGTCGTGAGCATCGCCTGCCCGACGGGCGGCAGCATCTCGCTCGCCGGTGCCATCTCCGGATCCGTGGAGCGCCTGTTGGCCGATGCCGGGGACGACGGCGTGACGATGTGCGGCAAGAGCTATCGCGATCCCCAGGACCAGATCGCCATGCGGCGCCAGAACTGTGGCTCTTCCGAGTACGCGATCTGGCAGATGCCGTCGTCGGCGTGCTCACCGGCGACGGCGCGGCCGGGTACCTCGCTGCACGAGCAGGGACTGGCGATCGACTTCACCTGCGGCGGCGGCGGAACCGTCAGCTGGGGTGACTCCTGCCACGACTGGCTGCGGGCGAACGCCGCCAACTACGGGCTGTACAACCTGCCGAGCGAGCCCTGGCACTGGTCGGTCGACGGCAACTGACCCCGTCGAGTCGTCCCGACAGCCCGGTCCCGACGGCCCGTCGCCCCGCGGCGGGTAGGGCGCGCATTGGGGCGCGTCCCCGGCCCGAACGTGGGCGGCTTCTCGGCCCCGACGCGTGCCCGACACCGGACGTTCCGGGGTGGTCGATAGCGCTCCGAGCGAGACGCTTCTTTGCGCTTCGATGGCCTCCGGCACAGGGCGTGAGAGCACCGGTACCTCTCGTGCCAGATCGGGGACCAGATGGCCGCGGACAGCGGTGCGATCGGCCACCGTGCGGAGATGTCGTTGCATGTTCGTGACAGTGCAGGCGGGATTCGTTACATTTCCCGCCGCGACGCATCGCCATTGATGCCCGTCGACGATCGCCACCGTGGAGGGCATCGCCGCCGGGCGGAGCCGGGGGAGAGCCATGAGGCGCCATCGCAGCAGGACCGCGCTGGGGAGAAGGCTCGTCGTCGCCGTGCTGGCGGCGGTCCTCTCGCTGCACCCGGTGGCGTCGGGCGCGCAGCAGTCCGACACCGAGAAGACCCGCGACGAGGTGCGCGAGCGGCAGGCGCAGGTGGACACCCAGGTCGACGCCCTCACCGCGGAGGACGTGGAGGTGCGCGAGGAGCTCGCAGCGCTGAGCGCGAGCGTCGACACCCAGCGGGCCACGCTCGAGGAGGCCGAACGAGCCGCGGCCGAGGCCGCCGACGAGGTGGTCGCAGCCGACCGGGCGGTCGCCGCCGCGGAGCGGCGAATCGAACGCCTCGATCACGAGGCGGACGAGCTGGTGGCGGACTCGTACATGAACCCGTCTGCGGGCTCGCCGCTCGAGGCGCTCGATGCCGAGTCGGTGTCCGACGCGGCAGTCAAGTCGGCGCTGATCGAGCTCGCTGCCGAGTCCGACGCCGACGTGCTGGATCAGCTGGAGGCGGCCCGAGAAGACCTCGAAGCGGAGAAGGCGGCGCGGGAGGAGCGGGCCGCCGCAGCGGAGGAGAAGCGGGCCGCCGCGGCCGACGCGTTGGACGACCTGGAGGAGGCGCTGGCGGAGCAGGAGGCCTTCGCGCTGGAGGTCGAGCAGCGCCTCGAACGGAAGCTCGCCGAGGCCGAATCGCTCAAGGCGATCGACGAGGCGTTGTCGGAGCGGATCGCCCGCGAGCAGGAGGAGCTGGCTCGTGCCCTCCGGGCCCTGCGCGAGGCGCAGGAGCGCCGGGAGGCAGAGGCACGGCGGGCGGCCGAGGCCGCCGACGCCCAGCGTGCAGCCGAGGAGGCGGCCGCCGAGAGCGCCGACGAGCAGCCGGCCCCGGCGTCCGACCCCGCGCCGGCCCCCGACCCGACCCCGGAGCTCCCGCCGGTGACGATCCGCCCGGCACCCGGCGGCCTCGCAACGGTGACCTGCGCTGACGGCGGGGAGATCACCGTGGCGGGATCGATCGCCGACAACCTCAGCTCCATGATCAGCGACGCCGCCGAGGACGGCGTCATGCTCTGCGGGTCCGGCTACCGCGACCCGCAGCGGCAGGTCGAGCTGCGCCGCCAGCACTGCGGCACGTCCGACTACGCCGTCTACCAGATGCCGTCGTCGTCGTGCAGCCCGCCCACGGCCCGCCCCGGGTCGTCGCTGCACGAGCGTGGCCTGGCCATCGACTTCACGTGCAACGGCGCCAGCATGGGCGGCAGCATCTGCTTCGACTGGTTGGCCGCGAACGCCTCGCGCTACGGCTTCTACAACCTGCCCAGCGAGCCGTGGCACTGGTCCACCACGGGTGGTTAGTCTGTCGCCGACCTGAGGGGGCGACGGACGGTAGGGGGCTCGCTTCGCTGCGAGCACCGCACGGGAGGTGCGCCGGCCACTCGCAGCCGTGAACGCCCACCGTGCACGAGCCTGGGGAGGCGAGTTCCATGAGACTGCTGCTGGCCGCCGTTGG
Organism: Acidimicrobiia bacterium; assembly: GCA_046537875.1. Classification (GTDB taxonomy): domain Bacteria; phylum Actinomycetota; class Acidimicrobiia; order Acidimicrobiales; family VFJN01; genus JBKHJZ01. The sequence continues at coordinate 4,012 of JBKHJZ010000144.1, read as the reverse complement.
CGCGTTCTCACTGCTGTGCGCCGGCAGCGTGGCGCTGGCCGAGACGCCGGGGCCCCCGCCACCGTCGCCCGCGCTGGCGGCGACCCTCTCGCCCGACCCGGTCGAGCCCGGTGGTCGGGTCACGGTCGACTCCGTCGATCCGTGCCCCGCCGGGCCGGAGGGCGAGCCCGGCTGGCTGATCTTCACGGTCCTCGGAGCCGACGGCCTGCGCATCCCTCTCACCGAGGGGCTGCCACCGGACGCCACCTTCAGCATCAGCTTCGAGTCCGGCATCTTCGATCTGGTCGGTCCGGCGATCGTGCCGAACGGGGACGGCAGCTGGACGGCGACGTTCGACGCGCCCGAGGCCGAGGGTTCGTACGTGTTCGACGCCCTGTGCGTCCAGCTCGTGGAGAGCGAGGAGCAGCCGGGCGGCCCGATCACGCCCAACCCGTGCGAGGACCCGGAGTTCGCCGACGACCCCGCCAACGAGGGGCTGTGCGAGCCCGACGGCGACGACCTGCCGAACCCCTGCGAGGACGAGGACTTCGCCAGCGAGAACGAGGATCTCTGTGCCGAGCTCGTGCCGAGTCCAGCTGTCGACCTCAGGCGGACGGCCACCTACCAGCTGCAGTTCGACGTGGTTGCGGCGGCGGAGCCCCCGCCACCGGTGATCGAGCAACCGACCTTCACGGGCTGACGCTCTCGTCCGGAGGCGGGTCAGACCTTCTCGTCGCGCACGACCACGGGGGAGTGGCGGAAGAACTCCTCGACGTCCCGCTGGTAGCGGTAGGCGGGGCGGTCGGTGCCGATGGTGGCCCGCAGCCGGGCGGTTTCGGCGAAGGACCGGACCGTCCCCGCCGAGGTGAGCTTGTACTCGAAGCCGGCCTCCTTCAGCCGGCGGTTGTCGACCCCGCGGCCGTAGGTGAGCAGGTCGAGCGTCTCCGGTGGGAGGTCGATGCCCAGGCGGGCGAGCGGGGACGACAGCAGGTGACGCCCGAGCGGCGGCAGGGGGAACAGGGGTTTGCCGCAGCGTGCAGCCACCTCGCTCCACGGCACGAGCCCGTCGCCCGCCACGTTGTAGGTGCCGGCGATGTCGTGGTCGAGGGCGAAGACGATCGAGCCGACCACGTCGTCCTCGTGCACGAACTGCATGCGGGGGTCGAAGCCGAAGACGGCGGGCGCGGCCGGTCGTTGCAGGGCCCGGGTGAGCGAGGTGTCGATGTCCGGGCCGAGCACGTTGGAGAACCGCAGCATGCTGACGGTCACGCCGGGGTTGTCGAGGTCGTAATCGCGCACGTACGACTCCACCTCGTCGAGCGAGCGCTCGACCCGGTGGCGGGGCGGGAACGAACGGGGCGTCTCCTCGCGGAACCAGACCGGGTCGCGGTGCGACGAGCCGTAGACCAGCGTCGACGACTTGACCACCAGCGAGCGCACCCGGCTCGCCGGCTGGCTGGCGGCCGCGCACAGGTTCATCGTGCCGATCACGTTGGTCTCGTGGATCCGCCGGCTCGACGCCCTGGCCGAGTCCACGATCAGGAAGGTGTGCACGATCGTGTCGACCTGGGTGGCGCGCACGATGCGGGAGAGGATCGAGTAGCTCTCGTCGCTCCGCACGTACTCGGTGCGCTCGAGCGGCACCTTGGGCTCCTCGACGTCGAGGCCGACGATCACGTCGACGTCCGGATGGCGCTCGAGGGCCTGGGCCACCCGGCCGCCCCAGAACCCGCCGAGCCCGGTGACCAGGACGCGCCGCCCCATCAGCCGGTCCACACGCTGCGGCGCTGGCGCAGCATGTCGTAGAGGGCCGACTGGATGGTGTGCCGGATGTCCTCGGCGGCGTCCATGATCCGGCTCCGCGAGTAGCGCGGCTGGTCGGGCGGCTCGTCGAAGTGCACCGGGTCGAGCACCCGGATGACGATCTTCGCGGGGAACGGGACCAACCCGAGCGGCCCGAGGGCGACCATGTTGGCGGTCACCGGGACGTAGGGGAGGCCGAGCAGCCTGGACAGTGCAGGCACCTTGAACAGGATGGGCATGGTCTCCTCGCTGCCGATCACCGCCAGCGGGATGATCGGGACCCCGGCCCGCATGGCGAGCTGCACGAACCCGCCCCGGCCGAAGCGCCGCAGCCGGTAGCGCTCGTCGAAGGTCTTGCCCGGGCCGTCGGCGCCCTCGGGGAACACGGTGACGAGCTGCTGCTGCTCGCGGAGCAGGCGGTAGGCGTTCTCGGGGTGGGCCTGCACGCCGCCCAGGCGCGACCAGGCGAGGTTGACCACCGGGACGCGACGGAAGACGTCGTCGGCCAGCCCGTACACCGGCCGGCCGAGCTCACGCTCGATGCCGTGCATGATCACCGGGGCGTCGAACGGGATGGCACCGGCGTGATTGGCCACCAGCATGGCGCCGCCCTCGCTGGGGATGGTCTCGAACCCCTGCCACTCGACGCGGAACCAGCGCTCGTAGACGGGGTCGGTGAGCTGGCGGACCAGGGCTCGCAGGTGCTCGGAGCGGCCCCACTCGTCGACGTCGGTCAGGCGGTCCGGGTCGGTGGGGTGTGGGCCGCTCGGTGCGGGACCCGTGGGTTCTGCGCCGGCGGGTCCGGGGCCGGTGGGTGAGACGCCGGCCGTCGGCGGGCCGGGGGCTGCCCGGAGGTCCCGGACGCCCGCGGTGCGTTCGCCGGTCGTCGGGGAGGTGTCGAGGCGGCCGGGCCGGCCCGGCGGGGACTGCGCGTTCGCCGCTCGTCCCCCGGATGCCCGGGTGCCGCCGGACCTGCGTCCGGAGGTTGTGGTGGTGGATCTCGTGGTGGATCTCGTGGCGGTCGACCTCGTCGTCGTGGAGCGTCTGCCGGTGGATCGTGTTCGAGTCGAACGTGTGGCCGCGGCTCGGGTGCCCGTCGAGCCCCTGCCCGCGGCTCCCGTGCGGGACCGTGTCGAGCTTCCTGGCTCGTTGCCGCGGCGGTCGGTGTCGGCGGGGGTGGTGCCGGGGCGGTCGGTGTCGGCGGGGGCGTCGCGGCGGCGGCCCGTGTCGCCGGGCTCACTGGTGGCGGGGTCCCTGTCGCCGGCGTTGGCGCTGGCGGGGCCGCTGGGGCGGCGCTCGGCACCGGGGGCGCTGCTACCGCTGGGCGAGCCGCTGCCGCTCCTGCGGGGGTCCGCACCGGGGGCGTTGCTTCCGCTGGGCGAGCCGCTGCCGGCCGCGTTGCCGGCGGCCGGACTCCTCTCGGCGGGGTCGCTGCTGTCAGCGTCGGTGCCGGAGGGCCCGCCGTCGGGACGCCCGGGGCCGGGCGGGGAGTGGGCGGCGGAAGGTACCGACACGAGCGCAGGCCCCGAGCGGGGCGGCCTCGGCGTCGGTTCCCCGGCCATGCGGTGCATGCTACGCCCCGGCTCGATCCACCGTTCCTCGCCCCCTGAGATTCCCGGTGGCCGTCGGTCGGCGGTGGGAGTGTCACAGGGGGCGGGGAAGATGGGTGGTGATGGAGCCGACCTCCCTGCGCTTCGCCCGCCTGGCCCGTTCGTTGGGCTCGGCCGCGCGTGCGCTGGGGCTGCGTGCCCCGTCGTTCCGGAGCCCGCCCCGCATCGCCGGGGTCAGCCGGTCGATCCGGCGTGGTGGCCGTGGTGGGGTCACGGTCGCGGTGGCGCTCCGGGGTCGCCCGTGGGCTGCCGTCACGGCCGACATGGTCGAGGGCGTGGTGGTCGCCAACCGGCTCTCGGGGATCGCGGCCGATCGGGCACGCTCGGCCCTGTGGGAGGCGGTGCGGGACGAGGCCGAACGTGCGGCGTGACGATGCGGCGTGGGGCTTCGGTGGCGGGCGACGATCCGAACCTCGGGCACATCGCGTGGCACGACCACCGGATCCGCCCAAGGAATCCCGGTCGCCACAGGTCCCCCGCTCCTGCCGTGCCGGCGGCTCCCGGCGGCGGCCGTAACCTGCTGGTCGTCCACCCGCCCGGGTGGCGGAACTGGCAGACGCGGAGGGCTTAAACCCCTCCGGCCTTCGGGCCGTGCGGGTTCGAATCCCGCCCCGGGCACC
>JBKHJZ010000143.1:0-8195 GCA_046537875.1 Acidimicrobiia bacterium | reverse complement strand
CTGGCGGGGCCGGGCCATGGCGCGAGCATAGGTGAGAACCGTAACGTGCGCTACAGATTTTTCTGGTCACCCAGAGCCGGTGAGCCGGACATGGGGCACGCCGCGACGCAGCGGACCAAGATGAGGGGACGCCCGCGGGCGCCCGGGAGGGGAGACATCATGGAGTTCAACCTGGCCGACCTGTTCGAGAACGCGGTCGACCACTTCGGCGAGCGCGAGTACATCGTCGCCGGCGGCAAGCGCCGCACGTACGCCGAGATGGACGCCAGGGCGAACCGGCTGGCCCACCACCTCGCCACATGGGGCGTCGGGCCCGGCGACCACGTCGGCATCTACGGCCTCAACTCGGTCGAGTGGGTCGAGTGCGTCTGGGCGGTGTTCAAGCTGCGGGCGGTGTGGATCAACATCAACTACCGCTACGTGGAGGACGAGCTGGCGTACCTGTTCGACAACGCCGGCCTGAAGGCGCTCGTCCATGACGCCGAGTTCGGTGACCGGGTCGCCGGCGTCGCCGACCACATGCCGGGTCTGGCCCACCGCCTCGTGATCGGCGACGACTACGAGGCGGCCCTCGCGGCCCAGTCGCCGGAGCGCGACTTCGGCCCCCGCTCGGGCGACGACCGCTACATCCTCTACACCGGCGGCACCACCGGGATGCCGAAGGGGGTGGTGTGGCGGCACGAGGACGTGTTCTTCGCACTCGGCGGTGGCATCGACGTGCTCTCGGGCGAGAAGGCCGCGCACCCCGGCGCGATGGTCGAGCGGGCGCTCGCGTCGGGTCTGGCACTGACGTTCCTGCCCATCGCTCCCCTGATGCACGGCGCCACCCAGTGGGCGGTCATGGGGCAGAGCTTCACCGGCAACAAGGTGGTGCTGGTGCCGCACTTCGATCCCCACGAGGTGTGGCGGCTCGTCGAGGCCGAGGCGGTCACGTCGCTCATGATCACGGGCGACGCCATGGGCCGCCCGCTCATCGAGGCCCTCGATGAGGAGCCGAGCCGCGGCCGCGACCTCTCGTCGCTGGTGTCGCTGTCGTCGACCGCCGCCGTGTTCTCGCCCTCGGTGAAGGACCAGTACCTCGAGCGGTTTCCCAACCTGGTGCTCACCGACGCCATCGGCTCGTCCGAGGGTGGGGCGAACGGCATCACCGTGGTCGCCCGGGGCAACACCGCGATGGCCGGCGGTCCGACGGTTACCCCGGTGTCGGGCACGACCGTGCTCGACGACGACCTCCGGCCCGTGCCACCGGGCAGCCAGCAGATCGGCCGGGTCGCCCGCTACGGGCACATCCCCCTCGGCTACCACAACGACCCGGTCAAGACCGCCGAGACGTTCGTCGAGTCCGACGGCGTGCGCTACGTGGTCCCCGGCGACTTCGCGCGGCACGAGGCCGACGGCACGATCACGCTGCTCGGGCGCGGCTCCCAGTCGATCAACTCCGGGGGCGAGAAGATCTTCCCCGAGGAGGTCGAGGCGGCGGTCACCTCCCACCCCGCGGTGTACGACGCGCTCGTGGTCGGCGTCCCCGACGAGCGCTGGGGCCAGCGGGTCGCGGCCATCGTGCAGCTCCGGCCGGGGGCCGACGTGTCGCTGGCCTCGCTCCAGCGGCACTGCCGCGACACGATCGCCGGCTACAAGGTGCCCCGCGAGCTCCACCTGGTCGATCGGGTGGAGCGTTCGCCGAGCGGCAAGCCCGATTACCCGTGGGCCTCTCGCATCGCTCGCGAGGCGGTGACCTGACGCGCCCCAGCCGCAGCCGTCACGGAACGTCCGGGGTATGGCCGGCGAGCCTGCGGGCACGGTGTCACCGTGGACGGCGGCCCGGCACCCACGCCCGACGGCGACGTGTTCATGGATCTCGCCCTGGCGAGCCGTGGTCTGCCTCCCGACGGGCTGGCGACCGCCGTGCGCCAGGTGGCCACCCGCCTCGGTGGGTGGGACGCCGAGGTGTGGCTGGTCGACCTGGCCCAGCGCCGGCTCAACCTCCTGTCACCCGCCGGAGCACGGGCCGTCCCGCCACGCCCGGTCGACGGGACGGCTCCGGGGAGCGCGTACCGCTCCGTGCAGCCGATCGAGGTGCCGGCCGACGGCCACGGGCGGCGGCTGTGGGTCCCGATTCTCGACGCCGCCGAGCGCCTCGGCGTGCTGGGCGTGACGGTTCAGGGTCCGGTGCTCGACGCCGACCAGCCCGGAACCCTGCGACGCTGGACCGCGCTCGCCGCCATGGTCGGCGAGCTGGTCGTCAGCAAGAGTGGCTACGGCGACGTCATCGCGCTGGCGCGGCGCACCGATGGCGTCAGCCTCGCCGCCGAGATGCGCTGGACGATGCTGCCGCCGCTCACGTTCTCGTCGCACGACGTGACGGTCTCCGGCATCCTCGAGCCCGCGTACGACATCGCCGGGGACTGCTTCGACTATGCAGTGAACCGGGACGTCCTCCACGTCGCCCTGCTCGACGCCATCGGCCACGGCCTCGAGGCCAGCCACATGGCGAACCTGGCCATCGCCGGGTACCGCAACCTGCGCCGCGGGGGTGTCGGGCTCGGCGAGACCGTGATGGCGCTCGACCGCGTGGTCGCGCAGCAGTTCGGCGAGCAGCGGTTCATCACCGGCCAGATCGCCACGCTCGACCACTCCAGCGGGGTGCTCCGCATCGTCAACGCCGGCCATCCGCGCCCGCTCCTGCTCCGGCAGGGCCGCGACGTGGGCGACGTCCCCTGCGAGCCGTGCCGGCCCGTCGGGCTCGGTGCCGTGCCCACGACCACGACCGAGGTGGCCCTCGAGCCCGGCGACGCCGTGCTGTTCCACACCGACGGCGTCACCGAGTCGCGGTCGGCCGACGGCACGTTCTTCGGGCGCGATCGGCTGGCCGACCTCGTCGTCCGGCGCATGGCGGGCGGTGACAACCCGGCAGAGGTGCTGCGGGCGGTGGTGCATGCGGTGCTGGAGCACGAGGACCAGCGGTTGAGCGACGATGCCACGTTGGTGATGCTCGAGTGGCGGGGTGGGCCGGACGATCGCCTCGGCGAGCTACGGGGTGGACGGTCACGTGGGTCGTGACCGGACCAAGTTGCACTGATCGTCTGGTTGTCCGTACCTTGGCCGCTCGATGGCCCGAGCGCTCGACCGCCGCAGCCCGATGCCGCTGTGGGCCCAGATGCTCGACGACCTCCGCGACCGCCTCGACGCCGGCGAGTTCACCGACCGGTTCCCGACCGATCGCGAGCTCGTCGACGAGTACGGGGTGAGCCGGCACACCGTGAGGGACGCGGTGCGACGCCTCCAGTCGGAGGGCGTGCTCGACCGCGAGCGCGGCCGGGGCTCATTCGTGCGCCGGCCGCCCATCGAGCAGCCCCTCGGTGCGCTCTACAGCATGTTCCGGTCGATCGAGGCGCAGGGGTTCGTGCAACGCAGCGCCGTGCGATCGCTCGAGGAGCGACACGACGCCGAGGCCGCCGGGATGCTGGGCCTGGCGGCGGACGAGCCGCTCGTGTATCTCGAGCGTGTCCGCATGGTGAACGACGGTCCCGTGGCGCTTGACTGCTCCTGGCTCCCCGCCGCGCTGGCCCGCCCGCTCCTCGACGTCGACTTCACCCACACCGCGCTCTACCACGAGCTGGCGGAGCGCTGCGGCGTGTCGCCGACCAGCGGGTGGGAGCGCATCCGACCGGCGCTGCCCACCTCCGAGCAACGGCGCATCCTCCGGAGCGTCCCGACCCAGCCCGTGTTCGCGATCGAGCGCGTGGCACGAACGGGCCCGCGACCCATCGAGTGGCGCCACAGCGTGGTGAGGGGAGATCTGTACGCGTTCGTCGCCCGCTGGGAGGGGGGTGACAGCGTGGCGACGGGGCTCGAGCCCGATCGGGTGACGCACGACCCGCCTGACCTGCGGACTTCTGGCCGAGCCCGCACCGAGGTGCCACACTGACGGCGGCGGGTGACAGATGGGCCACACCGCGAGCGAACGGACGATCACTCGGAGCACGGGCTCGGCCATCGCCCGCCCCGCCGGGTGGCGAGGCGGCCCCGACCGGAGGGGGAGAGAGGACCGGATGCAGCGCAGCTTCGACATCGAGTTCACCGAGGGCCCGGACGACGTCGTGGCGCATCTCTCGGGCGAGCTCGACCTCGTGGCGCGCGACGCGATCGTCGGCGAGGTCACCCGGCGGATGACCGACGGCGTGAGCCACCTGATGATCGACCTCGGCGCGGTCACCTTCTGCGACTCCAGCGGGCTCGCGGCCCTGCTCGACATCAAGCGCGACGCCGACCGCAGCGGCACCCGGTTGACCGTCCGCTCGGTGCCCGAGCCGGTCGCGCGCCTCTTCGACCTCGCCGACGTGGGCGGATGGCTGGCGACCGAGTGACACGAACCCGCGAGGCTGGGCGTGCGGCTCCTGAGGCGAGCTGACCGCAGGGGCACACGGCCCTCCCTCGGCGAGACGCGCTCACCGGGCGTGCCCGCCCCCCGGTCGAGCGCCGACGGTGGCGGGCGCGCTCGGCGTGTCGTGGCCGCCGGCGTGGTGGTGGCCATCGTGGCCGGCGGGGTCACGGCGGCCGTCACCTCACGTCGCGACCGGTTGCGCGAAGCCGAGCACCATCAGGAGGCCGTGGCCGATCAGACCGCGAACCTCGCCACGGCGACGGTCCAGCAGGTGCTGGTGGGTCTCGCAGGCGCCGGGGCGCTGCCCGACCCGGACGGGACCGTCGACGAGGGGGCGTTCAGTGCGTTCGCCCGGGAGATCGCCGAGGCCACGCCCGTGAGCTCGGTCGCGCTCGCAGCCAGGGTCAGGGCCGAAGCGCGGGACGACCTCGAGGACGATCTGGGAACGCCGATCATCGATGCGCCGGGGGGCCGCCCCGCCCCCGATCGGGGGCGGTATCACCCGATCCGGTGGATCCATCCGCCGTCAGGCGACGCGACCGCACCGCCCGTCGGGCTCGACATCGAGGCCGACCCCGTGCTCGGCCCGACCGCCCGCGCGGCACGCGATGCGGGCCGACCGCTCATGTCTCCGCCGACCGACCGCGGCCCCGCCGGCACCAAGGTGCTGGCCGTCCACCCGCTCTACGCTGAGGATCTCGGCTCCACACCGACGGTGGCGCAGCGGCGCGACGCGCACGTCGGCTACGTCGCCGCCGTGCTCCCCGGTGACGTCCTGGTGGCGAGCCTGTTGCTGAAGGTGGACGACCGGATCGAGATCCGGGTGACCGACGGGGGCCGGCTCCTCGGCGAGACCCCCGAGCCACCGGCCAGCGGCTCGGGGATGACGCGGGAGCTCGCCGGTCGCACCTGGACGATCACGGTCGACGACCTCGAGGCCAGGGTGCCGTGGCGGTCTTTCTGGTTGATCCTCGCGGCCACCGCGGCGGTCGCGGCAGCGGTGGCCGTGCTCGCCCGGCGCACCGCTCGCCACGAGGACGAGTCCGCCCGGCACATCCGCCGCAGCGACCGCATCGCCGCGCTCGCCCGCTCCCTGGCCGCGGCCGGCACGGTGCCCGACATCGCGCGCGTGGTCGACGACGAGATCCCGGACGTGCTGGGCGCGATGTCCGTCACGTTCGGGCTGGTCGACTGGGACGAACGGCGGATCGAGCGCTACTTCGGCCCGGGGACATCCGGAGCCGCGTACGCCCGGCGCCACGCGGTCGTGGGCGTCGACGACCCGATGCCCGTCGCCCGCTGCGTGCGGGAGGCACACCCCGTGATCGTCGAGACGCTCGACGACTGGCGCACGGAATCCACGCCCGAGGTCGCGGCCGACGTCGAGCGTGCTGGCCTCGGCACCACTGCGTGCTGGCCGATCCGGAGCCCCGATGGCACCGTGGTCGCCACGCTCAGCGTGTCGTGGGGACGCGAGGGCATCGTCAGCGAATCGACCCGTGCCGCGCTCGGCACGATCGCGGAGCTGCTCGAGCTGACCCTCGCCCGCGCGCGCCTCACCGATGCCCAGGTGGCCGACGCCCGGCTCGACGCCGAGCTGGCCACCCTCACCAGCGGCCTCGCGGCGGTGGGGACCGCAGAGGAGGCGATGACGTTCCTGGTGGAGCAGCTGCCGCGGCCGCTCGACGCCGTCCACGCGACCGTGGCGCTGATGGAGCCGGGTGGGGTGCTGCGCCGGCATCTCGGCCCGGGTCTGGATCCCGGGACCAGCGAGCCGCTCGCCGTGACCAACCTCGACGTGCCGCTCCCCCTTGCCGAGGCGGTGCGGACCGGCACGACGATCGTCATCGGCAGCACGGAGGTGCTCGCCCAGCACTGGCCCGACGCCCTGGACGGATGGCAGGCGGCCGGCTTCCGATCGGCGGCCGACATCGCGCTTCGCGGACGCGATGGGCAGGTGATCGGCGGTCTGGGCGTGGCGTGGGATCACGAGGTCGACTTCGACGACGATCTCATGACCCGGCTGGCGACGCTGGCGGGCATCGTGGCCCAGGCGCTCGAGCGCGCGCGCCTGTCGGATGCGGCAAGGGAGGACGCAGCGCGGGCCGCCCGCCTGGCCGAGCTCGCCGAGGCGGCCACCGCGGCCGGGACCACCGAGCACATGGCGGCGACGCTGGCGTCGCGCGCGGCGGCGGTCGTCGACGGGACCGGTGGCCACGTGGGCCTCCTGACGGGCGACGGGCGGGCCCTGCGCGTGATCCACCACGCCGGCTTCGACGCCGGCATCGGGCGTCGGTACACGCTCCTGCGTCTCGACCGACCCGTGGCGATGGTCGCCGCGGTGACGACACGAGAGCCGGTGCTGCTCAGCGACCGCGACGAGATCGCGGCCCGCTTCCCCGGCATCCACGACGACATGGTCGCGCTCGGCCTTCACTCGGTTGCCGCCATGCCGATGGCGCGAGAGGACGGCGTGCCGTTCGGCGCGCTGGCGATCACCTGGTCGGAGCCCCAGCTCTTCGACGACACCCTGCTGTCGACCCTGCGGACGATGACCGATCTCTGCACCACCAGCCTCGCCCGGGCGTGGCTCACCGACCGGACGGCGGCGAGCACCACGGCGCTCGCCACGCTGGCGCGGCACCTGTCGGTGGCGCGGAGCTCCGACGAGGTGGGTGCCGGCATCGCCAACCACGCGGCGGCGGCGCTCGGCGCCCAGGGGGCCATCCTCGGACTGGTGGAGGGTGACCGCTTCCACCTCCACATCCCGCAGCCCGTGGCCCGGGATCTCGCGGCGCGCTACACCGATCTGCCCCTCGACGATGACTTCCCGGCACTCGAGGCGCTCCGGCGCAACGAGGTCCTGACCTTCGCCTCGCCCAACGACGTGCCGCCGCACGGCGTCGTCCGCGAGCTGGTCGACCTCGGCATCAGCGCCGGCGCCTGCGCGCCTCTCACCACCGCGGACGGCAGCCCGCTCGGGGTGCTCTCGGTGCTGTGGTCCCGCGCCCCGGACTTCGACGACGCGCTGTTCGCCCGCCTCGACACGGTGGCCGACCTCGCCGAGCAGACCGCCGAGCGCGCCCGCCTGTTCGATGCAGAGCACCGCGTCACCCAGGACCTCCAACGGCGCGTCCTCCCCCGCATGCCGTCGGTCGACGGCGTGGTCCTCGCCGCCCGGTACTCGCCGGCGTCGGCCGCCGTCGGGATGGGCGGCGACTGGTACGACGCCGTGGCCCTCGACGACGACCGGATCTGCCTGGTGCTCGGGGACGTGAGCGGGCACGGGCTCGGCGCCATCGCCGAGATGACGCAGATCCGCGCGATGGTCCGCACGCTCGTGGCGGGCGGATCGGCCCTGCCCGAGATCGTGGGCCGAACCTCGGCACAGGTGAGCCAGCAGCACGGGGTCTACGCGACCCTCCTCGTCGCCACGGTCGACACGACGACGAGCACCGTCGGCTACGTCGCCGCCGGACACCCGCCACCCCTGCTGCGCCGCCCCGACGGGACCATCGAGGTGCTCCGGCACGGTCGCCACCCGGTGCTGGGCCTCGACGGCGGCATCCGGCCGGCGGGGTGCGCCGCGTTCCCGCCCGGCTCCACGCTCGTGGCCTACACCGACGGCCTCATCGAGAAGCGCGGGACGCCGATCGACGCATCGATCGACCACCTGGCCCACCGGCTGGAGACGGCGCCGGTCGTGACGCCCGAAGAGCTGGCGGATCACCTGCTGCGGTGCCTCGACTCGACCGCCGCGGATCATGCCGACGACCTCGCGCTGGTGATCGTGCACCGGCCTGCGTGACAC
>JBKHJZ010000142.1:0-8326 GCA_046537875.1 Acidimicrobiia bacterium | reverse complement strand
GGCCGCCGCCGGTGTCGGCGGTGGCCGCGGCCGACTCGGTGTGCAGCATCACCGCGCCGACGATCAGGCCGATCGCCGCGAGGAAGCTGAGCCAGAATCCGATCGCGTGTTCCTCGCCTCCGATGAGCCAACCGATCGCGATGAGGCCGCAGAAGACGGCCAGCGCCAGGTGGATCTGGGGCCAGGTGTAGCCGACGACCCGACCGGGCATCTCCACCTTGGCGAAGCGGGCTAGCGCGATTTGCACGCCCATGACCAAGCCGAAGATCCCGATGTACGTCGCGAGCGGGAAGGTCAGATCGCTATCCCAGGCGCTCATGCTCTGGCCCGGGTAATCGAACCACGTGAAGAACGAGAAGATGAACGCCACGGCGCCGGACGCCATGATGACGATCTCGCTCGGTTTGGGCTGCGTGTTCATCGCGCCCCACACCTCTCTCAATAGGGGTCGTTGACGCCTCGGGAAGCTATCGCGTCGTCGCGCGGGAAGCGGGGAATCCCCTGCGTGCCGGGCGCAGGCGGGTGACCGGCCGTGGTGCCGGGCGCTGCTACCGTCATCCCGCGTGCGCATCGCCGTGCTCGCCTCCGGGAGCGGAACGCTGCTCGAGGCCATCCTCGATGACGGCATCGGCGTCGCGGTGGTCGTGGCCGACCGGCCGTGCCGGGCGCTCGACGTGGCCGCCCGCCACGGGGTTCCCGGGGAGCTGGTGGAGCGCACGGAGTGGGGGCGCGACTTCGACCGGGCGGCGTACACCGAGCGGCTGGTGAAGGTGCTGCGCAGCCACGGCGTCGAGCTGGTCGTCATGGCCGGCTTCGGCACGGTGGTCCCCGGCATCGCCGACGCGTTCCCCGGGCGGGTGCTCAACAGCCATCCCGCGCTGCTGCCGTCCTTCAAGGGGTGGCACCCCGTGCGCGACGCCCTGGCCGCCGGCGTGACCGAGACCGGCGCCACCATCCACATCGCCACGGCCGAGGTGGACGCGGGCCCGATCCTGGCGCAGGAGACCGTCCCGGTGCTGCCCGGCGACACCGAGGAGACCCTCCACGAGCGCATCAAGCGCGTGGAATGGCGGCTCTACCCGGCGACGATCCGATCGTTCGTCGCCGACATCGAGGGGAGCGAGGACGGCACGTGAGGGCCCTGCTCTCCGTCTACGACAAGTCGGGAATCGTCGAGCTGGCCCGGGGCCTGGCCGAGCTGGGCTGGGACCTGGTGTCCTCCGGCGGCACCGCCGCCGCGCTGCGTGACGCGGGCCTGGCGGTCACCGACACGGCCGGCCTCACCGGGTTCCCCGCGATTCTCGGGCACCGGGTCGTGACCCTCCACCCCCGGGTGCACGGTGGCATCCTGGCCGACCCCACCGACCCCGACCACCGGGCGGAGATGGCCGAGCACGGCATCGAGCCGTTCGACCTGGTCGTCGTCAACCTCTACCCGTTCGGCTCCGAGCCCTCCGAGTTCCGGCACGGGGCGGCGGGCGCCGAGGACCTGATCGACATCGGCGGGCCGGCCATGATCCGGGCGGCCGCCAAGAACCACGCCCACGTGGGCGTCGTCACCGACCCGGCCGACTACCCGGTGGTGCTCGACGAGCTGAGGGCCGACGGGCGGCTCGCCGACGACACCCGGCGCCGGCTGGCACGGACCGCGTTCGCCCGCACCGCGGCGTACGACGCCGCCATCGTCCGCTGGTTCGACGACATGCTCCCCGCGGCCACTCCGCCGGCCGAGGCGCCCCCGGGCTCGGTACCCACCGGCGCCGTGCCCGTCCACGGCGTGGCGCCCGAGCTGCCGCCGTCGGTGCACCTGTCGTTCAGCCGGGAGCCGCTGGCGCTCCGCTACGGCGAGAACCCCCACCAGCGGGCCGCGCTCTACCGCGCCCCGGGCGCCGAGCCGTGGTGGGCGGCGATGAGCCAGCACGGCGGTCTCGCGCTCAGCTACCTCAACCTCTACGACGCCGATGCCGCCTGGCTGCTGGTGCACGACCTGGCGCAGCGGTTCGGCCGGCCGGCCGCGGCGATCATCAAGCACGCCAACCCGTGCGGGGTGGCGGTCGCCGACGACCTGGCCGGCGCCTACCAGCGGGCCTACGAGTGCGACGAGCGCTCGGCGTTCGGCGGGATCGTGGCGCTGAGCGAGCCGCTCGACACGCCCACCGTCGAGCGCATGGTCGCGGCCGCCCAGGCCGACGTGGTGATCGCCCCCGCCTATGCGCCGGGGACGATCGACGCGCTCGCCGCCAAGCGCCGGAACACCCGCATCCTCGAGGCCCCGGCGCCCACCCCCGACCGCTGGCACCTGCGGACGATCAGCGGCGGCCTGCTCCTGCAGGACCAGCACGGGTTCGTGGCGTCGCGCCCCGACTGGCGGGTGGTGACCGAGCGCCGGCCCACCGAGCGGGAGTGGGCCGACGCCGAGCTGGCGTGGCGGGTGTGCGGCTGGGTGCGGTCGAACGCCATCGTGCTGGTGGAGGGCGGCGCCGCCTGGGGCATCGGGGCCGGGCAGCAGAACCGGGTCGAGGCCGGCCAGATCGCGGCGGCCAAGGCCGCGGGCCGGGCCGCCGGCGGCGCCTGCGCCAGCGACGCCTTCTACCCGTTCCCCGACGGCATCGAGGCCGCCGCCGAGGCGGGCGTCGCGGTGATCATCCAGCCCGGCGGGGCCCGGGGCGACGAGCGGAACATCGCCCGGGCCAACGAGCTGGACGTGGCGATGGTCTTCACCGGCGAACGGCACTTCCTGCACTAGCGGAGGGGGGAGGGAGACCCTCCCCCCATCCGGCTCCCCCCACCTCTTGGGCCGCCGCTCTGCGGCGTCGTGGCTTTCCCGGTCGCTCGACCGGCGGAGCCGGATCGAGCTCCAGCGGGGGGCTCCGGCAGGAGCCTCTGCCCCCCGCACCCCCCGCCGCTGGCTCCTCACGGCAGGCGACGGGCGCCACCGACCGTGTCTGATCGGGCGGTGGAGGGGCGTGCGGCAGAATGAGGGGGATGACCGCGCAACTGCTCGCCGGGGGGCCCGTCGCCGAGGCCGTGCTGGCCGACGTCGCCAAGCGGGTCGAGGCCCTGCACGCCCGGGGGAAGGAGATCGGCCTGGGCACGATCCTGGTGGGCGACGACCCGGCGTCGGCGGGCTACGTCCGCAGGAAGCACGAGACCTGCGGGCAGGTCGGCATCCGCAGCGAGCACATCCAGGTCCCGGGCGACGGCACCCAGGGCGACCTGCTCGCCGCGGTGGAGCGGTTCAACGCCGACCCGGCCGTCGACGCCTACCTCGTCCAGCACCCGGTGCCCCCGCAGTTCGACTTCAATGCGGCCCTTCTGGCCATGGACCCGGACAAGGACGCCGACGGCCTGCACCCGGTCAACCTCGGCAAGCTGGTGCTGCAGGAGGAGGGCCCGGTGCCGTGCACCCCGGCCGGCATCCAGGCGATGTTCGTGCACTACGGCATCGACATCGCCGGCAGGCACGTGGTGATCATCGGCCGGGGCCCCACGCTCGGCCGCCCGCTGGCCCTGCTGCTCACGCTCAAGCAGCCCGGGGCCAACGCGGCGGTGACCGTGGTCCACACGGGCGTGCCCGACCTGGTCGAGCACACCCGCCGGGCCGACATCGTGATCGCCGCGGTCGGGGTGCCCTCGTTCGTCACGCCCGACATGGTCCGGCCCGGTGCCGTGGTGGTGAGCGGGGGGATCACGTGGGAGGGCCGCAAGCTGCTGGCCGACGTCGACGAGTCGGTCGCCGAGGTGGCGTCCTGGGTGACGCCGCGGCTGGGCGGCGTCGGCCCCACCACCGTCGCCCTCCTGCTCCGGAACACGGTGGACGCGGCGGAGCGGGCCGCGGCCTGACCGTGACCCGGGCCGTGGCCGGTCACCTCATCGGGCACGTCCGCCCCTGTCCGCACCAGGCGGGAACCACTAAGGTGGTCCGCACTCGGGCCGACATGGGTGGTGCTGCTGCATCCGGCCCGATGACGCAACCGCACGGCGGTTCGCCGGCACCGGCCGCACGCCGGCTGCCCTGTGGCCCGCCGGTTCCGACCGACGTCATCAGGAGCCTGGACCCATGACCCGCTGCGAGGGTGATCGCATCGTCGACCTTCTGTCGGCCGGCCCGACGCTGAGCTTCGAGTTCTTCCCGCCCAAGACCGACGAGGCCGAGCGCCAGCTCGAGAAGGCCATCCACGAGCTGGCGCCGCTGCGGCCGTCGTTCGTGTCGGTGACCTACGGGGCCCTCGGCTCCACCCGCGACCGCACCCGCGACATCGTCGTGCGGGTCAACCGCGAGCAGCCGTTCCCCGCCATGGCGCACATGACCTGCGTCGGCCACACCCGCGCCGAGGTGGAGGCGCTGCTCGACGAGTACGCCGCGGCCGGCGTCTGCAACGTCCTGGCGCTCGCGGGCGATCCCCCGGCCGACGGCAGCGACCCGGGCGGCGACTTCACCTACGCGCTCGAGCTGGTGGAGCTGGTGCGGTCGCACCCTGCCGGCTTCTCGGTCGGCGTGGCGGCCCACCCGGAGCTGCATCCCCGCTCGAACGGCGACCGGGCCGGCGACCGGCGTCACCTGGCCGCCAAGCTGGCCGCGGCCGACTTCGGCATCACCCAGTTCTTCTTCGAGATCGACGACTACGTGCGGATGGTCGACGAGCTGGCCGAGCTCGGGTGCACCACGCCCGTGGTCCCGGGCGTCATGCCGCCCGGGGCATCGTCGCTCGCCGGGCTGAAGCGCATGGCGGGCATGAACGGCAGCGTCATCCCGGCAGCGTTGCTCGACCGCCTCGAGGCCGTGGCCGACGATCCGCAGGCCCTGCGGGAGATCGGCGTCGAGGTGGCGACCGAGCTGTGCGGGCGGCTGCTCGACGCGGGGGCGCCCGGTCTGCACCTGTACGCCCTGAACCGGTCGGAGTCGGTGCTGCGGATCGTCGACGCGATCGGCTGGGCGCCCGGCGGCTCCCGCCCCCGGGTGATGGCGACCGGCCCGGCCTGACTCGGGCCTCCGGGGTCGGCGGCCGGCATCGCCCTCGGCTGTCCCACCCCGGCCCTAGAGTCCGGGCATGGTCAAGGCGGTCCGCGACATGCCGCACGACGCCCCGGGGGATGCGGCGAGCGACGTCGGGCGCCGGGTGCCCACCAACGGCCGCCAGCGCCGCCCCACGTCCACCTCGCGCTTCGGGGTCTCGCGCCGCGAGAACCACGACGCGTCCGAGTTCTACGGGCGCTTCCCCCCGCTCGTCATCAGCGCCGACGACACGGTCGCCGAGCACGCCGCCCGCGACCAGGTGTGGGTGGGCGACGCCCGCGACATGGACGCCTGCGGCGACGTGGCCGACGGCTCGGTGGCCCTCGTGGTCACCTCGCCGCCCTACTTCGCGGGCAAGGAGTACGAGACCGCGGTGGGCGAGGGGCACGTGCCCGAGTCGTACCGCGCCTACCTCCGGATGCTGCGCGACGTGTTCGCCGAGTGCGCCCGCAAGCTCGAGCCCGGCGGGCGCATCGCCGTCAACGTCGCCAACCTGGGGCGCAAGCCCTACCGGTCGCTGTCGGCCGACGTCATCGACATCCTCCAGAACCTGGGCCTGCTGCTGCGGGGCGAGGTCATCTGGCAGAAGGCCCGGGGGGCGGGGGGCAACTGCGCCTGGGGGTCGTTCCAGCGGCCCGGCAACCCGGTGCTGCGCGACCTCACCGAGCGGGTGGTCATCGCCTCGAAGGGCCGGTTCGACCGGGCGGTGCCCGCCCGGGCGCGGGCCGCCCGGGGGCTGCCGTCGGCGGCCACCATCAGCGCCGACGAGTTCATGGACCTCACCACCGACGTCTGGGAGCTGGCGCCGGAGCGCGCCACCCGGGTCGGCCACCCGGCGCCGTTCCCGGTCGAGCTGCCGCGCAAGCTCATCGACCTCTACACCTACGAGGGCGACCTCGTGCTCGACCCGTTCATGGGGTCGGGGTCGACGGCGGTGGCGGCGGTGCGCACCGGGCGGCACTTCGTGGGCTTCGACACCGATCCCGACTACGTCGCCACCGCCCTGGCCCGGGTCGCCGAGGAGCGCGAGTCCGGCGCCGCCGCCCGGTCGACGCCGCCGGTGCGGGTACCAGCGGTGCCCGCGGGTCCGGGTGCCGGGCTCGTCGACGTCGATGCGGCCGTGCGCGCAGGTCGCCGGGTGGGCGACGTCGCCCGGCTGGTGGTCGAGGCCGCCGGGTTCACCGACATCGCCGGCGACGTGAGGGTGGTCCCCGGCGTCGAGGTGACCTTCCGGGCACTCGATCGGCGCGGCGAGCCGTGGTACCTCGACCTGCACGGTGCGTTCTCGCCGGGCAGGCCCGGTCTGTCCCGGGCCGAGGTGCTGTGGCGGGCGCTCGGCCGGGCCAGCGTGATCGCCGCCGCCAGCCGAGGGGCCCGCCTCGTGCTGCTCACCACCGACGTCCCGACGCCGGGCAGCGCCGGTGGCCGGGCCCTCGCCGCGGTGCGCGGGTCGGGGCCGGGCGCGACGGTGGCCGACGTGGTCACCCTGGTCGACCCCGGCGACCTGGCCCGGCTCGCCGGCCACGCCCACGGTGGCGACCCCGGCGGCTGACCGCGAGGCGAGGCGCTGGCCGATCACCGCACCACCGTCACCGAGCTCGCCACCGGGCTCGGCACGCTGGGGTTCGACGACCTCGCCTCGGCGCTGGCGGCCCGCCCGCCCGAGATGGCGAGCGTGTCGCCCGAGATGTGGGGCCTGCTCGACGACCTGCACCGGGGTGGCGGGTTCCGCCAGGAGTTCCAGGCCGCCTGGCAGAACGGCGTGGCGTTCCTCCGCGCGGTCGACGGCCTCCGCCACCGCCGCCCCGTGCTGATCGAGTGGCGGGGCGGGCAGCGGCAACCGGGCGACGAGCCGGTGCCGGCCGACCTGCGCATCGACCACGTCTTCCTGGTCAGCTGCAAGTACCTGTCGAACATCGTCAGCAACTCGTCGCCCACCGCGGTGTTCGACCGGTTGCTGGCCGGCGGGCACGGCGGCCGGGCCACCGACTGGTACGCCGAGGTCGCGCCCGGGGCCTACGACCGGCTCTACCGCGCCGCGTGCACCCACCTCGGACGCGACGACCTGCCCGAGTCCGCGCTCGCGCTGTCCAGCGCCACCCGCGCGCAGGTGCGGGACGCGCTGGGGCCCGGCCGGTGGCCGAAGGCCCTCCGGCCGCTCGCCGCCGAGTTCTCGGCGGCGGTGTCCGAGGCGACGGCCGAGCGCTGGCAGCGGGCGATCGACGGCACCGATCCCGAGCGGGTGCTGTGGCGGTTGCTGCGCATCGGCGGCGCCCCCTACTTCGTGCTCGGCTCGTCGCCGGCCGGCGCGCTCCGCCTCCGGGTGGGCACGGCGTGGGACTGGCGGCAGCACTTCCGGCTCGAGCGGTTCCGGGTGACGCCCACGGCCGGCGGGCAGCCGGTGGTGCGCTGGGCGGTCGACGTGACGGGGCGCCGCACCCGCGAGTGCACGACGGTGGAGGGCCACGTCGAGATCCGGTGGAGCCACGGCAAGTTCGCGCAGCCGCCCGAGGCCAAGGTGTACCTCGACACCCCGCACCACCGCGTCCCGGGCTACTGGCAGCTCAGCTGACCCCGGCGCCGACCCGGCCGCGCCGGCGACGCGGGTGCCGGGGACGGTCGGGAATTCGAGTACCGCGCTCGGCCGGGCGCGACCGGGTACACGTCGCGCATGAGCGCCCCACCGGACGCCGCCGGCTCCGACCGGCCCTCGCAGACCCCGACGCCCCCGCACGCCCGCCGGCCCCTCCTCAGGGGTGGGCTGGTGCTGGCCGCGGTGCTCGTCGCCTACTACGCGGCCCCGGTGGGCGAGATCGAGTCGGATGTCGCCCTCGCGCTCAGCGCCGTCGGGCTCCTGGTCGGCGTCGGCGTGCTCGGCTGGTTGGTCGTCCGGCAGGCCCGCATGCAGCTCGGCGCCCGCGCCGACGCGTCGGTGAGCATCCAGAGCCTGCTGGTGCTCGCCTACGTCGTGGTGCCCATGTTCGCCCTGGGCTACGTCGGGCTGGAGCGGGCCGATCCCGACCAGTTCGTCGAGCTCGAGACCAAGACCGACGCTCTGTACTTCGCGATCTCGACCCTGGCCACGGTGGGGTTCGGCGACGTGGCCGCGGAGGGCCAGCTCGCCCGGGCGCTCGTGACCGTCCAGATCGCGTTCGACCTGGTGTTCGTGGCGGCGCTCGGATCGCTGGTCACCCGGCTGATCCGGCGGCGGATCGCCGACTCGCACGGCGAGGAGGAATCGCGCGTCTAGAGCCGGTGGGAGGCGGGCAGGACTGGGCCACCTCTCCCCACGAAGGGACCCCCGGTCCA
>JBKHJZ010000022.1:0-30624 GCA_046537875.1 Acidimicrobiia bacterium | reverse complement strand
ACCAAGAAGATGGCCGAGGACCTCACCGACTACCTGCTCGAGCAGGGGCTCCGGGTCCGCTACCTGCACTCGAACATCGACACCATCGAGCGCATCGAGATCGTGCGCGCCCTGCGGCTCGGCGAGTTCGACGTGCTCGTGGGCATCAACCTGCTGCGCGAGGGGCTCGACCTGCCCGAGGTGTCGCTGGTCGCCATCCTCGACGCCGACAAGGAGGGCTTCCTCCGCAGCGAGACGTCGCTCATCCAGACCACCGGGCGGGCGGCCCGCAACGTCGACGGCCAGGTCATCATGTACGCCGACACCACCACCGACTCGATGAAGCGGGCCATCGGCGAGACCCAGCGGCGGCGCCGGCTCCAGATCGCCTACAACGCCGAGCACGGGATCGAGCCGCAGACCATCCGCAAGGCCGTCAACGACATCCTCGCCCACCTGCGGCCGGGCGAGGAGACACCCGTTCCCGGCGAGGGGCGGCGCCGGCGGCGCCGGGGCGCGGCCGAGCGGCTGCGGGCCGAGCTCGTCGACCTGCCGCCCACCGAGCTCGGCCGCCTCATCCAGACCCTCGAAGAGGAGATGCACGAGGCGGCGGCCGACCTGCGGTTCGAGTACGCGGCCCGCCTCCGCGACGAGATCGGCGAGCTCAAGCGCGAGCTGCGCGAGGCGGGTGTGTGATCGCCGGACGCAGCGGGTGTCGGGCCACCCGAACATCCGTTCCTGGGGTGGACGCGGCGGATAGCCTGTCCCGTCGTGGCTGATTCGCTGGTCATCCGGGGTGCCCGCGAGCACAACCTCCGCAACGTCAACCTCGAGCTGCCCCGCGACAAGCTGATCGTCTTCACCGGGCTGTCGGGCTCGGGCAAGTCGTCGCTGGCGTTCGACACCATCTACGCCGAGGGTCAGCGCCGCTACGTCGAGTCGCTCTCCGCGTACGCGCGCCAGTTCCTCGGGCAGATGGACAAGCCGGATGTCGACTTCATCGAGGGTCTGTCACCGGCGATCTCGATCGACCAGAAGAGCGCGTCGCGCAACCCCCGGTCCACCGTCGGCACGATCACCGAGGTCTACGACTACCTCCGGCTCCTGTTCGCCCGCATCGGCGTGGCCCACTGCCCCAACGACGGCACCCGCGTCACCCGGCAGACCCCCCAGCAGATCGTCGACCGGATCATGGAGCTGCCCGACGGCACCCGGTTCCAGGTGCTGGCCCCGGTGGTCCGGGGGCGCAAGGGCACCTACGAGACCCTGCTCGCCGACCTGGCGGCGCAGGGGTTCGCCCGGGCCCGGGTCGACGGGGAGATCCACGAGACGTCCGAGCGGCTCGAGCTCGCCCGCTACGAGCAGCACACCATCGAGGTGGTCGTCGACCGGCTCGTGCGCCGCGACGGCATCGAGAGGCGGCTCACCGACTCGCTGGAGACCGCGCTCAAGCTGGCCGACGGGGTGGCCGAGGTGCAGATCGTGCCGCGCGACGGCGGCCCCACCCAGGTTCCCGCCGCTGACGGGTCGGATCCGGCCGGCGTGGAGGACAGCGAGGAGACCGACCAGCCCGAGACGCTCACGTTCTCCCAGCACCTCGCGTGCCCCGCCTGCGGTCTGTCGTTCGACGAGCTGGCACCCCGGAACTTCTCGTTCAACTCGCCCTACGGGGCCTGCGAGGTGTGCGACGGCCTCGGGACCCGCTACGAGGTCGACCCCGACCTGGTGGTGCCCGACCCGGGGCGAAGCCTGGAGGACGGCGCGATCGCCCCCTGGGCGAGCGGACACCAGCAGTACTTCCAGCGGCTGGTCGTCGCCGTGGCCGAGGAGCTCGACATCGACATGTCGGCGCCGTTCTCCTCGCTCGGCGCCCGGCACAAGGCGGCGCTGCTCCACGGCAAGGGCGTCGACAAGGTCTGGGTGCGGTTCAAGAACCGCTACGGCCGCGTGCGCACCTACCACGCCACCTACGAGGGCGTGATCCCGTACCTCCAGCGCCGCCACGCCGAGGCCGAGTCCGACAGCGCCCGCGAGCAGGTCGAGGGCTACATGCGCGAGGTGCCCTGCCCGGCGTGCGGCGGCGCCCGGCTCAAGCCCCTGTCGCTCGGGGTCACGATCGACGGCTACTCGATCGCCGAGATCTGCGACATGTCGATCGGCGAGTCGGCGAAGACCCTCGCCGCGCTCGAGCTGTCCGAGCGCGACCGCATGATCGCCGAGCGCGTGATCAAGGAGGTCAACGCCCGCATGGGCTTCCTGCTCGACGTGGGCCTCGACTACCTCACGCTGTCACGCTCGGCGGGCACGCTGGCCGGCGGCGAGGCGCAGCGCATCCGGCTGGCGTCGCAGATCGGATCCGGCCTCGTCGGGGTGCTCTACGTGCTCGACGAGCCCTCGATCGGCCTGCACCAGCGTGACAACCGGCGCCTGATGGACACGCTCCTCCGGCTGCGCGACCTCGGGAACACCGTGCTGGTGGTCGAGCACGACGAGGACACGATCCGGGCGTCCGACCACGTCGTCGACATCGGGCCGGGCGCCGGCGAGCACGGCGGGGAGATCGTCCATGCCGGCACCGTGAAGCAGCTGCTCCGCAACCGGCGCTCGATCACAGGCCAGTACCTGGCCGGCAAGCGGTCGATCCCCGTGCCCGCGCAGCGGCGATCGCCCCGCGATCGCTGGCTCACGGTCCGGGGAGCGCGCGAGCACAACCTCGCCGACATCGACGTGTCGTTCCCGCTGGGGTGCTTCGTCGCCGTCACCGGCGTGTCGGGCTCGGGCAAGTCGACGCTGGTGAACGACATCCTCCACCGTGCGCTCATGCAGCACGTCTACCGGTCGAAGGTCCCGCCCGGCCTGCACACCGGCATCGACGGCGTCGAGCACCTCGACAAGGTGATCGACATCGACCAGTCGCCGATCGGCCGCACCCCGCGGTCGAACCCCGCAACCTACACCGGGGTGTTCGACCACATCCGCAAGCTGTTCGCCCAGACGCACGAGGCGAAGGTGCGGGGCTACCTGCCCGGGCGCTTCAGCTTCAACGTCCCCGGCGGCCGGTGCGACGCCTGCTCGGGCGACGGCACGATCAAGATCGAGATGCACTTCCTGCCCGACGTCTACGTGCCGTGCGAGGTGTGCAAGGGCGCCCGCTACAACCGCGACACGCTCGACATCACCTTCAAGGACCGCAACATCGCCGACGTGCTCGACATGAGCTGCGAGGAGGCGCTCGAGTTCTTCGCGAACCAGCCGCCGATCGCCCGCCACATGCGCACGCTGGTCGATGTCGGCCTCGGCTACGTGCGCCTCGGGCAGCCGGCCACCACGCTCTCTGGTGGCGAGGCCCAGCGGGTGAAGCTCTCGTCCGAGCTGGCCAAGCGGTCGACCGGGCACACCATGTACATCCTCGACGAGCCCACGACGGGGCTGCACTTCGAGGACATCCGCAAGCTGCTCGCCGTGCTCTCGCGCCTGGTCGACCAGGGCAACTCGGTGATCGTGATCGAGCACAACCTCGACGTGGTCAAGACGGCCGACTGGATCATCGACCTCGGGCCCGAGGGCGGCAGCGGCGGCGGCACGGTCGTGGCCACCGGCACCCCGGAGCAGGTGGCCACCGAGCCCACAAGCTGGACGGGCCAGTTCCTGACCCGCCTGTTCGCGAGGGACGCCGAGCCGGTCGCCGGCTGAGCCGGCAGCCCGTCAGGTGATGTCGATCATGCGCTGGAGGGCCACCCGGGCCCACTCGGCGGTCTCCGGGTCGACGCTCACCTGGTTGACCACCCGGCCGGCCACCAGCTCGTCGAGCACCCAGGCGAGGTGCGGCTCGTCGATGCGGTTCATCGTCGAGCAGGGGCACACGATCGGGTCGAGCGACACCACCGTCTTGTCGGGGTGCTCGTGGGCGAGGCGGTTGACCAGGTGGATCTCGGTGCCGACGGCGATCGTGGCGCCGGCGGGGGCGGCGTCGAGCGCGCGCACGATGTAGTCGGTCGACCCCACCTGGTCGGCCAGCCGCACGGTCTCGTGGGGGCACTCGGGGTGGACGATCACGGCGCCGTCCGGGTGCTCGGCCCGGAACGCCTCGACGTGCTCCGGCCGGAACCGCTGGTGGATCGAGCAGTGCCCGCGCCAGAGCAGGAACGTGGCCTCCTTGCAGTCGCGCTCGGTGAGCCCGCCCAGCTCGCGCCGTGGGTCCCACACGCGCATGGCGTCGAGGCCGTGGCCCATCGCCACGCCGGTGTTGCGGCCCAGGTGCTGGTCGGGGAAGAACAGGACCCGGTCGCCGCGCCCGCCACCGGCGCCCGGCGTGCCCAGCGCCCAGTCGAGCACCGCACGGGCGTTGGTCGACGTGCACACGGCGCCGCCGTTGCGGCCGACGAACGCCTTGAGCGCCGCGGAGCTGTTCATGTAGGTGATCGGCACCACCCGGTGGACGTCGACGACGTCGGCGAGCGCCTCCCAGGCCTCCTCGACCTCGTCGATGTCGGCCATGTCGGCCATCGAGCACCCGGCGTTCATGTCCGGGAGGATCACGGTCTGGTGGTCGCCGGTGAGGACGTCGGCCGACTCGGCCATGAAGTGGACGCCGCAGAACACGATGAACTCGGCCTGGCGCCGCTGTTGAGCGAGCACCGACAGCCGGTACGAGTCACCGCGGGCATCGGCCCACCGGATGATCTCGTCGCGCTGGTAGTGGTGCCCGAGGATGAAGAGGCGGTCGCCCAGCGTGGCGCGGGCCTCGGCGATCCGCGCCGGCAGTGCGCCCGCCGGCGCGTCGGTGTACCGCTCGTCGAGCGGGGTCTGGAGCCGCAGCATGGGATGTGATCCTCCGTCGAGGTGGTGTGACCCTGGTTGGCGGACGGTGGGGACAGCCCGGTCGCCTCACCCACGGGGATGTCGTCCCCAGGATCGATCTGCAGCCGGAGTACCGGGCCGGCTGTGTGCTCCAGTCTACGACCACTGCGGCGGCAAGCGGGAGTCCATCTCCGGGGCGACACCGGGGGCCCGACGGGTCGGGCACACCCGGTGTGGTCACCACGGCGGAGACCGGAGGGCGAGCCTCTACCCTCGGCATCGTGGTGCAGCGCCCGGAACCCGGCACGATTCCCGACGCCCCCGGGTCCTACCAGTTCAAGGACCGCGAGGGGCGGGTGATCTACGTCGGGAAGGCGCGTTCGCTGCGCCACCGGCTGGCGACCTACTTCCAGGACTCCCGCAGCCTCGCTCCGCGGACCGCCGCCATGGTGGGGGCCGCCGAGACCGTCGAGTGGATCCAGGTGCGCAACGAGGTCGAGGCGCTCATGCTCGAGTACAGCCTCATCAAGCAGCACCGGCCCCGCTTCAACGTCCGGTTGCGGGACGACAAGAGCTACCCGTTCCTGGCGGTGACGGTGGGCGACGAGTGGCCGCGACCGACCGTGATGCGGGGACGCAAGCGCAAGGGGGTCCGCTACTACGGCCCCTACGCCCACGCCTACGCGATCCGCGAGACGCTCGACCTGCTGCTGCGCACGTTCCCGCTGCGCACCTGCAGCGACAACAAGTTCCGGCGCCACGAGCGGCTGGGCCGGCCGTGCCTGCTGTACCACATCGAGAAGTGCTCGGGGCCGTGCGTCGGCGAGATCGACCACGAGAGGTACGACCGGCTCGTCGCCGAGCTGCTCGAGTTCCTCGACGGCGACACGGACGCGGTGGTGCGGCGCCTCGAGCAGGGGATGCGCGAGGCGGCCACGGCGCTGGAGTACGAGCGCGCCGCGCGGCTGCGCGACCGCCTGGCCAGCGTGCGCAAGGCGATCGAGCGCCAGCAGATGGTGGCCGAGCGCAACGAGGACCTCGACGTCATCGGCATCGCCGAGGACGACCTGGAGGCCGCGGTGCAGGTGTTCTTCGTGCGCAGGGGCCGGGTGGTGGGCCGCAAGGGGTTCGTGGTCGACAAGGTGGAGGACCTGACGCCCGGCGAGCTGGTGGGCGACGTGCTCGAGGGCCTGTACGACGATCCGCCGCTGGGCGTGCCGCGCGCGGTGCTGGTGCCCACACCTCCGGACGACCCGGATCTGTACGCCGACTGGCTGTCGCACCTGCGGGGGTCGAGGGTCGAGGTCCGCGTGCCCCAGCGGGGCGCCAAGCGCGAGCTCCAGGCCACCGTCGCCCGCAACGCGGGCGAGGAGTTCACCCGGCACCGGCTGCGGAGGGCCAGCGACCACAACGCACGGGCCCGGGCGCTCAACGAGCTGCAGGATGCCCTCGGGCTGCCCGAGGCCCCGCTGCGCATCGAGTGCTACGACATGAGCCACATCCAGGGCACCGACTACGTGGGGTCGATGGTCGTGGTCGAGGACGGCCTGCCGCGCAAGGCCGCGTACCGCCGCTTCAAGGTCCGGGGCGTCGACGGCAACGACGACTTCGCGGCGATGGAGGAGGTGCTCACGCGGCGCCTCACCGCCTACCTCGACGAGCGGTCGAGGCCGGCCGCCGAGCGGCCCGGCAAGTTCGTCTACCCGCCGCAGCTCCTGCTGGTCGACGGGGGCAAGGGCCAGCTCGGGGTGGCCGTGCGGGTGCTGGAGGAGCTGGGCCTCGGGGAGGAGATCCCGGCCGCGGCGCTGGCGAAGCGCTTCGAGGAGGTCTACCTGCCGGGGTCGTCCGACCCGGTGCGGATCCCCCGGGGATCCGAGGCGCTCTACCTGCTGCAGCGCATCCGCGACGAGGCGCACCGCTTCGCCATCTCGTACCACCGCCAGCTCCGCGGGAAGCGCATGACCCGCTCGGTGCTCGACGACGTCCGCGGCCTCGGGCCGACGCGGCGCAAGCGCCTGACCCGGGAGCTGGGCGGCATCACGGCGGTGAAGCGGGCGTCGCTCGACGACCTGAAGGGCCTCTCCTGGTTGCCCGACGACGTGGCCGAAGCGGTGTACGAGAAGATCCACGGGCCGCCGGCGAGGGAGCGGGCATGAGCGCCCCGGCAGGCGGGACGGACGCGGCCGATCGGTCGCACCGGGCCGCGGTGGACCAGCAGCGAGAGCGTGCCGTGTGGGAGCGGCACGCCGCGTGGTGGCAGCGCGAGTTCACGGCGGGGGCCGATCCGGAGTACGAGCATCAGATCCTGCCGCTCGCCGCCCGCCACCTGGAGGGCGCCCGGCGGGTGCTCGACATCGGCTGTGGCGAGGGGCAGGTGGCGCGGACCGCCGGCATGTCCGGCACCCGGCGGGTGGTGGGCGTGGACCCCGCCGCCGCGCAGCTCGCCGAGGCGACCCGTCGCGACGGCCCGGTCCGCTACGTGCGGGCCACCGCCGGCGCGTTGCCGATCGCGCCGTCGACGGTTGACGCTGCGCTGTCGTGCCTGGTGCTCGAGCACATCAGCGATCTCGACGGTGCCCTCGACGAGGTGGCGAGGGTGCTGGTTCCGGGTGGCCGCTTCCTCCTGTTCCTGAACCACCCGCTGCTGCAGACGCCGGGGAGCGGGTGGATCGACGACCAGGTGGTCGAGCCACCTGAGCAGTACTGGCGCATCGGCGCCTACCTGCGGGAGCAGGTCACGGTCGAGCAGGTCGACGCCGGGGTGCGGTTGCCCTTCTTCCACCGGCCGCTCGGTCGCTACGTGAACGCGCTGGCCCACCGGGGCCTGGTGATCACCCACATGGAGGAGCCCGCCCCGCCGGCGGAGCTGCTCGTCGACGGCCCCCGGTACGCGGGCGTCGCCGAGATCCCCCGCCTGCTGTTCCTGCGTGCCGAGCTGGTCGGCGGGTCTGCGGGTCGGCGGTAGCCTGGCGTTGACGTCCCATGGAGGTGTGGTGGGCGAGTTCGTCGTGATCACGGGCCTCTCGGGCGCGGGCCGGAGCCTCGCCGCCGACCACCTCGAGGACCTCCACTGGTTCGTGATCGACAACATGCCCCACGAGCTCGTCCC
This sequence comes from Acidimicrobiia bacterium, assembly GCA_046537875.1. Lineage (GTDB taxonomy): Bacteria > Actinomycetota > Acidimicrobiia > Acidimicrobiales > VFJN01 > JBKHJZ01. Next base: position 22,736 of record JBKHJZ010000022.1, on the reverse strand, counting down.
CAAGGTGGTCGAGCTCGCCGAGGCGCCGGGATCGTCGATCCGCCGCATCGGGCTGGTGGTCGGCACCGGCGCCTACCAGGACGAGATCATGCCGATGCTGCGCCGGCTCCGGGCCACCGGGGCCCAGGTGTGGGTCCTGTTCCTCGAGGCGTCGACCGACGCCCTCGTCCGCCGCTACGAGAGCTCGAAGCGGCGCCACCCTCTGTCGGGTGAGAACGACCACGAGCACCTCGTCGCCGCCATCGAGCGGGAGCGCGCCGTGCTGGAGCCGGTGAAGGCGGTGGCCGACGCCGTGATCGACACCACCGAGCTCACCGTGCACGACCTGCGCGACCGGATGCGGGCCATGTTCGCGGCCGACGACGCCGAGCCGACCATGCAGACCACGGTGCTGTCGTTCGGGTACAAGCACGGGTTGCCGCTCGACGCCGACCTGGTGCTCGACTGCCGGTTCCTCCCCAACCCCCACTGGGTCGACGAGCTCCGCCCCCTGACCGGTCTCGACGACGAGGTGCGCGAGCACGTCCTCGGCCGGCCCGCGGCGCGGGAGTTCCTCGCCAACGTCGAGCGGCTGCTGGTGCCGCTGGTCCCGGAGTACGTGAGCGAGGGCAAGGCGTACCTCACCATCGCGCTGGGATGCACCGGGGGGCGGCACCGCTCGGTGGTGATCGCCGAGGAGGTGGCCCGCCTCCTGCGGCGACACGGCCTGCCGGCCGGGGTCCTCCACCGGGACGTCGAGAAGTGAGCCGGGACGCCGGTCGGGGAGCCGGGTCGGCCGCGTGACGTCGTCCCCGCACGTGGTCGCGGTGGGGGGCGGGCACGGGCTGGCGGCGACCATCCGCGCCGTCCGCCGGTACGCCGCGCGGACGACCGCGGTCGTGACCACCGCCGACGACGGTGGCTCGACCGGGCGCCTGCGGAGCGGGCTGCCGCTCCCGGCCCCGGGCGATCTTCGCCGGTGCCTTGCGGCGATGGCCGACCCGTACCGTGACGGCGGCGGGGGCCCGCCGGCTCGGCCGCTGGCGGCCGCACTGGAGTACCGCTTCGGCGGGACGGACGTCGAGGGGCATGCCCTGGGAAACCTGCTCCTCGCCGCGCTCACGCAGGCGACCGGCGACTTCGTCGAGGCCGTGGACGAGGTCGGGCGGATGCTGGGCCTCGACCCGACGACGGCGCGGGTGCTCCCGGCGACCGCGGAGCCGGTGGTCCTCCGGGCCCGGACGCGCGCCGGCGACGAGATCGAGGGCCAGGTTGCGGTGTCGAGGGCGCGCGACATCGACCGGGTGGAGCTGCGGCCGGCCGGCGCCTGCGCGCCGCCGGCCGCGCTGAAGGCCCTCCTGGACGCCGACCAAGTGGTGCTCGGTCCGGGCTCGCTGTTCACCTCGGTCCTGGCCGCCGCCGTGGTCGATGACGTCCGCCGGGCGATCGCTGCCAGCGGTGGCCGCTGCGTCTACGTGTGCAACCTGCGGGCCGAGGTGGCCGAGGCGGCGGGCTACGACGTTGCGGCGCACGTCGCGGCGCTGCGCCGGCACGGGGTGGAGCCCGACGTGGTCGTGACCCAGCGGGGTGGGCTTCCGGTGGGTGATCCGGGGGTCGAGGTGGTGGAGGCCGATGTCGCCCGCCCGAACGGGCTGGCGCACGACAGCGGGCGCCTCGCCGCGGTGCTCGCCCGATTGGCGGAGGTCTGACCGCCGGGGAGCCGGGGGACCATCATGTCACCGGTGGTGTCGGGGCTCGACCGACGGCGCGTACGCTGGCCGTGACTGGCTCCCGGCGGTGGGCGTGCACTGACATGGAGCCCGATCGCATCGGGCAACGACGAGAGAGGCCATCGAGATGACCATCCGAGTGGGGATCAACGGCTTCGGCCGCATCGGCCGCAACTTCTTCCGGGCGGCCAGGGATGCGGGCGCGGACATCGACTTCGTCGCGGTCAACGACCTGGGCTCGGTCGAGACGATGGCCCACCTCCTCATGTACGACTCGGTCATCGGACGGTTCGACGCCGAGGTGTCCACCAGCGACGAGGGGATCGTGGTCGACGGCGACACGCTCCGGGTGCTGGCGGTCCGCGAGCCCGGTGAGCTGCCGTGGGGCGACCTCGGGGTCGACGTGGTGGTGGAGTCCACCGGGATCTTCACGAGCCGCGAGAAGGCGGCGCTGCACCTCGACGCCGGTGCGCCGTACGTGATCGTCTCGGCCCCCGCGAAGGGCGCCGACGCCACGTTCGTCGTTGGGGTCAACGACGACGCCTTCGATCCCCAGGCACACAGGGTGGTCTCGAACGCCTCGTGCACGACCAACTGCTTCGTTCCCATGGTCAAGGTGCTCGACGACGCCTTCGGCGTCGAGCGGGGCCTGATGACGACGATCCACAGCTACACCGGTGACCAGATGCTGGTCGACGGCCCCCACAAGGACCTGCGCCGTGCCCGGGCGGCGGCGATCAACATCGTGCCGTCGAGCACCGGTGCCGCGCGGGCGACCGGCCTGGTGCTCGAGACCATGCAGGGTCGGCTCGACGGCCAGGCCCTGCGGGTGCCGACCGCCGACGGGTCCATCACCGACTTCACCGGGGTGATGGCGCGCGAGGTGACGGCCGACGAGGTGAACGAGGCGTTCCGCGCCGCCGCCAAGTCGGGTCCGCTCGCCGACGTGCTGGACTACTCCGAGGCCCCGCTGGTGTCGACCGACATCGTGGGCTCACCGGCGAGCTGCGTCTTCGACAGCGGCCTCACGCAGGCGATCGGCGACGTGGTGAAGGTGTTCGGCTGGTACGACAACGAGTGGGGCTACTCGAACCGACTCGTCGATCTGGTGAAGATCGTGGGCGCGGCGAACCAGGCGTGACCACCGTCCCCACGCTGGAAGACCTGCCCCCGGTGGACGGGCGGCGGGTCCTGCTCCGCGCCGACTTCAACGTGCCGATCCGCGACGGCGAGATCACCGACGACCTGCGGATCCGGGCAGCCCTGCCGACCATCCAGTGGCTCGTCGGCCAGGGTGCGACCGTCGTCGCCTGCACGCACCTGGGCCGACCGAAGGGCAAGGTGGACCCCCGGTTCTCGGTCGAGCCGGTCCGGCGCCGGCTGGCGGAGCTCGCCCCCGGGATCGACCTGATGGACAACCTGCGGTTCGACCCGGGGGAGGAGGGCAACGACCCGGCCTTCGTCGCCCGGCTCGTCGAGGGGTTCGACGCCTACGTGAACGACGCGTTCGGCGCCTCGCACCGGGCGCACGCCTCGATCGTCGGCCCGCCGCGGCTGCTGCCGTCGGCCGCCGGCCGGTTGCTGGCCCGCGAGGTCGAGGTGCTCACCGGGCTGCGCTCGCAGCCCAGGCACCCGTTCGTCGCGGTGCTGGGCGGCGCCAAGGTGAGCGACAAGCTGAAGGTCATCGAGGCGCTCCTCGAGGTCGCCGACGAGCTGCTGATCGGCGGGGGCATGTGCTTCACCTTCCTGGCCTCGCGTGGCGACCCCATCGGCGACAGCCTGGTCGAGCCCGAGATGGTGGACGACTGCCGCCGCCTGCTCGACCACGCCGGCGACCGGATCGTGCTCCCCACCGACATCACGGCGCTGGGCCCGGGCGGCACGCTGCACGACCCCGACGCGGGTGGCGAGGTCCGGCAGGCCGGCACAAGGCTGGCGGAGGGGTGGACCGGCGTCGACATCGGCCCGGGGACGGCTGCGGACTTCGGTGACCGCATCGCCGAGGCCCGCACGGTGTTCTGGAACGGGCCCATGGGCGTGTTCGAGGACCCGCGCTTCGAGGCCGGCACGCGGGCCGTGGCCCAGGCCGTGGCCGACACCGCGGGCTTCACGGTGGTCGGTGGCGGCGACAGCGCAGCCGCCCTCGCCCAGTTCGGGCTCGACGACCGCGTGGACCACGTCTCGACGGGCGGTGGGGCGTCCCTCGAGCTGCTGGAGACGGGGGACCTGCCGGGCCTCGCGGCGCTGCGCGAGGCACCGAACGCAGCGGGGCGCGCGGGTGGCTGAGGGCACGCGCACGCCGCTCATCAGCGGCAACTGGAAGATGCACCTCAACCACTTCGAGGCGACGGCGCTCGTGCAGAAGCTGGTGTACGAGCTCACCGACGAGGACCACGCGGCGACCGACGTGTCGGTGCACCCGCCGTTCACCGACCTCCGCACCGTCCAGACGTTCTTCATCGCCGAGAAGGACCCGGTGCCCATCGCCCTCGGGGCGCAGACCTGCCACTGGGAGGAGAAGGGGGCGTTCACCGGTGAGGTGTCGCCGGCGATGCTCGCCAAGCTCGACGTCGCCTATGTGATCGCGGGGCACTCCGAGCGGCGCGAGCTGTTCGGCGAGACCGACGAGATCGTCGACCGGAAGGTCCGGGCGATCGTCCGCTGGGGCATGACGCCGATCCTCTGCGTCGGCGAGACCCTGGAGGAGCGGGAGGCGGCCACCACCGAGGACAAGGTCCGGGGCCAGGTCGAGGCGGGCATCGCGGGGCTCACCGCCGAGCAGGTCGGGGCGATGGTCATCGCGTACGAGCCCATCTGGGCCATCGGGACGGGCCGCACGGCCACGCCCGACGACGCCCAGGCGGTGTGCGCGCTCGTCCGGGCCACGGTCGCATCGCTCCGGGGCCGCGACGCCGCGGAGTCGATCCGGATCCAGTACGGCGGGTCGGTGAAGCCCGAGAACGCCGCCCAGCTCATGGCGTGCCCGGACATCGACGGGGCCCTGGTGGGCGGCGCCAGCCTGGACGCGGACGCGTTCACCGGCATCATCCGCTGGCGCGATCGGAGCTGAGCTCCGGGCGCCGTCCCCGCGAGACCCGGGGGGCGGACGACGAGCGTGCTGGGATCGCCACAGGGCTGCGCAGCCTCGGCTGCAACGATCGCGCAGCTTTCGTGAACATCCTGCAACGATCCCGTGGAGTTGTTGGACATTCCGACACGAATCCGTTCACGGTCGTGACTCCGCTGCTATCTTCCCTTCCGCTCACCAGGTCGGGGGGTTCCGCAGCCTGGTGGGGTCACGGTCCGGGGTGCCGCTGGCGTCGCTCCGTGCCATTCACAAGGGGGGATGGAGGCTCGTCGACCGGCATCGGAGCCGTTCGTCGCACGGGAACGCCTGCGACCCCCGACAACGATCAGGAGGGTCTTCGACGTGAGACGACAGCGCAGGAGCAGGAAGCTCCTTGCTCTCATCGTTGGCTTGTCGCTCGTTGCCGCCGCATGCGGCGATGACGGCGACGGGGCAGCCGAGGAGACGGGCGAGGGCGAGCAGGCCACCGGTGGTGATCTGGTCCTCGGTGCGGAGCAGTGGCCCGAGTGCCTGAACCCCATCACGCAGTGTTCGCAGGCATCGTGGCTGCACTGGAGCGTGCTGCACCACGTGCTGCCCAAGCTGATGGAGGTGGATCCGGAGGGCAACTTCGTGCCGACGGCCGTGCTCGACGGGGAGCCCGAGCTGTCCGGCGAGGGCGTGGACGACAGCGGTGAACCGTTCACCGTCACCTACACCATCAGCGAGGACGCTGTGTGGGAGGACGGCACGCCCATGACGTCGACCGACATCAAGAGGACCTGGGAGGTCCGCCTGGCCACCACCGGCGTGGTGACCACCCAGGGCTACGACGTGATCGAGGAGATCGACGACAGCGATCCGCAGACGGCCGTGGTGACCTTCAGCGAGCCGTACGCCGCCTGGCAGGACGTCTTCGGCGGTGGCTCCGAGTACTTCCTGAAGGCGGACGCCCTGGAGTCCGACGACGTCGCCGACCTGTTCCAGACCGAGATCCCGTTCTCGGGCGGACCGTTCGTGCTGGACTCGTGGTCGACGGAGGAGCTGACGCTGCTGCCCAACGAGAACTACTGGGACGACGAGCGCACACCCCTGGTCGACAGCGTCACGATGATCCCGCTCGAGGACACCCAGGCGGAGATCACGGCGTTGCGCTCCGGCGAGGTCAATGCCATCTACCCGCAGCCGACGCCGGGCATGGTCGACGAGCTGGGTGACATGGAGCACGTGGTGGGCTTCGGCGCCACGTTCGAGGAGCTCTGGTTCAACCAGGCCTCGTTGTTGAACGAGGACACGGTGCTCAAGGAGCCCGAGGTGCGCGAGGCGATCCTCCACGCGATCGACCGCCAGGCGCTCCTCGAGGAGGTCGTGCAGCCGGACGTCCCGGAGACCGAGCTCCTCAACTGCGCCGGTTGGGTGCCCACGATCGGCGACTGGTGCGACGAGAGCGATTTCGAGGACGTCACCTACGACCCCGACCGCGCCGCGCAGATCCTCGAGGATGCCGGCTGGGAGAAGGGCGACGACGGCGTCTACGAGAGGGACGGCCAGCGCCTCAGCTTCACCTGGCAGACGGTGGCCGGCAACCAGCGTCGTGAGGACACGCAGGCCTTCGTGATCCCGCAGCTCGAAGAGCTCGGCATGGAGGTCGCGCAGGACAACTCCGACGCCGGCACGCTGTTCGAGCAGCGCCTGCCGCAGATGCAGACCGAGCTGATGATGTACGCATGGGTCGCGAGCCCGGACCCCAGCGTCACCACGTGGGCGCACTGCGACAACATCTCCAGCCCGGAGAACGACTTCTCCGGCCAGAACAACATCGGGTGGTGCAACGAGGACGCCTCGGACCTCATGCGGCAGTCCGATCGCACCCCGCTGCCCGAGGAGCGCCAGGACATCATCTACGAGATCGGCGACCTCATGCGTGAGGACGTCATCGCCGTCCCGCTGTGGCAGCTTCCGCTGGTCACGGCGTGGGATCCGGCGGTCGTCGGCGGCCCGATCGGGGAGTACAACTCGTCGCCGCAGGGCGGCTTCGGGAACATCTACGACTGGTCCGTCGAGGGCTAGCACCCGTCGGTGGAGGCACCGTCTCGTCGCGACGGTGCCTCCACCTCTCCACTCGGTCGAATGAAAGGCGACGATGATCGGGTTCACCATCCGGCGCCTGTTGTGGGCCGTGCCCGTCCTGCTGATCTCCAGCATCGTGGTCTTCGCCGCCCTGAAGGCGAGCACGGATCCCGCGGTGGTCAGGGGTCCGGGGATCTCCTCGGAGGACGCCCAGAGGTTCCGGGAGGACCTCGGCCTCGACCAGCCGGTGCACGTCCAGTACCTGAAGTGGCTGGGGAACTTCGTGCAGGGCGACCTCGGCACGTCTCTCAAGACCAACCAGGAGGTCTGGCCTGCCCTGTGGACCGCGATGCGGAACACCATCCAGCTCGGGTTCTTCGCGGCCCTGGTGACGGTCGGGGTCGGCGTGACCATCGGGACGTTGTCGGCCCTCCGGCACAACTCGATGTTCGATCACGCAGCGACCGGGTCGTCGTTCGTCGCTCTGTCGCTGCCTCCCTTCTTCTTCGGCCTCGTGCTCCAGATCTTGGTGGGGATCTACTTCAGGGAGTCACTGGGTGACTTCTTCGTGATCAGCAACGGCACCCGGTTCGACATGTGGTCGGAGGACCGGATGAAGGCACTGGTGCTCCCGGTGCTCACCGTCGCCGTGCAGCAGATCGCGATCTACAGCCGCTACATGCGGTCGAGCATGTTGGACGTGCTCAGCGCCGACTACCTGCGGACGGCGCGGGCGAAGGGCGTCGACGAGAAACGGGTGATCGTTCGTCACGGCATGCGCAACGCGCTCATCCCCGTGGTGACCTACAGCGCGATCGACGTCGGGGTCCTGCTCGGCGGCCTGATCATCACCGAGCAGGTCTTCGAATGGCACGGCATGGGCTGGTACTTCCTGAACGCGTTCGCGGAGGGGGACTACTTCCGCGTCCTGCCATGGGCGATGATCGTCGTCGGTGCGGTCATCGTCTTCAACCTGATCGCCGACCTGCTCTACGGCGTCCTGGACCCGAGGATCCGTCATGCCTGAGGGTCCCGTCACCTCCGAGAGGCGGCCACAGGCCGACCGCGCCGACGCAGTGCTGTCCGGAGCGCTCGACCGAGCGACCGACGAATCGCTCGCGGCCGCGGCGCACGGCGTGGCCGTCGTCCACCTCTCGCCGGCCAAGCTGGCGTGGCGACGGTTCCGGGCGCACAAGATGGCGATGGCGAGCGTGGTGCTGCTCGCGATCATCGCCGTGCTGGTGTTCTTCCCCTCGCTGGTCACCGAGCACGGCCCCAACGAGCGGTTGGGCATGGAGGTGCGCCAGCAGTCACCGTCCATGGAGCATCCCTTCGGCACGAACCGCAACCAGCAGGACATGCTGTCCCGGGTGCTGCACGGCGGGCAGGTGTCCCTCCAGGTCGGCCTCGCGGTGGCGCTGATCGCCGGCATCGTCGGCACGGCCGTCGGCGGGGTGGCGGCGTACGTGGGGCGGTGGGTCGACACGGTCCTCATGCGCGTCACCGACCTCTTCCTCGCGATCCCGCTGCTCGTGGCGCTGATCGTGATGACCCGCCTTCCCGAGGAGCAGGCCTGGGCCGAGACGCTCATCGGTGGCCGCGGGAGCGTGCGGTCGGTGATCAGCATCCTGGCGGCCTTCTTCTGGATGCCGATCGCCCGCCTGGTGCGCGGCGAGCTCCTCTCCCTCAAGGAGAAGGAGTTCATCGAGGCCGCACGGGCGATCGGTGCCTCCGGGCCCCGCATCCTCGTTCGCCACCTGATACCCAACGCCGCCGGGACGATCGTGGTCGCGGTCACCCTCGCGGTGGCCGCCGCCATCCTCACGGAGTCCGCACTGTCGTTCCTCGGGTTCGGCGTCGACCGCGTGTTCACACCCACCTGGGGGAACCTCCTGGACGACGCCCGCTCAGCGCCGCTCACGGGGAACCCGTTCCTGGTGTACTTCCCGGGTCTGGCCATCCTGCTCACCGTGCTGTGCGTGAACTACATCGGCGACGGGCTGCGCGATGCGCTCGATCCCAGGCAGCGGCTGGGGGCGACGTGAGCGACCGATCCGATCGCCCGGACCGCGCCCTCGCGGAAGGGATCGAGATCACGTCCGACGTGGACGCGCCCTACGCCGGGCCCCTGATCGAGGTGAGCGACCTGTCGGTGACCTTCCCCACTGTCGACGGCGTCGTCCGAGCCGTCAGAGGCGTGAGCTGGGACCTCGATGCCGGGGAGGTCCTGGCCATCGTCGGCGAGTCGGGTGCGGGCAAGTCGGTCTCGGTCATGGCGACGATCGGGCTGCTGCCGTCCTCGGCCCGGATCACCGGCTCTGCGAGGTTCAAGGGCATCGAGCTGCTCGGCATGAGCACACGGCAGCTGAACCGGATCCGCGGTCGTCGCCTGGCGATGATCTTCCAGGATCCGATGACGTCGCTGAACCCCGTGTACAGCATCGGCTGGCAGATCGCGGAGGCGGTGCGGACCCACCACGACGTGTCGAAGCGGGAGGCGTGGGACCGGGCGGTCGAGCTCCTCGACCTCGTGGGCATCCCGACTCCCCGGCAGCGTGCCGTCTACTACCCCCACGAGCTGTCGGGCGGCATGCGCCAGCGCGCCGTGATCGCGGTGGCCATGGCGAACGACCCCGACGTGATCATCGCCGACGAGCCGACCACCGCACTGGACGTCACGGTGCAGGCGCAGATCCTGGACGCCCTCGAGAAGGCCCAGCAGGAGACCCGGGCGGCCGTGGTGCTCATCACCCATGACCTCGGCGTCGTGGCGGGGATGGCCGACCGGGTGAACGTCATGTACGCCGGTCGCGTGGTGGAGAGCGGGACCGCCGATCACATCTACTACGCGCCCCGCATGCCGTACACGCTCGGCCTGCTCGGGTCGTTCCCCCGGCTCGACGTCGACCCCACCGAGAGGCTCACACCGATCCGGGGCGCCCCGCCGTCGATGGTGAACCTGCCCGAGGGCTGTCCGTTCTCCCCCCGATGCCCGCTGGTGCGGAACGACTGCACGACGGCGGAGCCGGAGCTGCTGCCGACCGAGGCGACCGAGCACACGGCCGCGTGCTTCCATTGGCGAGAGCTGTCGGCCGAGGGCCTCGACGCGCAGGCGGTGTTCGGCGCCGACGCTGCGGACGACCTGGCGGCTCCCGGTGGCGACGCTGCCGCCGTGCCCGAGCCGGGCGAGGACGGCACCGTGCCCGGGCGACCGCCCGACCCGGGCGTCGCGGCGGCGGAGCGCGCCGACGCGGACGGGGTGGACGGATGAGCCGGGCCGAGGCGACGCGCGAGGGCGGCGACGTCGGCGCAGGGGAGTCGGCCGTCACCGGCGAGCGCGGCGCGCGCGACGAATCGCCGGGACCTGAGCCGGTGCTGCGGGTGCGGAACCTGGTCAAGCACTTCCCGGTCCGGGGCGGCCGCGTGCTGCGTCGCACCGTCGGCGAGGTGCAGGCGGTCAGCGACGTGTCCTTCGACCTGTTCGCCGGCGAGACGCTCGGTCTGGTCGGCGAGTCGGGATGCGGGAAGTCGACCACCGGCCGGGCGGTCCTCCAGCTCATCAAGCCGACATCCGGTGAGGTGACGTTCGACGGCACGGACCTCACCGCGGTCGGTGGCCGCCAGCTACGCCGGTACCGGCGGGAGATGCAGTTCGTGTTCCAGGACCCGTACGCGTCGCTCGATCCGCGGATGCCGGTCTCCGAGATCATCGCCGAGCCGCTGCGGGTGCACGACCGCTACGAGGGACGCGACGAGATCCGGGAGATCATGCGCGAGGTCGGTCTCAACCCCGAGCACGCCAACCGCTACCCGCACGAGTTCTCCGGGGGGCAACGGCAGCGGATCGGCATCGCGCGGGCGATCGCGCTCCGGCCCCGGCTCCTGGTCCTCGACGAGCCGGTCTCGGCACTGGACGTCTCCATCCAGGCCGGGATCATCAACCTGCTCGAGGACCTCCAAGCCTCGCTCGGCCTGACCAACCTGTTCATCGCCCACGACCTGTCGGTGGTCCGCCACATCTCCCACCGCGTGGCGGTCATGTACCTGGGCAAGATCGTCGAGCTCGGCATGAGGTCGCAGCTGTACGCGGCCCCCGCGCATCCCTACACGCAGGCCCTGCTGTCCGCCGTGCCGGTGCCCGACCCCCGGAAGGAGCGCGCTCGACGCCGCATCGTGCTCACCGGCGATCCACCCAGCGCCATCGATCCTCCGTCGGCCTGCCGGTTCAGGACCCGGTGCTGGCGGAAGCAGGAGCTGGAGCGGGAGGGGGTCGACACGAGCATCTGCGCCCAGCAGGAACCCCTGCTGGAGATCCGCCCGTCGAGCGGCGCCGAGCATCCGGTGGCCTGCCACTTCGCCGAGACGCAGGTGGTCGTCTAGGGTCCTTCCTGGCCACTAGCCTGACCCGACGGTCACCGATTCCGAGGAGAGCCCGTGCTCACCGCCATCACCGTCGTCGTCACCGTCTTCACGTCGCTGATCATGATCGTGCTCGTGCTGCTGCACAGCGGCAAGGGCGGCGGTCTGTCCGACATGTTCGGGGGCGGCATCGGCGCCAGCGCCATGGGTTCGACGGTGATGGAGCGGAACCTCGACCGGATCACGGTGGTCGTCGCGCTGCTGTGGGGGTTCTCGGTGACCGCCCTGTCGTTGATGATGGCCTGAGCGGCCCGGCGAGGGGGGAGCCGGGGATGAGCATCCTGGGGAGCAGGGTGGTGCGGGTCGAGGACCCGCGCCTCTTGACGGTCGGCGGCACCTACTGCGCCGACCTGCGGGACCCGCGCCTCGACGGCGCAGTCCACGCCACGTTCGTCCGCTCGACCGTGGCACACGCCGAGATCGCGTCGATCGACACCGCCGAGGCCCGGGCGATGCCCGGCGTCATCGACGTGGTGGTGGGTGCCGACGTGGATCTCAGCCCCATCCCGGGGATGGGGAACCCGGCCATGGCCCGCCCCTACCTGGCGGTCGACCGGGTGCGCTTCGTGGGCGAGCCCGTGGCGGTCGTGCTCAGCGCCACCCCCGAGCAGGGCGCCGACGCCGCCGAGACCGTGCTGGTCGACTACGAGCCGCTGCCGGCGCTGGTCGACCCCGTCGCGGCGCTGGGGAACGGGACCACCCTGTTCCCCGATGTCGGCACCAACCTGGTCGTCAGCTTCGGGGCCGACGGGACGGGCGGCGAGGACGACGAGGAGCTGGCGGCCTGCGAGGTGGTCGTCCGCCAGCGGATCGTCAACCAGCGGCTCGCCGCGTGCCCGCTCGAGGTGCGGTCGAGCGCGGCGGCGTGGGACGGTGAGCGCCTGCGACTCTGGTGCTCGACCCAGAGCCCCCACGGCGTGCGCGACACGCTGGCCGGTGCGTACGGGCTGGATCCGGACCAGGTCGTGGTGGTGGCGCCCGACGTCGGTGGCGGCTTCGGCGCCAAGGTCGGCGCCCACCCGGAGGACCTGCTGCTCGGGTGGCTGGCGCGCCGGTGCGGGCGGCCGGTGCGGTGGCTGGAGACGCGCAGCGAGAACCTGGTGTCGATGTCGCAGGGGCGCGGTCAGATCCAGGAGATCGCGATCGGCGGCCGCCGCGACGGGACCATCGAGGCCTACCGGCTCAACGTCGTCCAGGACGCCGGCGCCTACCCGGGCCTCGGCGCGGTGCTGCCGTTCCTCACCGGGGTGATGTCGACCGGGACCTACGCGATCCCGTCGGTCCAGGCCGGGTCGCGCTCGGTGGTCACCACCACGGCCCCGACCGTCGCCTACCGGGGGGCCGGACGCCCGGAGGCGACGGCGGCGCTGGAGCGGGCGGTCGACCTGTTCGCCGCCGAGATCGGTCGCGATCCGGCCGACGTCCGCCGCCGCAACCTGCTGGCGCCGTTCGACGAGCCGCACAGCACGCCGACCGGGGCCACGTACGACTGCGGGGACTACCCGGCGGCGCTGGAGCGGGTGCTGGAGGTGGCCGGCTACGACGAGCTCCGGGCCGAGCAGCGGCGCCGGCGCGAGGCCGGCGACCCGGTCGCGCTCGGGATCGGCCTGTCCACGTACGTCGAGGTGACGGCCGGGCCGACCGCGGGAGAGGAGTACGCGCGGGTCGAGGTGCTCGACGACGGGAGCGCCGTGGTCCGGACGGGCAGCTCGCCCCACGGCCAGGGGCACGAGACGGCGTTCGCGATGGTGGCCTCCGACCGGCTGGGCATCCCGCTGGACCGCGTGTCTGTGGTGCACGGCGACACCAGCCTGGTCGCCCGGGGTGTCGGCACGTTCGGGTCGCGGTCGCTCCAGCTCGGCGGGTCGGCGGTGCGTGAGGCCTCGTCGACCCTCGTCGACCGGGCCCGGCAGGTGGCGGCCGACCTGCTGGAGGCGGCCACGGACGACGTGGTGCTCGACCGCGCGGCCGGCTCGTTCCACGTGGCCGGAGCGCCGGCCGTCGGGCGGGGCTGGGCCGAGGTGGCGGCCGCCGCGAGCGCGGCGGGCGAGCCGCTGGCGGTCGAGGAGGACTTCGTCGCGCAGCAGCCCACGTTCCCGTCGGGGGCCCACCTCGCGGTCGTCGAGGTCGACACCGAGACCGGCGACGCCCGGCTGGTGCGGTTCGTCGCGGCCGACGACGCCGGGCGGATCCTCAACCCGCTGCTGGCCGAGGGGCAGCGCCACGGCGGCATCGCCCAGGGTGTGGCCCAGGCGCTGTACGAGCAGGTGGTCCACGACGCCGACGGCAACCCGCTCACGGCCACGTTCGTCGACTACGCGCTGGCCTCGGCCGCCGAGCTGCCGTCCTTCGAGCTGGTCGACGTCGAGACCCCCACCTGGGTCAACGAGCTGGGCGCCAAGGGCATCGGCGAGTCCGGCACCATCGGGGCCACGCCCGCCGTCCAGAACGCCGTGTGCGACGCTCTGGCGCACCTCGGCGTGCGGCACGTGGACATGCCGTGCACCCCGGAACGTGTCTGGCGGGCGCTCGCCGAAGCGGGAGCGTTCGGTCCCCAGAACTGAACCCAGGTTCAGCGAGCAGGCCGCCGCCGGAGGGTGCAGGATGGTGGGCATCCGGCCGCGACACGCGTGAGAGGGGAGGGGGTCCCTGTGAAGATCACCCTTTCGGTCAACGGCGCGGAGCGCACGAGCGAGGTCGAACCTCGCCGGCTCCTCGTCCACCACCTGAGGGACGACCTCGGCCTGACCGGCACCAACGTGGGGTGCGACACCTCGTCGTGCGGCGCGTGCACGGTGCTGCTCGACGGCGAGTCGGTCAAGTCGTGCACCGTCCTCGCGGCACAGGCCGACGGGCGCTCGGTCACCACCATCGAGGGCCTGGCACCGGCCGCCGCCGGCGACGGGGAGGCGCCCCTGCACCCGATGCAGAAGGCGTTCCACGAGCACCACGGCCTCCAGTGCGGCTTCTGCACGCCGGGCATGGTGCTGGCGGCCGTGTCGCTGCTGGAGGAGAACCCCCAGCCCAGCGAGGAGGAGATCCGGCTCGGGCTCGAGGGCAACCTGTGTCGCTGCACGGGCTACCACAACATCGTGAAGGCCGTGCTGGCCGCGTCGGGCCAGCCGGTCGACATGCCAGCGAGTTGGGAGGTGTCGGCATGACCACCACCGAGGCACCCACCCCGACGGGCGGCATCGGCCAGCGCCTGCTCCGCAAGGAGGACGCGCGCCTGCTCACCGGCGAGGGCCGCTACGTCGACGACCTGCAGATCCCCGGGGCGGTGTGGCTCGGGATGGTCCGCAGCCCCTACGCCCACGCCCGCATCGGCACCATCGACGCCAGTGCGGCGCTCGCCATGCCGGGCGTCCGCCAGGTGGTCACGGGCGCCGACCTGCGCGACGGCTGGGCGGCCCCCATGCCGTGCGCGTGGCCGGTGACCGACGACATGAAGGCGCCCGACCACTGGCCGGTGGCCGTCGACGCGGCCTGCTACGCGGGCGACATCGTGGCCGTCGTCGTGGCCGACGACCGCTACACGGCCGCCGACGCGGTGGGCGCGGTGGCGGTCGACTACGAGCCGCTCGACCCGGTCGTCGACCTCGAGGACGCGGCCAGCGACCGGGCGCTGGTCCATCCGGATCTCGGGACCAACCGCAGCTACACCTGGACGCTGTCGCCCGACGGCGAGGCCGTCGACCGGGCGTTCGCCGAGGCGGCGCACACTGTGCGGGAGCGCTACGTGCACCAGCGGCTCATCCCGATGGCGATGGAGCCCCGCGGCGTCGCCGCGGTGCCCGGCGTGTACGGGGGTGACCTCACGCTCTACTCGGCCACCCAGATCCCCCACATCCTCAAGGTCATGGTCGCGGCGACCTGCGGCGTGCCCGAGCACAAGGTGCGGGTGGTCGCCCCGGCGGTCGGCGGTGGCTTCGGGTCGAAGCTCGACGTGTACGCCGAGGATCTCATCGCCGTCGCGCTGTCCCGCCGGCTGGGCGTGCCGGCGCGATGGACCGAGACCCGCAGCGAGAACGCCGTGGCGACGATCCAGGGGCGGGGCGTCATCCAGGACGTGGAGCTCGCCGCCGACGACGACGGCAAGGTCACGGCCGTGCGGGCGCGCCTTCTCGCCGACATGGGCGCGTACCTGCAGCTGGCGACGCCGGGCATCCCGCTGCTCGGCGCCTTCCTCTACCACGGCGTCTACGACGTCCCCGCCTACCACTTCGAGTGCACGGGGGTGTTCACGACGAAGACCCCGACCGACGCCTACCGGGGTGCCGGGCGTCCCGAGGCCACCTATGCGATCGAGCGGGCCATGGATGCGCTCGCCCGGACGGTGGGCGTCGACGGCGCCGAGATCCGGCGCCGCAACTACATCCGGCCCGACCAGTTCCCCTACGACTCGGTGGCCGGGCTCACCTACGACTCGGGCAACTACGAGCCCACGCTCGACCGGGCCCTCGAGATGGTGGGCTACGACCGGCTGCGGGCCGAGCAGGAGCGCCGCCGCGCCGGCGGCCACACGAAGCACCTGGGGGTCGGCATCTCCACCTACGTGGAGATGTGCGGTCTCGCGCCCAGCCGCGTGCTGGCGTCGCTCAACTACGGCGCCGGCGGCTGGGAGGCGGCGACCGTCCGGTTGCTGCCCACGGGCACGGTCCAGGTGGTGTCCGGGACCACCCCCCACGGCCAGGGCCACGAGACGACCTGGTCGCAGATCGTGGCCGACAAGCTCGGTGTCGACCCCGCCGACGTGGAGGTGCTCCACTCCGACACCGCCATCAGCCCGCTCGGCCTCGACACCTACGGCAGCCGGTCGCTGCCGGTGGGCGGCGTGGCGGTCGGCATGGCGGCCGACAAGGTGCTGGAGAAGGCCAAGCGGATCGCCGCCCACCAGCTCGAGTGCGCGGAGGACGACCTCGATCTGGTCGGGGGCGAGCTGCAGGTGCGGGGGACCCCCAGCCGGGCTGTGCCGCTGCAGGCGGTGGCGTTCGCCGCGTTCACCGCCCACGACCTGCCCGACGGCCTCGACCCGAACCTGGAGGCCCAGGTCACCTACGACCCGCCGAACTTCGTGTTCCCGTTCGGCACGCACATCGCGGTGGTCGAGATCGACGAGGAGACCGGGGGGACCGAGCTGATCGACTACGTGGCGGTCGACGACTGCGGTCCGCAGGTGAACCCGATGATCGTCGAGGGCCAGCTCCACGGCGGCATCGTGCAGGGGGCTGCCGAGGCGCTGTGGGAGGAGGCCGTCTACGACGACGAGGGCCAGCTCCGGAACCCGACGCTGATCGACTACAGCATGCCGTCGGCCGCCGAGGTGCCGAGCATCCGCCTCGACCACACGGTCACGCCGAGCCCCACCAACCCCTTGGGCGTCAAGGGCATCGGCGAGGCCGGCACGATCGGGGCGACGCCGGCCGTCGTCAACGCGATCGTGGACGCCCTGGCCCCGCTCGGCATCACCGACATGGCCATGCCGGCGACGCCCGAGCGGGTGTGGTCCACCATCCGAGATGCCCGGGCCGCCGGGCAGTCCAGCGAGGGGGAGGTCCGGTCGTGATCCCGGCTGCGTTCGACTACCAGCAGGCCACCTCCGTCGACGAGGCGGTCGACCTGCTCGCCCGCCACGGCGACGACGCCAAGCTGCTCGCCGGCGGCCACTCGCTGCTGCCGCTGATGAGGCTGCGGCTCGCGGCGCCGGAGGTGGTGATCGACATCGGGCGCGTGCGCGACCTGTCGTACGTGCGGGAGGACGGCGACCAGGTGCGGATCGGGGCCCTCACCCGCCACCACGACATCGCCACCGCCGAGGTGCTGCGCACCCGGGTTCCGCTGCTCGCCCACGTGGCGGGCCAGATCGGCGACCCCCAGGTCCGCCACGTCGGCACCATCGGCGGCTCGATCGCCCACGGCGACCCGGCGTCCGACCTGCCCGCCGCGCTGCTGGCGCTGCGCGGCACGCTGGTGGCCCGAGGCCCGGGGGGCGAGCGCGAGATCCCGGCCGACGAGATGTTCACCGGGTTCCTCGAGACCGCCCTCGGGCCCGACGAGGTGCTCACCGAGATCCGCGTCCCGGCCGTCGACGGCGCCGGGTGGGCGTTCCAGAAGTTCGCCCGCCGGGCCCAGGACTGGGCGATCGTCGGCGTGGCCGCGGTGCTGGTCGACGGGGCGGGCGACGGGGCGGCCGGCCCCGGGATCGGCCTGGTCAACATGGGCGCCACGCCGACCCGCGCGGCGGCCGTCGAGGAGGCCCTGCGCGGCGGGTCGCCGGCGGCCGATGCGGCCGCCCGGGCCGCGGAGGGCACCGAGCCCACCGACGACCTCAACGCCACGGCCGAGTACCGGCGGCATCTTGCCCAGGTGCTCACCCGCCGGGCCCTCGAGGACGCCGGGGCCTGATCCCCGGGGCTGACTCCCGGGGCCTGAGCGCCGCATCAGTCCGGACGTCTCCGCCGTAGGCTGGCCCCATGCCCGGCGAGGCAACGGCACCCAGCTCGGTGGACGATGTCGTCGCGGCCCTGGCCGCGCAGGACTACCTGGCCGACGAGGGTCTGGCCACCGCCATCTTCCTGGCCCTGCGCCTGGAGCGGCCCCTGTTCCTCGAGGGCGAGGCGGGCGTCGGCAAGACCGAGGTGGCGAAGGCGCTGGCGGTGTGGACGGGTGGCGAGCTGATCCGCCTGCAGTGCTACGAGGGGATCGACGCCGCGCAGGCGCTGTACGAGTGGGACCACGCCCGCCAGCTGCTGCACCTGCGGGCCGCCGAGGCGGCGGGGACTGCGGGCGCCGCTGGGGTCGCGAGCCTGGAGGACGAGCTGTACGACGAGCGCTTCCTCGTGCGCCGCCCGCTGCTGCGGGCGCTGCAACAGAGCGCGGGCGGGACGCCCCCGGTGCTGCTGATCGACGAGATCGACCGCGCCGACGACGAGTTCGAGGCGTTCCTGCTCGAGCTGTTGTCCGACTGGGCCGTCACGATCCCCGAGCTGGGCACGGTCCGGGCCGCCACCCCGCCGGTGACCGTGCTCACCTCCAACCGCACGCGCGACGTCCACGACGCGCTCAAGCGCCGGTGCCTGTACCACTGGGTGCCGCAGCCCGACGTCGAGCGGGAGGTCGCGATCGTGCGCGTCCGGGCGCCGGAGGTGCCCGACGACCTGGCCCGCCAGGTGGCGGTGGCCGTCGCCGAGGTGCGCGCGCTGGGTCTCTACAAGCCGCCGGGTGTCGCCGAGACGATCGACTGGGCCCGGGCGCTCGACCTGCTGGGGCGGCGCGGCCTCGACGAGGCGGCGGTGGCCGCGACGCTGGGCTCGGCGGTGAAGTACCGGGAGGACACGCAGCGGGTGCTCGATCACGGACTCGACCGGCTGGTGCGCGCGGCGGTGAGCGGGGGTGGCTGAGGTCGGGGAGCAGGACAGCGCGGTCGCCGAGCCGGCCGGGAGCCGGATCGCGGTCCGCCTGGCCCAGGCCCTGCGCCGCGAGGGCGTCGACGTGCCCACCGGGGCGACGTTGGGCTTCGCGGCGTCGCTGGGCGCCGTCCACGCCGACCGCCCCTCCGAGCTGTACTGGGCGGGGCGGGCCACGCTGATCCGCCGGCCCGAGGACGTGCCCGCCTTCGACCGGGCGTTCGCCCGCTTCGTGGGTGCGAGCGGCGGCGACGGGGCCGGGGGCGTCGCGCGACGTGTCGAGGTGCGCCTCGACGTCCCCGACGACGATGCCGACGAGGGCCAGGGTCGTGGAGACGACCCGGAGCGGCCGGCGTCCGATGTCGTCACCGTGCGGTGGAGCCCCGTCGAGGTGCTCCGCCACCAGGACCTCGCACGTTGCTCGCCCGACGAGCTGGACGAGGCGCACCGGTTGATGGCCGACCTGCGGGTGCACGCTGCGCTCCGCCGCAGCCGCCGTCGGCGCCCGGCTCCCCGGCGGCGCGGACCCCTCGACGTGCGCAGCACCGTCCGGCGGGCGCTGCGTGCCGGCGGCGAGGTGGTGCGGCCGGTGGCCTCGGTGCGTGGCGAGCGACCCCGGCGGCTGGTGCTGCTACTCGATGTCAGCGGGTCGATGGAGCCGTACGCCCGGGCGCTCGCCCGGTTCGCGCACGCCGCGGTGGTCGCCCGCCGGCGCGGCGGGGTCGAGGTGTTCGCCCTCGGCACGCGGGTCACGCGCATCAGCCGCGAGCTGGCCACGCACGATCCCGACGAGGCGCTCCGCCGGGCGGCGGCCTCGGTCGCCGACTGGGCCGGCGGCACCCGGCTGGGGGACGGGCTGCGGTCGTTCAACGACCGCTGGGGGGTCCGGGGCGTCGCCCGGGGGGCGGTGGTGGTGATCCTGTCGGACGGCTGGGACCGCGGCGATCCCGAGGTGCTGGCGACCGAGCTGGCCCGGCTCCGCCGGGTGGTGCACCGGTTGGTCTGGGTCAACCCGCTGAAGGCGTCGCCGGGGTACGCGCCGCTGGCCCGGGGAATGGCGGCGGCCCTCCCGCACGTTGACGAGTTCGTCGAGGGCCATTCCGTGGCCTCGCTGGAGTCGCTCGCCAGGGTGGTGGCGGCGTCATGAGAGGGAGCGGTGGAGGGGGCGACCCTGCCCGCCGGATGGAGAGGTGAGCCTGCGATGCGCGACCTGCTGGACGACGTGGACCGATGGCGTGAGGAGGGCCTGCGGGTCGCGGTGGCGCGGGTGGTGGATGTCGCCGGGTCGGGGCCCCGCGAGCCCGGTGCGGCGATGGCCGTGAGCGAGCGGGGCGACGTGGTGGGCTCGGTGTCGGGCGGCTGCGTCGAGGGGGCGGTGGTGACCGAGGCGCTCGAGGTGCTCGAGACCGGTCGGCGCACAATGGTGTCGTTCGGCTACAGCGACGACGACGCCTTCGCCGTGGGCCTTACGTGCGGCGGCACGGTCCACCTGTTCGTCGAGCCGCTCGACTGGTGACCGGGTCGGCCATCTACGACACGCTGGCCGCGGCGATCCGTGCCGAGCGGCCCGTGGCGCTGGCGACGGTGATCGACGGCCCCGGCGTCGGCGGCAAGCTGCTGGTGGCACCGGGCGCCGAGCCGCTCGGCTCGCTCGGCAACCCCGACCTCGACCGGGTGGTCGGGCGGGACGCGCTGGGCGAGCTGTCGGCGGGCACCACCGCGGTGCGCCACTACGGCGCGCACGGCGAGGCGCGGGAGGCGGTCGTGGCGGTGTTCGTCGAGAGCTTCGCGCCGCCGCCGCGGATGCTGGTGTTCGGTGCGGTCGACTTCACCGCGGCGCTGGTGCGGGTGGCCAAGGTGCTCGGCTACCGCGTCACCGTGTGCGATGCCCGGGAGGTGTTCGCCACCCGCGCCCGGTTCCCGCAGGCCGACGAGATCGTGGTCGACTGGCCCGACCGCCTGCTCGGCCGAGTCGGCGGTGAGATGACCGGCCGCGACGCCATCTGCGTGCTGACGCACGACGCGAAGTTCGACGTGCCCGCGCTGGTGGCCGCGCTCGAGACGGGCGCGGGGTACATCGGCGCGATGGGCAGCCGCCGCACCCACGAGGACCGGACCGCGCGACTGCGCGAGGCGGGCGTGGGGGAGGAGGGCCTGGCGCGCATCCGGTCGCCGATCGGCCTCGACATCGGTGCCCGCACGCCCGAGGAGACGGCCGTGTCGATCTGCGCCGAGATCATCGCCCAGCGCACCGGGCAGCGCGCCGCCCGCCCGCTGCGCGACACGGCCGGACCGATCCACGGGTAGCCGTGCGGGTCGCGGCGATCCTCCTGGCCGCGGGTGGCGGGTCCCGGTTCAGGGCCTCGGGGGGCGAGGGCAACAAGCTCCTCGCGCCCTACCTCGGCCGGACGGTGGTCGAGTGGGCCATCGAGAGCGCGGCCTCGGCGGGCCTCGCCGCCACCTACATCGTGACCGGCGCGACCGAGCTGCCCGTGCCGCCGCTGGCGCGCGGGAAGGTCCAGTTCGTGCACAACCCCCGCTGGCGGGAGGGGCTGGCGACGTCGCTCCAGGCCGGCCTCACCGCCGCCCGCCGGGCCGGGTTCGCCGCGGTTGTCGTGGGCCTGGGCGATCAGCCGCTGGTGCTGTCTGAGGCGTGGCAGCGGGTGGCGGCGGCGTCGACGAAGCCGATCGCGGTCGCCACCTACAAGGGGGTGCGGGGCAACCCCGTCCGCCTGTCGTCGATGGCGTGGCCGCTGCTGCCGGTGCGGGGCGACGAGGGCGCGCGGGTGGTGATGCGGCGCCGGCCAGATCTGGTGGCGGAGGTACCGTGTGAGGGCGAGGCGGGTGACGTCGACACACTGGACGACCTCGAGCAATGGAGCTGACCTGGTGGAACTGACCAACGACTTCCGCGTGGGCGTGCCGATCGAGCGAGCCTGGGAGGTGCTCACGGACGTCGAGCGCATCGCGCCGTGCATGCCGGGTGCCCAGCTGCAGGAGATCGAGGGCGAGGAGTACCGCGGCATCGTCAAGGTGAAGGTGGGACCGATCACCGCCCAGTACAAGGGCGCGGCCCACTTCCTGGAGCGTGACGACCCGGGCCACCGTGCCGTGCTGCGCGCCGAGGGTCGGGAGACCCGCGGGCAGGGCAACGCCAACGCCACCATCACCGCGCAGCTGGAGGCCGACGGCGACGGCACCAAGGTGTCGGTGGTCACCGACCTGACCGTCACCGGCAAGGTCGCCCAGTTCGGCCGGGGCGTGCTGGCCGACGTGTCGACCAAGCTGCTCGGCCAGTTCGCTGACTGCCTGGAGACCAAGCTCCTGGGGGGTGAGGAGGCGGCCGCTCCTGCCGCTGGAGCTGGCGGTGCCGCTGCTGAGGGGGCGGGCGCCGCTGCCGAGGAGGGTGCGGCTGCCGAGGCAGGTGCGGGCGCCGGGGCTGGCGCTGCCGCCGGCGGTCCCGAGCGCGGCCCGACCGACATCGGCGGCGAGTGGGCCGAGGCCAGCGGCCACGTCGAGGAGGGCGCCGAGGCGGCCGCCACCTCCGGCCCGGCGGTACGGGTGGTGGAATCGGAGGAGGCCAAGCCCGTCGACCTGCTGGAGGCGGCCGGCGCCCCGGTGGCCCGCCGCCTGGCCCCGGCGGTTGTCGGGCTGACCGCCCTGTGGCTGCTCGCTGTGTTCTTCCGGAGGCGCCGGCGGCGCAAGTGAAGCTCGGTGGCGGCTCCGTGCACCGGTTGCCCGGGATTGGGCGCCCATCGGGGTCGCGCTAGAGTGTCGAGTCCTCCGGAGCGGTCCGGAGGGCCACGTCGGAGTGGCGGAATTGGCAGACGCGCTAGGTTGAGGGCCTAGTGCCCGATAAGGGCGTGGGGGTTCAAGTCCCCCCTCCGACACGACAGACCGAGCGCATCGGCGCAGGTCAGGGGTGGTGCGGCGAGGCCGGTGGAGCGGCTCCGAGTGTCGCTTGTCCGCGATTTGTCATCACTCGTCATCGGCTGGCGGATGTGCGGACCCGGTTCATGGTGGACACCGTGGTTCCGGTAGGTGGGTGACAGTTCCTGGACGCGG
>JBKHJZ010000141.1:0-8362 GCA_046537875.1 Acidimicrobiia bacterium | reverse complement strand
GCCGTGTCCATCGCGCCGCACCGACCCGAGCCGCGAGGGGCCCACACCCCGGGTCGGCGATGCTCAGGGCTTGATGAACGTCACCTCCGCCTCCTCGACGCCTCGGAGGGCCGCCACCACCTCTGCCTCTTCCCGCACCGCCGCCCGCCGCCGGGCACCCAGGTCTTGGAACGGGTCGACCTCGAGCGCCAACCGGCCCCTGACCAGCCGGGACCTCCACGTGGCGACCGGGTGACCGGCCGCCAGCACCAGGCCCGGGCGCCCGACCGGACGCCAGACGGCACGCTGGAGCGCCTTGTCGGGGATGAGGGTCGAGCGGTCCCGCTGGTGCAGGAACGGATCACCCGCCGGCAGCAGGCGGGCGCCCGACGCGAGCGGTGGGTCGTCGAGCTCCGGGAGGTCCTCGGCGAGCACCCACGCGGGCGCGCCGTCCACCCGCACCTCGACCAGCTCTCCGGCCAGATCGACGAAGCGCTCGCGCGCCTCGGTGGCGCCGAGGCCCGTCCAGGCCGCGAGGTGCCGGGGAGCCACGGGGCCGTAGGCGTGGACGAACCTGCGCACCAGCTCCACCCGGGCGGTGCGCAGGTCGCCATCCATGGGTCGGCCGAGCCACAGGCTGGTCCCGACGATCATCTGGTGACGGCCCTCCGGCCGGCCGTAGCAGAACACCCCGGCCACGCCTGCGAGCCGCAGCAGCTGCTCGGGAACGTGGTGGACGTCGCACCCGTCGCACCAGGGCTCGAGCTCGAGGGGGACGCGGCCGTGGAGCGCCTCGCTGAGCTCGCCCTTGGTCCGGGGCTCGCCGTCGGCGACGACCGTGGTGAGCACGCCGATCACCACGCCGAGCGCCTCGCGGGCCGTCCACTCCGGCGACTCGATCCTGGCCCACGAGCCGGCGAGCTGCTCGTGGAGGGATGCCTCGTCGGTGGCCAGCACCGCGGGACCGAAGACCGTGACGTCGATGCTCGGCACGATGTGTGGTGCGCCCCGGGGGCCGAGCATCCGGACGAGCGACCGCTCCTCGAAGAGCGCCTCGCCGAGCTCGTCGGGGTAGAGATCGGCGACCCGTGCCGCCAGCGCCATCGCGGCGTCGCCGGGTGGCGTGTCCTGGAGCCCACAGGTGGCCGCGGCGTGCACGAGATCCCCCGGCGGCAAGCGCTCGTGGAGGTGGTGGGCGGCCACCCGGTACGCGACGGCCTGCTCGGTCGTGACATCGAGAGCGGTCGCGCGCCCCATCGGTCGGTCAGGCTATGGCGTCGCTGCGTGCCACGCCGGGGCCGCACCGCTGCGCGGTCACCTGGACGCTCAGCGCAATGGCCAGGGGCCGGGTGGGCCGGCTGCACCCCTCGCGACCTAGTGTCTAATGCAGATGCATGACAGCGAGCCCCGGCGGGACCGGACCGGGAGGAGCATGACCGCCGCCAGCACCCAACCCGAGGCCGTCGACCGCGACCTCGTCGACTTCACGGACGTCACCCGGTGGATGGACGACCAGGGTCTGCCCTCCGGCCCCCTCCGCGACGTCGAGGTCCTGACCGGTGGGACGCAGAACGTGCTGGTCAAGTTCACCCGCGGCCCGCGGACCTACGTGCTCCGGCGTGGTCCCCGGCACCTGCGCCGGTCGTCGAACGAGGTGATCCGGCGCGAGGCCCGGGTGCTGCACGCACTGGGCGGCACCGATGTGCCCCACCCCGGCTACGTCGCAGGTCCCGCCGACGAATCGCTGATCGGTGCGACCTTCTACCTGATGGAGCCGGTCGACGGCTTCAACCCTGCGTCGGACCTCCCCGACCTCCACGCCGGGAACGAGCGGATCCGCCACGCGCTGGGGTTGGAGGTGGCCGGCGCCGCCGCCCGCCTCGGCGCGGTCGACCACGTGGCGGTCGGCCTCGCCGACTTCGGCAGGCCCGACGGGTTCCTCGAGCGGCAGGTGCCGCGGTGGCTGGGCGAGCTGGACTCGTACGGCGAGCTCGACGGCTACCCCGGCCCGGACATCCCGGGGCTCGAGGCGGTCGCGGGCTGGCTCGACGGCAACCGCCCCCGCAGCTGGCAGCCGGGGATCATGCACGGCGACTACCACCTGGCGAACGTCATGATCCGCCACGACGGCCCCCAGGTGGCAGCGATCGTCGACTGGGAGATGTGCACGATCGGTGACCCGCTGCTCGACCTCGGCCTGCTCCTGGCCACCTGGCCGCTGGGCCCCGGCGGACCGGGCGGCGACGACGCCACCGCCGCAGCCGCCGCGGGGGCGATCGGCGCCGCCGGCGGCCTACCCACGCCCGACGAGCTGGTCGCACGCTACGCGGACGAGTCCACCCGGGACGTGTCGACCATCGACTGGTACACCGCGCTGGCCTGCTTCAAGCTCGGCATCGTCCTCGAGGGCACGCACGCCCGTGCGTGCGCCGGGAAGGCCCCGCGCCCCACCGGCGACCTGCTCCACGCCATCACGCTCGGGCTCTTCGCCCGGGCGCAGACCGTCATCGCCCGAGGAGGCTGACCACCCATGCCCATCGACTTCACGCTCACGCCCGAGCTCGAGGACATCCGCCACCGCGTGCGCACCTTCGTCGAGGATGTCGTCAAGCCCCGCGAGGAGAAGATCGGCGGCGACGAGAAGCTCGAGCGCGACGAGTACGTCCGGCTCCTCCTCGAGATGCGCGGCAGGGCCCAGGAGGCGGGCCTCTGGCTGCCGCACATGCCCGAGGAGTGGGGTGGCATGGGCCTCGGGCACGTCGAGCTGGCGATGGTCCAGGCCGAGGCCGCCAAGTCACGCTTCGGCCCCTGGGCGATGAACTGCCAAGCCCCCGACGAGGGGAACATGCACACGCTGCTCCACTGGGGCACCGAGGAGCAGAAGGAGCGCTACCTGCGCCCGCTCTGCGAGGGCCGGATCATGAGCTGCTTCGCGATGACCGAGCCAGAGGTTGCCGGCTCGGACCCGACGCTCATCCGGACCCGCGCCGAGCAGGACGGCGACGAGTGGGTGATCAACGGCCACAAGTGGTTCATCTCCAACGCGCACCGCGCCGGCTTCGCCATCCTGATCGCCCGCACGGAGGACGACCCCGACCTGCCCCAGGCCGCCAACACGGCGTTCATCGTCGACATCCCCTCGGAGGGCTGGAAGGAGGTGCGGGAGGTCGAGACGATGCACGGCTCGACCGGCCACTCCGAGATCCTCATCGAGGACCTCCGCGTTCCCGCCGACCGCATGCTGGGCGGCCGGGGCCAGGGCCACATGCTCGGCCAGTACCGCCTGGGCCCGGCCCGCCTGGCGCACTGCATGCGCTGGATCGCGCAGGCCGAGACGGCCCTCGACATGATGGTCGACCGCGCGCTCGACCGGTACTCGCACGGCTCGGTGCTGGCGGAGAAGCAGGGGATCCAGTGGATGATCGCCGACTCGGCCATGGAGCTGTACCAGGCCAAGCTCATGGTGCTGCACGCCGCGTACCGCATCGACAACAAGCTCGACTTCAAGAGCGAGGTGTCGATGGCCAAGCACTTCGTGGCCAACGCGCTCAACCGGATCATCGACCGGTCGATCCAGGTCCACGGTGCGCTCGGCTACTCGACCGACACGCCGCTGGCGAGCATGTACCAGCACGCCCGGTGGGCGCGGTTCGCCGACGGCGCCGACGAGGTCCACCAGATGCGGATCGCCCAGCGCACGATCGCGGCGTACAAGGACCACGGCAGCACGCGCACCGCCACCGGCGACCTGCCGCTGTGACCAGGCCGGCGGCGGCACGGGGCGGCGGAACATCGCCCGGCCGACCGCTGTTGGGAGTGGAGACCGCCCCAAGCCGCGCCGGGAGCTCCCGATGTGGCTGCGGTGCTCCGCTCCCAGGAGGTGACCGATGCCGGCCGTGACGGTCGACGACATCCTGACGCTGCCCCGGCTCCACGATCCCGACCGGGCCGTGGCCGTGGACCGCCCGGTGCAGGCGCTCACGACCGCGCCGGCCGGCTTCGAGGGCGAGGGGTTCCCCGTCCGCCGGGCCTTCGCCGGGCTCACCTACGCGCAGATCGACCCGTTCGTCCACATGGACCAGATGGGCGAGGTCGAGTACGCCCCCGGCGAGCCGCGGGGCACGTCCTGGCATCCCCACCGGGGGTTCGAGACCGTCACCTACATGATCGACGGCACGTTCCGTCACGAGGACTCCACCGGCGGGGGCGGCCTCATCAGCGACGGCGACACCCAGTGGATGACCGCCGGCGGGGGCATCCTCCACATCGAGGAGCCGCCCGAGGCGCTGGTCGCGAGCGGTGGCCTCTTCCACGGCATCCAGCTCTGGGTGAACCTGCCGGCGGCGTCCAAGATGACGCCCCCGCGGTACCAGGACATCGATCGTGGCCGGGTGGCTCTCGTGGCATCACCCGACGGCGGCGCACTGGTCCGCATCATCGCGGGCGAGATCGACGGCCATGCCGGGCCGGGGATCACGCACACGCCGATCACGCTCGCGCACGCCACCCTGGCGGCGGGCGCAGAGCTGCGGCTGCCCTGGCGGCCCGACTTCAACGCGATCGTCTACGCCCTGGCGGGCGGCGGCAGCGTCGGCTCCGAGCGGCGGCCGCTGCGCGCCGGGCAGACCGGCGTGCTCGGACCGGGCGACGTGATCACGGTGGCCGCCGCATCGGCGGCGGGCTCGAGCGGCGGATCCGGCGGGCTCGACGTGCTGGTGCTCGGCGGGCAGCCGATCCGTGAGCCGGTCGCACACTACGGCCCGTTCGTGATGAACACCCGTGCCGAGCTCGTGCAGGCCCTCGAGGACTTCCAGCGCGGCGCCCTCGGCCGGATCCCCGCGGAACGCCTCGGCTGACCGACTTCCATCCGGGATCTGCCGGCACCTCACGGCCGTGACGTGCGACCGGTCTCCGAGGCGATCGGTTACTCCAACCCCGAGGCGATACGTTCCACCCGGCCCCGCCCGAGGCACCAGGTTCCGGATCCGGAATCCATGACCTCGGGCCCCCGGCCCCGGAACCCATGACCTCGGGCCCCCGGCCCTGGAACCCATGACCTCGGGCCCCTCAATCCGGGCCGGCCTCGGGATCGCGTCCGCCGGCGCCGCCCCGGCGACCGCCGGGCAGCGCGGCACGGACGCGGCGGGCGATGCGCCGCATCGTGCCCCGCACGTGCGCCGGCATGCGCCGCGCCTCCGGCTCGGGCATCTCCCCCCGGCTGTCGAGGTACACGGCCTTCGCGGCGCCGAACAGCGGGGTGGCCACGAGCGCGCCGGGGACCCCGGCCGCGGCGGCGCCGACCAGCACCGCGAGCATGGTGGCCGGCGGCGACAGGTTGACGGCACGGCCCACGATCGCGGGCCCGAGCACGTGGTTCTCCAGGTTCTGGTAGGCGACGAACAGAGCGAGCGCCACCGCCGCGTGCACGGGTCCCTCGGTGAGCGCCAGGATCACCAGGAACGAGCCGCCGAGGAACCCGCCGATCTGCGGGATGAGGTTGGTGAGGGCCGTCCAGAGGCCGGCGACCGGGGCGAGCGGCACCCCGAGGACCAGCCCGATGGACAGGGTGACCAGGCCGGCCAGCACGGCCACGAACAGCGAGCCGGCGAAGTAGCTGCCGAACGTGGCGTACACGATGCGCCCCAGGTGGTCGGCCGCGGGGCGCCGACGGGTGGGGACGAGCGCCCTGGCGCGGCGGACGATCACCTCGCCGTCGACGAGCACGCCGAGCGCGGTGACGAACACGATGAACGCGCTCAGCACCCCGCCGAGCAGCCGCTCGCCCACGTCGGCGAGCGTGCGGTCGTCGAGGCTGGCGGGCAGGTCGTCGATCCACTCGTCGACACGGGTGGCGGCGTCGGCCGATGCCAGGCGGTCGCCGACGATCGGCCAGGTGTACATCTGGCGGACCGTCGCCGGCAGCTCGTCGCTGAAGTCCTGGGACTGGTCGACGGCGGCGGGGGCGACCAGCAGCACGACGACGGCGAGCGCCACGGCCAGGCCGGATCCGACGATGATCACGGCGATCCCCCGGGTGGTCCCCCACCGCCGTGCCACGGCGCTGACGACCGGTGCGAGGGCGACGCCGGCGAGGATGCCGACACCGATGCCGGTGAGCACGTCGGAGGCCGCCCCGACGATCGCGAACAGCACCGCGGCCAGCGCGGCCGCCCCGCCGAAGGCGACGAACGACCACGGGTCGATGTCGACGAGGACCGTGGTGCCGTCGGCGCCCTCGCGATCGGTCGGCTCGCGCCCGGCGCCCCCCGGCTCCGGGCTCCCCGGCTCTGCGCTCGCCGGTTCCGGGCTCGCCGGTTCTGCGCTCCCCGGCTCTGGACCGCCCGGGTCGGTGTCCGGGTGGCCCGTGTCGCCCCCTGCGCCCTCCTGCCCGGCGGCGTCCGTCTGGGCCGTGTCGCACGCTGCGCTCTCTGGTTCGGGGGTGCCGCGCTCCACGCTGTCCGGGTCCGCACCCTGCGCGCCGGCCCGGGCCCGGTTGTCCGGGCCATCGGCCTCACTGCGCCCGGCGGCCGGCTCTTGGGCATGTGCTGGCTCGGCGGACGGCTGGTCGACCACGAGGGGTTACCGTACGCCGAGTGGTTGCCGACGGCCGACCCGTCCAGCACCGCCGGGTGCGCATCTCCGCGACGTCCGCCGTGCTCGCCGTGGTGGCCATCGCGCTCGCGCTCGTCGCCCAGCGCGCGTTCACCGCCGCACACCGGCCGCTCTCGTGGGCGGCCGCCGCGGCGGTCGTCGCGGTGCTCATCGATCCGATCGTCGACGCGATGGACCGCCGGGCCCCACACGTCCCCCGGCTGGTCAACGTGATCCTGGCGCTGCTCGTGGCCGGGGCTGCGACCTTCGGCATCACCTACATGGCGTTCGACGACCTGGCCGCGGGCATCGACCGGTTCGGGGTGGCCGCCGAGGATGCCGCCCGCCGGCTCGAGGCCCGCGACGACGGCGTGGGGCAGCTGGCGAGCGACGTGGACGCGTCGCGACGGGTCGAGCAGTTCGTCGAGGCCCTCGAGGAACGGACCACCGGCGGCGAGGACGTGCTCGCCCAGGGTGCCGGGTCGGCCCCCACCTACTTCGTCGGCGGCATCCTCACGCTCTTCCTCATGTCCTACGGACCGCGGTTGGCGGCCTCGGCCGTCGAGCAGCTGCCGAGGGCCGAGCAACGGCACGCCGTGACCGACACGGTGAGCCGCGCCCTGCCGCGTGCACGCCGGGCCGTCCTGCTGACGCTCGTCGAGGGGCTGGCCGTCGGCCTGGTCGTCGGCGGCGTGGCCCGCCTGCTCGACCTGCCGGCGCCCGCTGCGCTCGGGCTCGGCGCGGGGCTGATGGCGCTGCTGCCCCACGTCGGCATCCTGCTCGGGACCCTCCCGATGATCCTGCTGCTGCTGGCGCTCCGCTCGGACGTGGCAGCGCTGACCGCCGCGGGTTGCGTCCTCGCCGTGCAGCTCGCCGATTCCACGATCGTCCGCCGCGCCATCGCCCGCCGGAGCGTCCACGTCGGGCTGCTGGTGCCGTGGGTGGTGGCGCTGATCGGCTACCGGGTCTACGGCGTCGGCGGCGCGGCCTACGGGCTCGCGTTCGCGGTGTTCGGACTGGCGGTCGTCGACGAGATCGGCCGACGCCGGCCGGCAGTTGACGCCTCGGCCGCCGGTGCCGGGACCGGCGCCACCGACCTGCGAGGCTGACGGGGTGGACGAGCACCGGGAGGATCCGACCGAGCCCGGACTGGACCGGGAGCCCGATTACCGCTTCACGCTCGCGAACGAGCGCACGTTCCTGGCCTGGATGCGCACGGCGCTCGCCCTGCTCGCCGGCGGCATCGCCCTGCACGAGTTCGGGGCCTTCGAGGCCGAGGCCGCACGCACCACGCTCACCGTGGCGGCCCTGGCGCTCAGCCTGTCGCTGGCGGTCGCCAGCTTCCTCCGCTGGCGAACCGTCCAGCGGGCCATGCGGCGCGGGGAACCCCTCCCCCACCCGGTCGCGGTCCCGCTGCTGGCGACCGCCATCGCGATCGTCGCAGCAGCCGCCGGCGTCATCCTGGTGCTGTCGTGATCGCCCGCGACGACATCGACGAGCCACCGGGCCTCCAGGCCGAGCGCACCGAGCTCGCCTGGATCCGCACCGGCCTGGCCACGGCCGCCCTCGCCGCCCTTGCGAGCCACATGACCGCCAGCGGCGCGATGCGAGCGCTGGCGATCGCGGCGAGCCTCGCCATCGCGGTGATCAGCGTGACCGCCGGGGCGCTGCGCATCCGGACGCTCCGGGCCGAGCCCGACCCGGGGCCACCGACAGCGGCCAGCTTCGCCCTGCTGGCCGGCGCGGTCGCCCTGGCCAACGCCGTGGCACTGCTCATGCTCCTGGCCTAGTG
>JBKHJZ010000021.1:0-30678 GCA_046537875.1 Acidimicrobiia bacterium | reverse complement strand
CGAGCGGGGCGACGCGTCCGGGCGCCGGCGGGCAACACTGCATTCGTGGCGCGCAGCATCTACGTCGCATCGCCCGAGGGTTACACGGGCAAGTCCCTCGTCGCTCTCGGCCTGATCGACACGTTCACGCGGCGGGTGGGGACCGTGGGCGTCTACCGCCCGGTCACGCGCTCCAGCGGGCGCGACGACCCGGTGGTGTCGCTGCTGCTCCGCCACGCCGCTGCCGACCTGCCCTACGACGCCTGCATCGGCGTCACCTACGACGACGTGCACGACGACCCCGACGCCGCGATGGCCACGATCGTCGACCGCTACCGCCCCCTGGACGCCGAGTGCGAGACCGTGGTGGTCGTCGGGTCCGACTACACCGACGTGGCCACGCCGACCGAGCTGACGTTCAACGCCCGCATCGCCGCCAACCTCGGCGCGCCGGTGCTGCTCGTGGTGCGCGGCCTCGACCGCACGCCCGGGGACATCGTGCGGGTCGCCGAGATGGCGACGACCGAGATCCGGCAGAGCCATGCCACGACGATCGGGGTGTTCGCCAACCGGTGCGACCCGGCCCGGCTCGCCGCCGTGCGGGACCGCCTCGCGGGCCTCGGCCTGCCCACCTGGGCGCTCCCCGAGGTGCCGCTGCTGTCGGCGCCGATCCTGGCCGACCTCATGGCCGTCCTCGGGGGCGACCTGATCATCGGCGACGACGCCCTGCTCGCGCGCGAGGCGGAGGACACCCTGGTGTGCGCCATGAGCGCCGAGCACGTGCTGGAGCGGCTGCACGACGGCCAGCTGTGCATCGTCGCCGGCGACCGCCCGGACGTCCTCATCGCCCTGGCCAGCGCCCACGCCGCCGACGGGCTGCCCTCGCTGTCGGGTGTCGTGCTCAACGGCGGCTTCCGCCCGCCGCCACCCGTGGTCGACCTGGTCAGGCAGCTCGGGCGGGGCCTGCCGGTCATGGTCACGCCGCACGAGACCTACGAGACGGCGGGCCTCGTCGCCTCCACCCGCGGGACGCTCGCTCGCGGCACCCAGCGGAAGATCGACACCGCGCTGGGCGTGTTCGAGACGCACATCGACCCGGAGTCGCTCGTGCGGCAGCTCGACGTGCCGCGCAGCGACGTGGTCACGCCGCTGATGTTCGAGTCGATGCTGCTCGAGCGGGCCCGGGCGGACCGCCGGCGCGTCGTGCTGCCCGAGAGCAGCGACGAGCGCATCCTTCGCGCGGCCTCCACCCTGCTGTCCCGGCAGGTCGCCGACATCGTGCTGCTGGGGGTGGAGGGCGAGGTGCGGTCCCGCGCCGCCGACCTGGGCCTCGACATCGCCGGCGCCCGGGTGGTCGACATCGCCACCTCGGGGCTGCTCGAGCCGTTCGCCGCCGAGTACGCCCGGTTGCGCCGGCACCGGGGCGTCACGCTCGAGCGGGCGCGAGAGATCGTCCAGGTCGGCTCGTACTTCGGCACGATGATGGTGCACACCGGGGAGGCCGACGGCATGGTCTCCGGTGCCGCGCACACGACCGCCCACACGATCACGCCGGCCTTCGAGATCATCCGCACCCGGGCGGGCACCTCGATCGCGTCGTCGGTGTTCTTCATGTGCCTCGAGGACCGCGTGCTCGTGTACGGCGACTGCGCCGTGGTCCGCGACCCGACCGCCGAGCAGCTCGCCGACATCGCGATCTCCTCGGCGGAGACCGCCGCCGAGTTCGGCGTCGAGCCGCGCGTGGCCATGCTGTCGTACGCCACCGGCGAGTCGGCGGCGGGCGCCGACGTCGACAAGGTCCGCCGTGCGACCGAGCTGGTCGTCCAGCGCCGGCCCGACCTGTCGGTCGACGGCCCGATCCAGTACGACGCCGCGGTCGACGCGTCGGTCGCCCGGGCCAAGCTCCCGGGGTCGCACGTCGCCGGTCGGGCGACGGTGTTCGTGTTCCCCGACCTCAACACCGGCAACAACACCTACAAGGCGGTCCAGCGCTCGGCGGGCGCCGTGGCCGTGGGCCCGGTGCTGCAGGGCCTGAACAAGCCGGTGAACGACCTGTCCCGCGGCGCGACGGTGCGGGACATCGTCAACACGGTCGCGATCACCGCGATCCAGGCCCAGTCGGTCGGGCAGCGGCCGGACCGCGGGTGACCGCGCCGACCGCTGGCACCGCACGCATCACTGCGACCGGGGTGACCGCACGCCTCAGGGTGGCGGCGCGGCCGTCCGAGTCCCGTCGCCCGCGGCGTCCGTGTCCGCCGCCGACCCCTGCCGCGGCCCATGACCCGCGTCGACGAAGCACTCCTCGGCGACCAGGTCGGCGAACGCGCCGGGTCCCAGCACCGCCGCGGCGGGGCCGGTCTGCGTCGCCATGGCCCGCAGGGCGGTGAGCTTCCGGTCGAGCAGCTGACCGTCGAGGCGCAGGTGCAGGGCGAGATCGCCGGCGGGTACGCCGGCGGGCCGCTCGTCGGTCATGTAGACGTCCCAGCGGTCGTAGTGGTCGCCGAAGCGGTCGAGGTGCTCGCTCGTCGAGGTCGCGTAGAGGAGGCGGGGACGCCGCCCGAGCCGTTCCCAGGCGCCGGTGACCCAGCGGTGCACGGCGATGTGGTCGGCGTGGTGGGTCATGCCGTCGGGCCCGAACGTCAGGATCGTGTCGGGGGCGACCTCGCCGAGCAGGCGCTCCACCCATGCGGAGCCCTCGTGTCCGCGGTCGGCGAGGCCGCCGTCGGGCAACCCCAGGATCCCGTGCTCGGTCACCCCGAGCACGGCCATGGCGGCTGCGGCCTCCCAGCGGCGCACCCGGCCCAGGCGGGCGGGTGGCCAGGCACCGGAGTCGCCGGTGCCGTGCTCCCCGGCGGTGGCCGACGCGCACACCACCCGCTGGCCGAGGTCTCGGGCGGTGGCCATGATCCCGCCGGCCAGGTACGTCTCGTCGTCGGGGTGGGCCCAGATCGACAGGATCGTCCCGAGGGCCGCCACCGGCGCCGTGACCTGTGCCCCGGCACCGGTCGCCGTCGGGTTCCTTGGGTCGCCGCCGGTGGGTCGGCGGCTGGTGCTGCGGTCGGCTGTCGCCATGGCGGCAGCGTCCACGGGGTCGCTCCCATCACGCTCCCACCGGATCACATGGCGGTGGGAGCGGGTGGGACCGACGTGACAGTCCTGGTCCGAATGGTGGCGGGCATGAGCACGACACTCAGCACCGACACGGATCCAGGCGCCGGCACCGGGGCCGGCACCCACGCCAACGCCAACACGGGCACGTCGACCCCCGACCCGCCCCGGCTCGCCGACGCCATGCTCGAGGGGTTCCGGGCCCGGGCCGGCGACCTCGACCGCGCCAACGCGTACTTCACCGACGACCTGGCCGAGCTGCGCTCGGCCGGCTACCTCGCGGCCGCCGTCCCCACCGACCTCGGCGGGTGGGGCCTCGACCTGGCGGAGATGGCGGCCGGCCAGCGGCGGCTCGCCCGCTACGCGCCGGCGACCGCGCTGGCGATCACCATGCACACCTACTGGGTGGGCATCGCCACCGAGCTGGAGAAGGCCGGCGACACGTCGCTGCGCTGGATCCTCGAGGCGGCCGCCGCCGGCGAGGTGTTCGCAGCCGGGCACGCCGAGCGCGGCAACGACATCCCCGTCCTGATGTCGACGTGCCGGGCCGAGCGGGTCGAGGGCGGCTACCGGCTGACGGGCCGCAAGCAGTTCGGCTCCAACGGCCCCGCGTGGCGGTGGCTCGGTGCCCACGCCATCGACGCCGACGCCCCGGGCGGACCGCAGGTCGTGCACGCCTTCGTCGACCGGTCGAGCCCCGGCGTCACCGTCGTGGAGACCTGGGACACCCTGGGCATGCGCCCGACCCAGAGCCACGACACCGTCCTCGACGGGGTGTTCGTCCCCGACGCCCGCATCGGGCGAGTCGTGCCGGCCGGCGACGGCACCGACCTGTTCGTCTTCGCGATGGCGATCTGGTCGCTGTCGCTGATGGCCGCCGTGTACCTCGGCATCGCCGACCGGGCGCTCGAGCTGGCCGTCACCGGTGCCCGCCGCAAGACGTCGGTCGCCATCGAGCGGGGCGCGTACGCCTACAACCCGATGGTCCAGCACCAGATCGCCGAGATGTACCTGGAGCTGGACGCGGCGACGGCGACGCTCGAGCGGTTCGTCGACGACTGGGTGGCCGGCGCCGACCACGGCGACGCCTGGGTGCCCAGGGTGTACTCGCTGAAGTGGCGGGCGGTGGAGGCCGCCAAGCGGGTGGTGGACGTCGCCCTCGACGTGGTCGGCGGCGCCGGCATGTTCACCGGCAACGAGCTCGAGCGCCTCTACCGCGACGTCCGCTGCGGCGGGTTCCATCCCGGCAACGACGCGCTCACCCACGAGCTGGTCGGCAAGGCGGTGCTCGGCATCCTGACCGAGCAGCCGAGGTGGTGATCGGCTGCCGACCGGCGTTCGTCTACAGCGCCCGGAGCGCGTGCTCGACGGCGGCGTCGCCGTCGAGCACGGCGCCGTCGGCCAGCGCCGCCTCGTACGCGTCGTCCCCGAGAGCGTCCCGCAGGCGCTGCCCCAACTCCCGGAGCGCCACCTCGTCGGCCCCGAAGATCCGGTGACCGGCCGCCGTGGTGCGGAGCGCGCCCACCAGCACCGCGGCGTCGCGGTGGCGTCCGAGTCGGGCCACCAGGGCGGCGATCGACCGCAGGATCGTCCATTGGGTCGACCACATGCCGGCCCGTCGCCAGTGGGCGACCACGCGGCGGAACTCGCCGGCGGCGGCCGCGGGGTCGCCGACGCGGGCGTCCATCGACGCCTTGGAGGCGCCGGCCACCCCGGTGATGAGCGTCGCGTTCGTCTGCTGCGCGACGTCGATCGCCCGCGCGAAGCGGCCGCGGGCACGTTCGAGGTCGCCCGCGGCCAGGGCGGCCTCCCCGGCGCTGTACCAGGCGTAGGCGGTGTAGGGCGTGCCGGACCCGCCGAGCTCGGCGAGCAGGGCGTCGGCCCGTCCGGCGGCGTCCGGGTGGCCGGCGTACCCGAGCGCGAGCACCTCGGCGGCGGGTCCGATGAGGCGATGCGGGGTGTCGTCGGCGGACTGCGCCGCGCGCCGGAACCAGCGGGCGGCGGCATCGAGGCGGCCCTCGAACAGCTCGACGCTGCCGAGGGCCGAGGCCACCTGGGGCGGCACGTCGCCGCCGGTCCGGTCAGCGGTCCGCTCGGCCAGCGCCAGGGCCCGGGCGCTCCGCACCCCGGCCTCCGGCACGTCGCCCGCCATCCAGGCCGCGTACGCGGCGACCACCCACACCCGCGGCGCCATCGGGCTGCGGTCGTCGGGATCCAGGGCCGTCACCCGCTCCGACCAGGTCAGCACCTCGGGCCGGAGGCGCAGGAACCCGTAGTCGAGCAGTGCGGCGACCAGACGGCCGGCGAGCTCGACCTCCCGGTGGTCGAGCAGCCAGCCGAGCGCGGTGTGCAGCTCGGGGACCGCGGCGTCGATCTCGGCGATCGCGGAGCCACCGGGTTCCGGCAACCGCCGCTCGGCGCGCTCCGCCCACGCCACGAGGTGCCGGGCGTGGCGCCCGCCGACCTCGTCGTTTCGGCCCGTCGCGGCGAGCTGCTCGGCGCCGAAGGCCCGCAACGTCTCCAGCAGCACGTATCTCCGGCCGGGTGCCCGCATCGCCAGCGACCGCTCGGCGAGCTGCGTGAGCGCGACCGCGGTCTCCTCGACGTCGAGGGCACAGACCGCGGCGGCGTCGGCCGGGGTGAACGACCCGCTGAACACCGAGAGGGCGGCGAAGACCTGCTGCAGCGGGTCGTCCAGCAACCCGAACGACCACGACACGGCCGCCCGCAGCGACGCGTGACGTGGCGATGTGCGGTACCCCGCGGTCAGCAGCGAGAAGCGATGGTCGAGTCCCGCAGCCACCTCGCCGACGTCGTGGGTGAACATCCGGGCGGCGGCGAGCTCGATGGCCAGCGGCAGCCCGTCGAGCCGACGCACGATGTCCGACGCGACCGCCAGCTCGTCCCCGTCCGGCGCGAAGTCGGGCGTGGCGGCGCGGGCACGCTCGACGAACAGCTGGACGGCGGGCGAGTCGTCGCCGTCGACGGGGAGCGGCGGCACCGGGCAGAGGCGCTCGCCGGGTACCCGCAGTCGCTCCCGGCTGGTCGCCACGACGGCGACGTTCGGGCAGCGGCCGAGCAGGTGGTCCACGAGCTCGGCGACCGGTTCGAGCACGTGCTCGCAGTTGTCGACCAGCAGCACGAGCGGCGCATCGCCGAGAACCCCGGGGATCCGGTCCGCGAGGGGGACGCCGGGCCGCACATCGATCCCCAGCGACGCGGCGACCGCGTCGGCGGCCGAGTCCGGGTCCGCAGTCGCCAGCTCGCACAGCACGGCCGGCCGGTCCGGTTCGGCGGCGCACAGGCGGTGGCCGACCTCGACCAGCAGCCGGGTCTTGCCGACACCGCCCGGCCCGACCAGGGACACGAGGCGCTGCCGGCCGACGAGGGCTGCGATCTCGGCCGCCAAGGGGTCGCGGCCGATCAGATACGTGGCCGGCACCGGGAGGCGGGTCGCCGGGACCCACCCGCCGGCCGCATCCGGCTGCCCGTCGACGGCGCCCGCGTGTGCGCCGGGTCGTCCTGCGTCCGGTTCGCCGCGGCCGGTGCCGGCGGGTGCGCCGGTCCCGCCGTCGAGAATCGCCGCGTGCTGCGCGGCGAGGAGCGGCGACGGCTCGATGCCGAGCTCGTCGCCCAGCAGGCGCCGGAAGTCGTCGTAGACGCGCAGCGCCTCGGCGTGGCGGCCGGTCGCCGCAAGTGCCGCCATCAGCAGCGCCCGGGGCCGCTCCCGCAGCGGCTCGGCATCGGCCAGGGCCGTCAGCTCGGCGACCAGCCCGTCGGTCGCCCCCCGTGCCAGCCGCCGTTCGGCCCGCGCCTCCAGCGCGCGCACGCGGAGCTCGGCCAGGCGGGTCGCCTCGGCGCGGGCATCGTCCACGCCGTCGAGCTCGGGATAGGCGGGGCCGTGCCACCGGTCGAGCAGGGCGTCGAGGTCGGCCGGCGTGGCCGCGTCCGACCCGGCGTCGCCGAGCTCTGCACCGGCACTCGAGGCCGCGCCGTCGCCGAGCTCCGCGCCGGCGCTCAGCGCCACGGCGAGCCGGTCGGCGTCGATGTCGAGGGCCGACGGGTCGAGCCGGTAGCCGTCGCCGACCGACTCGATCAGGCCGGCCGGCAGGGCCCGCCGGAGCCGGGAGAGGTGGTTCTGGACCGCTCCGGCCGGGTCGCGGGGCAACGTCGACGGCCAGAGGACGCCGATCGCGGTGTCGGCCGGCACCACGCGACCGCGGCGGAGCACGAGGAGGGCCAGCAGCCGGCGCTGCAGCACGCCCGGGGGCGTGATGTCGCGGTCCCCGGGGGCGAGGACGCGGATCGGTCCGAGCACCTCGACCCGCACGCGATCACCGCCCACCACGCCACCATTCTGGCCAGCCACCTGGTCGTGTGCGGCATCCGTCTCCGGGACGTCGGCCCGCCTGGCGCAGCACGGGAGACGCGTCGAGGCGGAACGATGCCGCGTGGCCGGTCCCGCAGGGTGTCAGGGTGCCTCGGTGGCTCGCGGGCCTTGACATAACCGATACCGACGGTATTTGATACCGACGGTATGGATTCCGCAGCGAGCCGGGTCGAACAGGTCGAGGTGACACGGCGGCGCCTGCTCGACGCCGCCCGCGCGGTGTTCGTGACCGCCGGCTACCACGGGGCGACGCTCGACGCCATCGCGACAGCCGCGGGGCTGACCAAGGGCGCCGTCTACTCGCGCTTCGACGGCAAGGCCGACCTGTTCCTCGCCCTGCTCGAGGAGCGCATCGAGGAACGCCTCGCCCAGGTTCGTGCCGTCACGAGGCACGGCAGGCTCCGGGACGACGTGGCCGCCATCAGCAGGCAGTGGCGCGAGATCCTGGGGGGCGATCTGGCCTGGACCCTCCTGGTGATGGAGTTCCGCATCCACGCCGCCCGCGACCCGGAGGTGAACCGGCGCTATGCGGCCTTGCACCAGCGCTACCGCCGGGGCCTGGCCGACATCGTCCGGGCGATCCTCGACGCCGCGGGAGCGAGCGCTCCCGTCCCGGTCGACGATCTGGTCGTGGGTGCGCTGGCCTTCGGCGAGGGCGCAGCGCTGGAGCGCGCTGCGGACCCCGGGGCCATCGACGACGACGCGTTCGACCGACTCAGCCGAGCGCTGGTGGGCTTGGGCATGGAGCGCGCCGAGAGGGGTCCGTGATCGCCGTGACCGAACGTGACGCCTTCGCGAGAGCACGCGACGCCTTCGGGGCTGGACTGCGCGAGCACATCGGTCGGCTGCGATGGGGCCCTTGCACCCTCGCGCTCCACCGGACCCGGCGGCTGCGGACGCTGCTGGCACGTGCGCAGCGATGCTCGCCCTTCCACGCCGAGCGGCTCGCGGGCATCGACCCCGGCCGGTTCGAGATCGAGGACCTCGCCGGGCTGCCCACCATGACCAAGGCCGAGATGATGGCCGACCTCGATCGCGTGTTCACGGATCGCCGGCTGACCCGCACCATCGTCGAGGAGCACGTCGCCGCCACCGGTGCCGAGCCCTCCTGGCTCCTCGACGACCACATCGTGCTGGCCTCCGGCGGGAGCTCGGGCGAACGGGGCGTGTTCGTGTACGGGTGCGGTGAGCTCGCCGAGTACCTGCTGGGCATCGCCCGCCGCGGGCTGTCGTCGTTCGTGGCGCCCGACCGGCCGCTGCCCGAAGGTCTTCCGCTGACGATGGTGGCGGCCGCGTCGGGGCTCCACGCGACGCGCGTCTTCGCGTCGGTCCTCAGCGGGGGTGTCCTCGACGTCACCACGGTGCCCGTGACCGCGCCCCTTCCGGTGATCGTCGCGCGGCTCAACGAGCTCCAACCCCTCGTCCTCCAGAGCTATCCGTCGGTGCTGTCGCTGCTGGCCCGCGAACAGCGGGACGGGCGACTCCGGATCACGCCGATCGCGATCACCGGCAGCAGCGAGCAGTTCCCTGCGGAGATCCGGGCCGAGGTGCGGGAGGTCTTCGGGGCTCCGGTCACCGACTCGTACGGTTGCAGCGAGGGGCTTCTGGGCTGGACCGAACCGGACGGCGCGGTGTTCACGTTCAACTCCGATCAAACCATCGTCGAGCTCGTGGACGACGAGGGCCGGCCGGCGGAGCCCGGCGTCCCGGTCGAACGGGCGCTCGTGACCAACCTCGTGAACCTCACCCAGCCGCTCATCCGCTACGAGCTCGACGATCGCTTCGTCGAGCACGTCGTCGGGGACCCGGCCGGCTACCTCCGCGCGACCGTCGAGGGTCGCCGGGACGACGTCTTCACGTACGACGAGGCCACCGTGCACCCGGTGGCTCTGCGCCGCGCGCTCCTCCACGACCGGGCGATCGTGGAGTACCAGGTGCGCCAGACGGCTCATGGCGTCGCGGCGAGCGTGGTCGCCGCCGCCGACACCGACCTCACGGCGACCGAACGGGAGCTCGCAGCCGCCCTCGCCGAGGCGGGCGTGGCGCACCCGGAGGTCGAGGTGAGGCGGGTCGAGCACCTCGCCCGGCATCCCGAGACAGGGAAGGTGCGGCGCTTCGTCCCGCTGACCGACCCTCGGGCAGCCGGGTGACGGGGGCCTGACCCCGAACCGCACGCCGTGGGCCGCGTGAGCGGGCGGCGTTCGTCCATGGGGCAGGCTCGGCGTCAGGGCCGCGGGGCGGCGATCGGCGGTACCGTGCGGCCGTGACCCCGGACGCGTGGGCGCCACGGCTCGCAGCGGTCGACGACGCGGCCGAGGCAGCCCGGCTGCTGCACGACTTCAACGTCGAGTTCGACACGCCGACGCCGGGCCCCGAGGTGGTCGCCGACCGGCTGCGCGCGCTGCTGG
Organism: Acidimicrobiia bacterium; assembly: GCA_046537875.1. GTDB lineage: Bacteria > Actinomycetota > Acidimicrobiia > Acidimicrobiales > VFJN01 > JBKHJZ01. The sequence goes on along the minus strand of JBKHJZ010000021.1, from coordinate 20,793 downwards.
CGGGCGACCGGACGTTCGCGGTGCTCGCCGGGACGCCGCCGGTGGCCCTCGCGCTGGTCACGCTGCGGCCCAACGTGTGGTACCCGGGGCCGGTGGCCCTGCTCGATGAGATGTACGTCGTACCCGGGCTGCGCGGTCGCGGCATCGGCTCGGCCGTCATCGGCGAGATGGTCTCGACCTGCCGGGCGAGGGGCGTCGACCTGGTCGAGATCAACGTCGACGAGAGCGATGTCGACGCGCAGCGCTTCTACGAGCGCCACGGGTTCTCGCCGATCGACCCGGACTCGAACGAGCGCGCCTTCTACTTCACGAGGGAGCTCACAAGGTGACGCTTCCACGGGACCGTGGGTCGTCCGGGCGGGACGGGACTCACCTGGTTCCGTAGGCGGCGAGGAAGGCGTCGACCCCGGCATCGGCGTACCGGTCGAGGTCCCGCGGCCGCATGCCGTGGTCGTCACCGAGGAGCATCGCCCGGTTGAGGGGGATCGACAGGACGAGCCAGTTGAAGTGCTCGGCGGCGATCCTGGGGTCGTCGATGTCGAGCCGGCCGTCGCCGGCGAGCTCGCGGACGGTGGCCGTCAGGGTGTCGATCGTGTGCGCGAGGCCGAGGTCGTGGAACGTCCGGCCGAGCGCCGGGAACCGGGCGGCCTCGCCGATCACCAGCCGGCGCAGCCGGAGCACCCGGGGCTGCATGACCCCGTGGAGGAGGTGACGGGCGAAGGCCCGGAGGTCCTCCTCGATCGGCCGTTGACCGGAGACGACCGGGGGACGGTGGACACCATCCGCCGTCGCGCGCACCGTGGTGGTGATCAGCTCGTGGAACAGCGTCTCCTTGTCGGAGAAGTGCTTGTAGACGGTCTGCTTCGACACGGCCGCGACCGAGGCGATCTCGTCCATGCTCGCCCCCACGTAGCCGTTGCGGAGGAACACCTCGAGCGCGGCGTCGAGGACCGCAGCGCGCTTGCGCGCCGCCCGCGAGCTGGTCGTGCTCTCGCCGTCAGCCGTTACGCCGCTCACGAGCCGGTGTGCCTCCTCGTCGCCGTCCCGCCGCCCATGCCCGACACAGTACTGGACGGTTCGGTACTCGCACCCTATGGTACTGAACCGTCTAGTTTGCTCACGTCGAGGGAGGCACGAGACATGGGATCGCTGGCGGTCGTGGAGTTCATCACCCTCGACGGCGTGATGCAGGGCTTCGGCTCGCCGGACGAGGACCGCGAGGGCGGGTTCGAGCACGGCGGCTGGGGCGCGGCGTACGCCGACGAGGCGCAGTTCAGGGCGGCCGTCGAGGGCCTACCATCGACCTCGGCCTACCTGTTCGGGCGGCGGACCTTCGAGAAGATGAGCCAGTTCTGGCCCCACCAGCCCGACGACAACCCGATGGCGGCGCACCTCAACGCGAGCCCCAAGTACGTCGCCACCCGCACGCTGACCGACCTGCCGTGGCACAACTCCCGCCCGCTGGAGGGCCCGCTCGAGGGGGCGATCCCCGAGCTCACGGCGGCGCACGACGGCTCCATCGTCGTGCTCGGCAGCGGTGCCCTGGTCGAGCAGCTCAACGCACTGGATCTCGTCGACGAGTACACGCTGTACCTGCATCCGCTGCTGCTCGGCACCGGCAAGCGGTTGTTCCGCAGCCTCGATCGCCCCCACCGGCTCCGCCTGGTCGAGGCGAGCCCCACCTCCACGGGTGTCGTCGCGCTCCGGTACGCCCGCGACCGCCGGTGACACCGGGGGTGTCACAGGTGGCAGGGGTATCTCGTCTCCAGTGGTGACCGCCCGCGTGACCGCCCGAAGGCGGACCGGAAGGAGACCCCCCATGAACGTGTTCGTTGCCGGAGCCACCGGTGCCATCGGCACCACGCTCGCCAAGCGCGAGCTCGGCTGGCAGCCCCGCTGGTCGACCTGGCGCGTCGGCTTCGCCAAAGGCCTCGACGCGTGAACGCGCGGCTCTACGAGGAGCTGCGCCCGGTCGGGTTCGCGGTCGCCTACCGCATGCTCGGAAGCGTGAGCGAGGCGGAGGACATCGTCCAGGAGGCGTTCCTCCGCCTCCACCACGCGCAGGCCGGCGGGGAGCGCATCGAGTCGCCACGCGCCTACCTGGCGACCGTGGTCACCCGGCTGTGCATCGACCACCTGCGCTCGGCCCGTGCCCGGCGCGAGACCTACGTCGAGGCCCTGCCCGAGCCGCTGGTCGGCGACCCGGCGGCTGCCGCACCGCTGACTGCGGCCGGCGGGCGGGCGGGGAGCGCCGAGCGCGGCGACCCGGCCGACCACGCCGAGATGGCCGACTCGCTGTCGCTCGCGTTCCTCGTGCTGCTCGAGAGCCTGTCGCCGGAGCAGCGGGCGGCGTTCCTGCTGCGCGAGGTCTTCGACTACCCCTACGACGAGATCGCCGTGATCGTGGCGACCAGCGAGGACAACGCCCGCCAGCTCGTGGCCCGGGCCCGGCGGCACGTCGAGCAACGGCGGCCCCGCTTCGAGCCGTCGAGCGAGCGACGGGAACGCCTCGCCCAGCGGTTCTTCGCCGCCGCCCGGGACGGCGACCTCGGCGCACTCGAGGAGTTGCTGGCCCATGACGTGACCCTGCACGGCGGGGGCCAGCCCCGGCCGGTCACGGGGCGGGTACGGGTGGCGCGCTCGCTGCTCGCAGGGGTGCGGACGGCCACGACCCGCCTCGGCGGGGTCTCCCTGCGCGAGGTCCCGGTGAACGGGCAGCCGGGGGCGATGGTGCTCGACGCGTCCGAGCGGCTGATCGGGGTCGTCGTGCTCGACATCGCCGAGGGCGGCCAGATCCAGACGGTGACCTCGGTTCTCGACCCCGACAAGCTGCGGCACCTGGGTCCGCTGGCCGACCTCGGTCCGCTCGAGCGCCGTCGTCGCCGGGGCGGGGGAGAGCGAGGCCGAACCGGCCCGCCGGCGTGACGATGCCGCGGTGTGCCCCCCGGGACGCACCCCTCGGACCACAATGGTGGAGCGCTTGGGAAGTGCGCGGACAGGAACGGCCGCGTGGCTCGAGGTGGTCAGTGCTGCCGGGCGGCCTCGCTGTGCGGCCGTGGCCCACGCAGCAAATCCCGTACGGTTCAGCGTCCACCCCCCGGCCTGTCCGCTCGGCCTCTTACCTGGCTGGTCATGGACCGCATGCCCGGTGCCGGCGACCATGGCCGTCATGTGCGCTGCGACGCAAGGGACACGGGGGGCCGACGGCCCGGAACCACCCCAGGATCTCGTGGAGATGATGCCGTACGCCCGGTGGCTCGGCATCCGGGTCGACGAGGCCCGACCCGCGTGCGTCCGGGGTTCCGTCGACTGGTCCGCCGACAGGTGCACCACCGGCGGGGTCCTGCACGGGGGAGTGCTCATGGGCCTGGCCGACACCCTCGGCGCCATCTGCGCGTTCCTGAACCTGCCTGACGGCGCCACCACATCCACGATCGAGTCGAAGACCAACTTCTTCCGGGCGGTGCGCGACGGCACCCTTCACGGCGTCACGGCGCCGGTGCACGTCGGTCGCACGACGATCGTCGTGCAGACGGAGCTGCGCGACGACGCCGATCGCCTCGCCGGCCTGGTGGTGCAGACGCAGGCGGTTCTCGGAGACCGCTCGTGACGGTGCGGGTCGCCTGCCGGCGCCAGCGCCCGCGCGTGCGGGGCCGACCGGTCAGAGGCGGATCGGCACCTTGGCGGGGCCGCGCACCGTGGTGGTGTGGACGAACTCCACCCGGTCCTCGTCGCAGTCCCACCTCGGGTGGCGCGTCAGCATCTCCTCGATGATGACCCGCCCCTCGAGGCGCGCGAGGGCGGCGCCGAGGCAGAAGTGCGTGCTGTAGCCGAACGTGAGGTGGCGCTCCATGTGCCGCTCCACGTCGAAGCGGTCCGGGTCGGGGTACTCGCGCTCGTCGCGCCCCGCCGACCCGTTGAGCAGCGCCATCTTCGATCCGGCCGGGACCCTGACCCCGTGGAGCTCGACGTCGCGGGTCACGTAGCGCGCCTGGATCGGTGACGGGGCCTCGTAGCGGAGCAGCTCCTCGACCGCGTTGGGGATCAGGTCGGGCCGCTCGACCAGCGCCTCGCGCTGGTCCGGGTGCCGCGCCAGCAGGATCGCGGCCCACCCGAGCAGCCGCGCCGTGGTCTCGCTCCCGGCCGACTGGAGGAGGACGAAGAACCCGAGGACCTCGTCGGTCGTGAGCTTGCGAATGGACCCGTCCTCGAGCGCCACGTCGGTGGTGAGCAGGTGCGAGATCATGTCGTCCCGGGGGCTGCGCCTGCGGTCCTCGACCATGTCGCGGATGTAGGCGCTCATCCTGGTCATGCCCTCCATCCGGACCGGGTTGAACTGGCGTACGCCCTGGATCTCCCCGCCGGTCTCGACCGCCGGGTCGTAGAAGAGGAACATCTCGACCCACCTGCCGAGCTGGCGCTGGTCCTCCTCGGGCACCCCGAGCATCTGGCCGATCACCATGGCGGGGATCGGCCCCGCGAAGTCCTCGAGGAAGTCGAAGCCGGACGGATCGACCGCGTCGAGGGCCAGCCGGCAGAGGTCACGGATGCGGTGCTCGAGATGGCTCACGGCCCGGGGGGTGAACGACCGGTTGACCACCTTGCGGGCAACGTCGTGGCCCGGCGGGTCGGTGAAGATCATCTGCCCCAGGTCGTCGCTGGAGAACCCCTTGGCCAGGCCCTCGTCGTCGGCGTCGATGAGCTCGAGCACGGTGCCCTTGCCCGACGAGAACGTGCGCCAGTCGGTCAACCCGTCGAGCACGTCCTGGTAGCGGCTGAGCGCGTAGAAGCCGTGCCGCTCGTTGAAGTACAGCGGAGCCTCGTCACGCATCCGCGTCCAGACGGGGTGGGGGTTCCGGTCGATGTCGTAGTCGTACGGGTCGTAGACCAGGTCGTCCGGCTGGGTGGGTCGGGTCGGCAGCGTCACGGCCACGGCTGGATCCCCCTGTCACCGTCCCTGAACCGGGGTTCGGCTCTCTGTGCCCGCCATTCAACCACGTGGTCAGCGCACCCGGGGCGTGATGCGGCCGCCGGAGCGGAAGGTGGCCTCGCCCTCGGCCAGCGACTCGGGGGAGGTCCCGACGTGCAGCAGGGCGGGCGCGGTGTCGAGCGCCGCGCGCTCGCCGAGCTGGCGGGCGCGCCACAGCGCCTCCACGGTCACCCGCAGCGTCCGGGCCGGCTGCGAGGCGATCGACTCGGCCGCCCACCGGGCCGCCTCGTGCAGCTCCGCCGCCGGCACGACCTCCGACACCAGCCCGACGGCGTGGGCGCGTTGGGCCGACATCCGCTCGTGGCTCCCGAGCAGCGTGAGCCGGGCGATCTCGCCGTAGGGCATCCGGGGCACCATGACCGTCGGCTCGTAGATGGCCGCCATGCCGAACGTGACGTGGGGGTCGAAGAACGTGGCGTGGTCGGCGGCGATGATGAACTCGACCTGACCGAGCAGGTAGAACGCGCCGGCGCAGGCCATGCCGTTCACCGCGGCGATCACCGGCGTGAAGCAGCCGTTGGACTTGGGCCCGAGCTTGTCGCCGGGGTCGTCCCACAGGTAGGGGTCGAAGACCGTCGTCCCGTCGGCCGGGATGTCGGCCCGGTCGATGCCCGTGCAGAACGCGGTGTCGCCGCTCGCGGTCAGCACGATGCAGCGGACGTGGTCGGTGCTCCGCAGCGACTGCCACAGCCCGGACAGCTCGTCCTGCATCCGCTGGTTGAAGGCGTGGTACACCTCGGGGCGATCGAGGGTCACCCACCCGACGCCGTGCTCCTCGTGGTACCTGATGGTCTCGTAGGTCATCCGTCTCCCCGCTCCGGCGGCAGTGAATCACGATTCATTCGATTGTTCCAGCGACTCGGATCGCTGCGTAGGCTGCCGGCATGGCGAACACCACGACCGGGCAGGCCAGGGGGCGGCGGGAGCAGCGGCGGCTGCGTCACCAGGACGTGAGCCGCGCGCAGTTCCTCGACGCCGCCGAGGAGGTGTTCGGTCGCAAGGGGTTCCACAACACGACGCTGAAGGAGGTCGCCGAGCTCGCGGAGTTCTCGGTGGGCTCGGTCTACTCGTTCTTCGAGAGCAAGGACGACCTGTTCCGCCAGATCTTCGTCCGGCGGGGCGAGGAGTTCATGCCCGGGCTGCGCGAGCTGCTCGATCCCGCGGCCGACTGGTCGCCCGGGGAGCGACTCGACCGGCTGGTGGAGTTCGAGGTCGGCTTCTTCCGCCGGCACCCCCACTTCGGCCGGCTGTTCCTCCGGAACTCGAGCGCCGCCATGCTCTCCCCCGATCGGGACATCGACGCCGCCATCGCCGCCAACTTCGAGGAGTCGATGCGGCTCCAGGCGGGGCTGTTCCGTCGCGGGCAGGAACAGGGCGTGATCCGGCCCGGTGATCCGGACGTCCTGGCCCGCCTGTTCTCCGGGATCATGTCGTCGTACCAGGCGGTGGATCCGGCGGTGGTCTCGGATGCTCCGGCGACGGCCGAGCGCTTCCCCCTCGACGAGCTCAAGGCACTGGTGCGGGCCGCGTTCGTCGTCGGCGGGGATCGCGGGTGAGCAGCGGCGCCGGACCGACACGCCGGCCGGTCGGCCGGACGGTCGGCCGACCCGTCTCCCCGACGTTGGCGGGCCTCGGGGTGGATGCGGTCTACGGCGCGCCGCTCGACGGGGTGCCGGTGATCCCCGTGCCTCCCGACCTCGCCCCGCTGTTCGCCGACGCGCATCGGCGCCTCACCCACCGGCCGGCGGCCGTGCACGACGGCGGCGGCGCGGTCGTCGATCCCGGGACCGGGCGACCACCTGCGCCGCCGGCGCCGGTGGACGGTTGGGTCGAGCCGGACGCCGCGGCGGTGGAGCGGCTGCGGTCGGCCCGGTCGCCGGCCGTGCTCGCGGGTCCCGGGGTGGTGTCGGCCGGTGCCGTGCCGGGCCTGCACGCCCTCGCGGTGGCCGGGAGCGTCGGGGTCCTCAACACCTGGGGGGCGAAGGGCGTGTTCGACTGGCGCAGCCGCCATCACCTGGCCACGGTGGGGCTGCAGGCGCGCGACTTCGAGCTGGGCGGGCTGGCCGACGCCGACCTGATCGTCGCCGTGGGGCTGGATCCCCGCGAGACGCTCGCCGACTGGCGGCTGGCCCCCGTGCTCGAGCTGGCCCCGGGCGAGCTCGACCCGCTCGCCGAGCGGTGGCACCGGCCGAGAACGGAGATCGCCGTCCCGCCGATCCGCGCCGGGCTGGCGGCGGTCACCCAGTCGGGCTGGCAGGTCGAGGATGCGCCGCTGCCGCCGACCAGGGTCACCCAGCACTACAGCCAGGTGCTGGGCGCCACCGGCCTCGTCGCCGCGGACCCGGGCACCGCGGGGTTCTGGGTGGCGCGGACCTTCGCCACCCGGGGCGTCGGGGGCGCGCACGTGCCCAGCGACGCCTCGGCTCGCGGCGTCGCCATCGCCTGCGTCACGGTCGCCCGCCTGTGGCAGCCGGGCCGGCCGGCTCTCGCGGTCGTGGACGACGTCGGCGCCGCCGAGCGGCGGCTCCTCGACGCGGCCGCGGAGCTCGGGGTCGCCGTCCCGGTCGAGGCCTGGGCACCCGACGGCGAGCGACTCGGCGCCGCGGCGCACCGCACACGGCTCGAGCGGCTGCTGCGCGAGGGCGGGATCGCGACGATCGGCGTCGACGGCTCGCAGATGGACGAGATCGTGGCCGTGGCCGGCGACGTGGTCGCGTGGACCTGACGCCCGCGGTTCGACCCTGAACTAGTGTTCGAAACACTGAACCGTGAAGTGATCTTCCGCACAGGGGGTCGGCCTGCCATGAGGGAGCGACACGGCGGCGCGGGGCGGGCCTATCGCGCTCTCCGCGTCGAGCGGCGGGGGCGCGTCGGCTGGCTGGTCTTCGACCGCCCCCGGGCCGGCAACGCCATGGACGCCACCATGCTCCACGAGCTCGAGGCGGCGTGGCTCGAGCTCGACGGCGACCCCGGGGTCCGTGCGATCGTCAACACGGGGGCGGGATCGAGCTTCCAGACGGGCCTCGACGTGGTGCAGCTCGCACGCGATCCCGACGCGCTGCGGGAGCAGTCACGCCGGACCCGGCGCGCCGAGCTCCGGCTCACCGCCTGGCACTGCGGTGTGCGCAAGCCGGTGATCGCGGCGGTCAACGGTGTGTGCGCAGGCGGCGGGCTCCACTTCGTGGCCGACGCCGACATCGTGATCGCCTCGACGGACGCGACGTTCCTCGACCCCCACGTCTCGGTGGGCCAGGTGACCGCGTACGAGGCGATCGCGCTGGCCCGGACGTCGCCGATGGAGGCCATCCTCCGCATGGCGCTGGTCGGCCGCCACGAGCGGGTCACCGCCGCCCGCGCCCACCAGCTCGGCATCCTGAGCGAGGTCGTCGAGCCCGACCGCCTGCGGGAGGCCGCGCAGCGGCTCGCGGAGACGATCGCCCGGAACTCGCCGGCGGCGATGGCGGCGTCGAAGCGGGCGCTGTGGGGGGCGCTCGAGCTGGGGCTCACCGATGCCTGCCGGGCCGGCGCCGCCGAGCTGGTCTCCCTGTGGGGCCACCCCGACCAGGAGGAGGGGCCCCGGGCGTTCGCGGAGAAGCGGGAGCCCGTCTGGCAGGAGATCTGAGATGGGGAGCTACGAGACCCTGAAGGTCGAGCGGCACGGCCGCGTCGGCTGGCTGCTCTTCGACCGGCCCGACCAGCTCAACGCCATGAACAGCACCATGCGGGAGGAGCTCGCGCTCGCCTGGCGTGAGCTCGACGACGATCCCGACGTGCGGGTGATCGTCCACACGGGCGAGGGGCGGGCCTTCCAGACCGGGGTCGACGTCGCCGAGCTCGCGACCGACGGCGTCGGCATGGAGCGCTACCGCCGGTCGGTCGAGGAGTGGGACCTCCACTTCACGTCCTGGCACCAGGGCGTGTGGAAGCCGGTGATCACCGCGGTGAACGGCCTGTGCGCCGGTGGGGCCTTCCACTGGGTGGCCGACGCCGACATCGTCATCGCGGCGTCGGACGCGGAGTTCTTCGACCCCCACGTCTCGGTGGGCCAGGCGAGCACGATCGAGATGATCACGCTGCTCCGCAAGGTGCCGGCGGAGGCGGTGATGCGCATGGCGCTGGTCGGGCGGTACGAGCGGATGTCGGCGCAGCGGGCCTACGAGCTCGGCATGGTCAGCCAGGTCGTCGATCCCCCCGACCGCCTGCGGGAGGCCGCGCAGCGGCTCGCGGAGACGATCGCCCGGAACTCGCCGGCGGCGATGGCGGCGTCGAAGCGGGCGCTGTGGGGGGCGCTCGAGCTGGGGCTCACCGATGCCTGCCGGGCCGGTGCCGCCGAGCTGGTCTCCCTGTGGGGGCACCCCGACCAGGAGGAGGGTCCCCGGGCGTTCGCCGAGAGGCGCGAGCCCGACTGGCAGGTGTGAGCCGGGGCACATCGGGAGGGTGGCGGGTGTGAGCCGGGACGGGCTGCGGGCCCGGCCACGTCACGGTGTCAGGCGATCACACCCCGGGAACGCAGGCCCTCGAGGTCGCCGGCGGACAGCCCGAGCTCGGCCTGCAGCACCTCGTCGGTGTGCTCGCCCAGCCACGGCACACGGGTGTCCCCACCCTCGGGTGCGTCGCTCAGCTTGATCGGGTTGCCCGGCACCAGCACGGGTTGCTCGACGCCGTCGGGGCGTGGGCACTCGACCAGCATGTGGCGGGCGGCCACGTGGGGATCGGACACCAGTTCCTCGTCGCGGAAGCAGGGCCCGGCGGCGATGCCGGCGCGTCCCAGCTCCTCGCAGGCCTCGACCTTCGTCCTGCCCGCCGCCCAGCCTTCGATGGCCGGTCGGATGATCGTCTCGAGGTGGTCGACCCAGCCCTGCCGGGTCGCCAGCCGCTCGTCGTCCAGCCACTCCTTGTGACCCACGAGCTCGGCGAGCGCCGCGAACTGGTGCTCCCTGCCGACCTGGACGACGAACCATCCGTCCGAGGCGCGGAAGCCGTGCAGGATCAGGGCTCCGAGCGCCCCGTCGCGCAGGCCCATCGACCAGAGGTTGGTCACGATGTCGGTCATGGCGAGCAGCGAGTCGAGCATGGCGACGTCGACGAGCTGGCCGTGGCCCGTCCGGTCGCGTTGGCGGAGGGCGGCGAGCACCCCGATGGTGGCGAACAGGGCGGTGCCGATGTCGCCGAAGGCCCCGACGGGGTTGACCACCGGGGGATCGTCGCCCCGGCGCTTGAACTCGTAGATGCCCGACATCGCCTCGACGACCGACGCGTACGCGGGCCAGCCCGAGTACGGGCCCGGGGTGGCACCGAAGCCGGAGATCGAGAGGTAGATCACGCGGGGGGCGATCGCGGCGATGTCCCGGTACCCCAGGCCGAGCCGGTCCATGGTCCCCGCCTTGGAGTTCTCGGCGACGACGTCGAACCGGGGTGCGAGCGAGCGGATCAGCTCCCGTCCCTCGTCCGACTTCAGCTCGATGCACACGCTGCGCTTGTCGAGGTTGTTGCGCAGGAACGTGGCCCCGACCCGCCGCCCCTGAGGGTCGCTCATGGCCGGCAGCGCGCCCCGCCCCTGGTCGCCGCCTGCCGGGTTCTCGACCTTCACCACCTCGGCGCCGAGTCGGGCCAGGAGCTGGGTGGCGAACGGCAGCGACTGCATCTGCTCGAGCGCGAGCACCCGGACGCCGTCCAGCGGCCGGCCGGAGCCGAGCGCACCCTCGTTGACGACCTCGCCGAGCCGCATGCGCCGGACGGTATCAGCGTCAACCTGACTGAACCCCGATTCGAACGGGTCCTGCGACGTCGCGGGTGTCAGTCCTCCCAGTCGACCCGGTCCTCGCGGCGGGGCTGGCGTCCGGTTCGGAACGGGCACAGCGGCGCATCCACCATCAGGTTGCGGTGCCAGCCGGTGACGATGTCGTCGAGGTTGCGGCGCCAGGCCGCGACCTCCGAGCGTTCCAGGTGCGCCCGCTCGTGGGCCGCCCAGTCGCCCCACGTGGGGATCGCCCACACGAGGATGCACTCGTCGTCGTTGGCCATCGCGGTCCGGAAGGCGCCGGCCAGCGCCCAGCCGTGCTCGCCGGCCAGCGCCTGGCCGCGGTCGCGCACCCGTTCCAGCAGCTCGGCCGCGGTGCCAGGGCGGACGCGCACGAGGTCGTGCGCGTAGCACTCCCCCCTGACGCCGTCGGCGCAGAGCTCCTCGATCGTCCGGGTCCACGGGGCCGGGACGACGATGCGGTCGAAGCCGCCGCGCCGCATCTCGGCCGCGTGCGCCCACCAGCGCTCCAGCTTCGGGTCGTAGGCGCCGCGCCCCCCGGTCTCCAGCCCGAACCCGCCGGCCAGCCCGTCCCAGCCGTTCATCTCCCAGAGGTTGATGACCTGCGGCCAGCGCCCGGTGGACCCGATCACCGGCCACACGCCGTAGCAGAGCTGTCCGCGGTCCTCCTGGGCGGTGGGGCTCCAGTTGGCGGTCATGTGCTGGACGTACTTGGCGCGGTTGAGCCCCGCGATCTCGATGAGCTCGTGGATGTAGACCTTCTCGTTCGGCATGGCTCGGTCACCAGATCGTGATCGGTCGGGGATGGCGATGCCGGCGCAGCCGCTGGTCCTTGGTGACGAGGCGGTGGCCGTGCTCGATCGCGGTCGCGAAGATCAGGCGGTCGGCGGGGTCACCGGGGAAGGACGAGGGGAGCCCCACGGCGGTGTCTGCGATCGCAGGCGTGATCCCGATCGTGTGAACCTCGGCGGCGAGCTGCTCGAGCCACGATCGGAGCGGCAGGGTCACGACGATCCGCTCGCTGGAGGCCAGCCACGCCAGTTCGAACCAGGTGATGGCGGCGACGGCCAGCTCGTCGGCCGCCGCGACCGACTCGGCCGCCGTCCGGCTGAGGCGGTCGGGTTCGGCCGACCACCACTGCAGCACGTGGGTGTCCAGCAGGATGGTGGTCACGGCAGGTCCCAGGGCGCGCCGGTGGTGAACAGCTCGTCGTCGTCGGCTGCGCTCACCGCCACCCCTGCCAGCTTCCCCCGCAGTGCGTGCGGGCCCGTGGCCGGCACGAGCCGTGCCACCGTGCGGCCGTGCTTCGTGATCTCGACCTCGTCGCCGCCGGCGACGTCGTCCAGCAGCGACAAGATCTTCGCCTTGACCTCCGTAGCGGTCATCTGCCTGACCATGGGGCCACTCTAGTGGTCACATGCCGGGCATGCGATGGCTGTCGCAGCGGACACGGCGCCCTTTCCGTGGAACGTTGGGCGGATCTGGTGGCTCCACCGCCGGAACCGCCCAGAGATCGGGAACCGAACCGCCCTCAGATCCGTCGTCCTATCCTGCCCGCGCGGCGCGACGGCGCGACGAGGAGGGGGCACGTGGCCGGCGAGGTGTGGATCAGCGGGGAGCAGCGGACCGTCGTCGACCTGCTCGCGCACCGGCTGGAGACCGACCCGGACGGCGAGTACCTCGACGTCTGCGGCACCAAGCTGAGCGCCGGCGAGGTCGCCGCCGCGGCGGGCCACCTGGCGGGCGGGCTCACCGCGCTGGGCGTGGAGCAGGGCGACCGGGTGGCCACGCTCGTCGAGAACTCGCCCGGGGCCGTGCTGGCGTGGTGGGGGATCGTGAGCGCCGGGGCGGTGGCCGTGCCCATCAACACCGCGTACAAGGGCGACTACCTGAGCCACCAGCTGCGGGACTCCGGCTCGAAGGTCCTGGTGGTCGAGGAGTCGCTGGCCGACCGGGCCGAGGCCGTGGTGGACGGCGTGGACGACCTCGCCCACGTGGTGGTCATCGGGGACGCCGAGCCGTCGGTCCGGGTCCCGCTGCACCGGTGGGCCGACCTGCTCGCCTCGCCGCAGGCGCCGCCCGAGGTCACGGTCCGCCCCGCCGACCTGGCGACGTTCATCTACACCGGCGGCACCACCGGGCCGTCGAAGGGCTGCATGCTCAGCCACAACTACCACGAGTCGCTCGCCCGCCAGATCGGCATCTGCTGGGAGCGCACCGCCGACGACGTGGTCTGGACGCCGCTGCCGCTCTTCCACTTCAACGCGATCGTCACCGCGGTGCTGGGGCCGCTCGTGTTCGGCGGCAGGGCTGCGATCCACCGGCGGTTCTCGGTGTCGAGCTTCTGGCCGGAGATGAACCGGGTCGGCGCGACCGTGACCTCCACGCTCGGCACGATGGCGTACCTGCTGGCGCACGACGCCGACCGGCCCGAGATGCCGCGCTCGGGCGCCCCCGAGGCCAACACCTCGCTCCGGCTGATCGGCGCGGCGCCCCTTCCGGTGGAGGTCGACTCGATCATCCGCGAGCGCTTCGGGGTCGAGACCTTCAGCGGCGCCTACGGGGTGACCGAGGCGAGCCTCGTCTCCTGGCAACCCCCCGGGGTTCGCAACAAGCCCAACGCCGCCGGCGTCGTCAACGACCGGTACTTCGACGTGCGGATCTTCGACGACGACGACAACGAGCGCCCCCGGGGGGTCGAGGGCGAGATCGTCGTGCGTCCCAAGCGGCCCCACACCATGTTCGAGGGGTACTGGGGCCGGCCGGCCGCCACTGTCGAGACCTCGCGCAACTGGTGGTACCACACCGGCGACATCGGGCGGATCGACGAGGACGACTACCTGTACTTCGTGGACCGGAAGGCCGACTACCTCCGCCGGCGCGGCGAGAACATCTCCTCGTTCGAGGTCGAGCGCGTCCTCATGGGCCACGGCGCGATCGCGGACGCCGCGGTGCACGCAGTGCCGTCCGAGCTCACGGAGGACGACCTCAAGGTGACGGCGACGCTGTCCGACGGCGCGCAGCTCACCGAGGAGGAGCTGTTCCGCTGGTGCGTCGACCGGCTGCCGTACTTCGCGCTGCCGCGGTACATCGAGTTCCGCGAGGCGCTGCCCCGCAGCCCGGTGGGCCGGGTGCTCAAGCGGGAGCTGCGCGAGGAGCCCCTGGGCCCGCACGTGTGGGACGCCGAGGCGGCCGGCGTCGAGTACGAGCGCCGCTGACCACGTGCGGCCGCCGATCCGGCGCCGCCGCTGATCACGTGCGGCCGCTGATCAGGCGGCGCCGCCCCCGCTGCGGGCACGCAGCGCGTACTTCAGGACCTTGCCGCTGGCGTTGAGCGGGAACGCCTCCACCACCTCGACGGCGCGCGGCACCTTGTAGTTCGCCATCGCCCGGCGGCACCAGCCGATCAGCTCGTCGGTGTCGACGGAGGCACCGGTGCGCGGGATCACGAACGCCTTGGCCACCTCACCGAGCCGGTGGTCGGGCACCCCGATCACCGCGACCTGACCGACCGCGGGGTGGCGCAGCATGATCCCCTCGATCTCCGCGGGGTAGGCGTTGAAGCCGCCCACGATGAACATGTCCTTCTTGCGGTCGGTGATCCTCAGGTAGCCGCGCGCGTCCATCACCCCGATGTCACCGGTGTGGAGCCACCCGTCGTCGTCGATCGTCTCGGCGGTGGCGCCGGGGTCGCCGAAGTAGCCCGCCATCACGTTGTAGCCCCGCACGACCACCTCGCCGGGCTCGCCGGCGGGCATCGGGGTGCCGGCGTCGTCGACGACCCGGACGTCCACGTCGGGGATGGCGCGCCCGGCCGTCGTGGCGATGGTCTCGGGGTCGTCGTCGTGCCGGCACATCGTGGCGATGCCCGTGGCCTCGGTGAGGCCGTAGCCGGTGACGATGGTCGTGAACGTGAGCTCCGATCGCATGCGGCGGATCATCTCCACCGGCACCGTCGCCGCCCCGGTGACCGCCAGGCGCAGGGTCGACAGGTCGTAGCCGCCGAGGTCGGGATGGTCGAGGATGGTCTGGTAGAGGGCCGGCGGGCCCGGGAGCATCGTGATCCGCTCCTCGGCGACGCGCCGCATCACGCTGGGCACGTCGAACACCGGGTGCGGGACGATGGTCGCCCCCTTGAGGATGCAGGCGAGGATGCCCGCCTTCAGCCCGAAGGCGTGGAAGAACGGGTTGACGATCAGGTAGCGGTCGCCCTCCGCCAGCCCGACGACGTCCGACCATGCGGTGTACGCCCGCACGGTGGCGGCGTGGCGGAGCATCGCCCCCTTCGGGGCGCCGGTCGTTCCGGAGGTGAAGAGGATGTCGCAGATGTCGTCGCCGTCCAGGGCGGCGATGCGGTCGGCGACGGTGTCCACCCGCTCGGCCCTGGCGAGGAAGTCGTCCCACGGTGTCGTGTCCCGGCGGGCGGGGCCGCGCAGGACGACCACCTCCTCGACGCACTCCGGCCGCCGGCCCAGCAGCTCGACGTAGTCGGTGTCGAGGAAGTCGGTGACCGTGAACAGCAGGCGCGCCCCGGACGTCGTGATGACGTGCTCGGCCTCGGCGCCCTTGAACCGGGTGTTCAGCGGGACCACGGTGGCGCCGGCGGAGTGGACGCCGAGGGCGGCGAGCGCCCACTCGGCGCTGTTCGGGGCCCAGATCGCGATGCGGTCGCCCGCCCGGACGCCGGTCGCCACGAGCGCCCGGGCCACCCGGTGGGCGCTGCGCTCCAGGTCGGCGAAGGTGAGCCGGAGGTCGCCGTCGACCAGCGCCTCCCGGTCGGCGAAGCGCTCGGCGGCCCGATGGAGCGCTGCCGGGATCGTGGGCGGGAGGTTCTGGGACACGTTCTGGGGCACGTCGGGCTCCTCCAGCGAACGCCGGTGAGGGGAGCGTGGGTCACCCGGGCCTGCGCGTGCACGGGTTGCGCCATCGACCCCCGAACCCCTGCTTGAGGCATTGAACTATAGTTCAGCCGTCCTGCGCGGTCGGACCGGAGGGGGGTGCTCGTGGCCGACGACTGGGAGTACGCGGAGCGGATGTTCCCCGAGCCGGTCGACCTCGGCATCGCCGAGGAGGACCGGGCCGTCTCGTCGGTCCCGTTCGGCACCTCGAGCTACCTCGCGGGCGACGGCGGCGCGGGGACCGCCTGGTACCAGGGCGGCGGCGGCATCGGCGAGAAGGCGGTGCAGGGCATCACGGTCTACCCGCCGACCCGCGGCGTGAAGACCCAGGGCGATCCCTTCGAGCCGGTGAAGATCGGCGTGCTGATCGACATGGACCTCGGCCAGCTGCTGGCCGACTGGATCGATCCCACGATCCTGGCGATCGAGGACGCCCTGAACGAGGGCGTCCACTCCCGCGGGCCGGTCCAGCTGGTGATCGCCGATGCCCGAGGCCTGCCCCGGGAGAACTACCGGAAGGTGATCGAGGGCTACCGCTGGCTCGTGCAGCAGGGCTGCGTGGTGGTGATCGGGCCGCTGATCTCCGACAACTGCCTGGTCGTGCAGGAGACGGCCAACGAGCTGCGGGTGCCGTGCATCGGCTGGACCGGCGCCCACCGGTTCGCCTCGGAGTACTGCTTCACCGTCGCCAACGGCGACATCCCCACCGAGGGCGTGATGTGCGCGCAGTGGCTGGCAGGGCGGGGGATCGACAAGGTCGGGATGTTCTGGGAGCAGGGCTCCTCGGGACGCGACTACGCCGACTACTTCCGCGACACCGCGCTCGGGCTCGGGCTCGAGGTGATGCGCGAGGTGAGGCTCGAGCCGAACCCGCGTGGCCTCCGGGACGACCTGGCGTTGATGCGCGACCTCGGGGTCGAGGGCATCTACTACGGCGGCTACGGCTACGCCACCTTCCACTTCGCCGAGGCGTTCCGGGCGCTCGACTGGGACCCGCCCCGGGTCATGGGCACGGCCTTCATGTTCTACAGCAACTCGAACCGCTGGGCCGAGGGCCTCGAGGGCTGGCACGGGGTCGACCAGCTGGGCGAGGACGGCTCGAACGCCAACTACAACGCGATGATCCAGCGGTTCGAGAAGCGGTTCGGCCGCTCCACCCGCAACGTGGTCGTGGCCCTCGCCTACGACACGGCACGCGTGGCGATCCACGGGATCGGCAACGCCGCGATCCCCGAGCCCCGGTGGGTGAAGGAGGGCATGGAGCGCATCCGCTGGATGCCGGCGACCAACGGTGGCCCCGGCACGTACATCCAGTTCGGCCCGTGGGACCGCAAGGGGTACAAGGGCGACTTCCTCACCATCCGCGAGCTGCGCGGCGGCGAGCTGCGCTTCGACGGGTACCACCGGCCAGAGTGGCCCTCGAACGCGACGCCGTGACCACCACGGCCGACGGCACGATCACCGACGCCGGCATCGCCCGGCTGCGGGCCCGGATCGGGGTGCCGGAGCCGCACCCGCTGCCGCCGCACTACACGCTGCCGACCACCGACACGTTCCGCCACGTGGCCGAGGCGTACGGCGACGACAACCCGCTGTGGTGCGACCCTGCCTACGCCGAGCGCACGCGCTGGGAGGGGCCGATCGCGCCGCCCCCGCTGGTGGGGGGCGACACGCTCGTCGGCGAGGACGAGGTCACCGGCCTCGACGAGGACACCCGGGCGCTGCTCAAGGGCGATCCGCTGCGGGGGGTGCACGCCTACTACTCGGCGTCGGCCCGCGAGTGGTGGGCGCCGCTGCGGCCGTTGCGGCGGGTGACCCGCCGCAACGCGCTGGTGGCGGTGCTCGACAAGCCCAGCGACTTCGCCGGGCGGGCCGTGCACGAGTGGACGGGCCAGGTGTTCCGCGAGGCCGACGGGCCGCTCCTCTCGGCCCAGTACCGCCTCATGATCCGCACCGAGCGCACGAAGGCCCGCGAGCGCAGGCGTGACGACGGCGTCGAGCTGGCGTCCTACGGCGGCGAGGAGATCGCCGAGATCGAGGCCCAGTACGCCTCCGAGCGGCCGCGTGGTGCGGAGCCCCGCTGGTGGGAGGACGTGGCCGAGGGCGACGAGGTCGGCCCCCTGGTCAAGGGCCCGCTCACCGTCACCGACATGATCTGCTGGCACGTCGGCATGGGCATGGGCCTCTACGGGGTCAGGCCGCTCCGGCTGGCGGCGATGAACCGCCGCCGCGTCCCCCGCTTCTTCCATCGGGACGACCGCGGCATCCCGGACGTGATGCAGCGCGTGCACTGGGACCCCGAGTTCGCCCGCCGCTCGGGGAACCCCACCACCTTCGACTACGGCCGCATGCGCGAGACCTGGCTCGTCCACCTCTGCACCGACTGGATGGGCGACGACGGCTGGCTGTGGACGCTCGACTGCGAGTTCCGCCGGTTCAACTACGTGGGCGACACGCAGTGGGTGCGGGGAACCGTGACCCGGCGCTACCTCGCCGAGGGCGGCCGTCCCGCGGTCGACCTCGACATCTCGTGCACCAACCAGCGGGGCGAGGTGACCACGCCCGGCCACGCCACCGTGCTGCTGCCGTCGCGCGAGCGCGGGCCGGTGCGCCTGCCCGACCCGCCCGCGGCCGACCTGCAGGGCGCCCTCGACGAGATCGCGGCGCGCTGGGAGGACCGGTGACCGACCACCTGCGCGTCGAGCGCCGCGACGACGGCGTGCTGCGCCTGCACCTCGACAAGCCGGCGAAGCGCAACGCGCTCGACGACGCGATGGTGGCCGCGCTCATCGACGAGGTCGACGCCGCCGGCC
Source organism: Acidimicrobiia bacterium (assembly GCA_046537875.1). GTDB lineage: Bacteria > Actinomycetota > Acidimicrobiia > Acidimicrobiales > VFJN01 > JBKHJZ01. Next base: position 2,331 of record JBKHJZ010000021.1, on the reverse strand, counting down.
GCGACGAGGCGGTCCGGGCCGTCCTGGTCACCGCCGAGGGCGAGCACTTCTGCTCCGGCTTCGACATCGTGGGGCGCAACACCGCCGGCGAGGGCGAGCGGAAGCCGAGGATCGGATCGATCCAGCGGCGGCTGCCCTCGCAGGCCCACCGCCTGATCCCGGTCCTGTGCACCACGCAGGTGCCGATCGTGGTGGCCGCACGCGGCTGGGTGGCGGGGATCGGCCTGCATCTGGCGGCGGCCGCCGACTTCCCCGTCCTCGCGGAGGACGCCCGGGTGTGGGAGCCGTTCAGCGAGCGGGGGTTCACGCCCGACAGCGGGGGTACGTGGCTGCTCCCCCGGCTCGTGGGGCAGGCACGCGCCCGCGACCTGCTCCTCCTCGGCCGCACCATCACGGGGTCCGAGGCCGTCGAGTGGGGCATCGGGCACCGGGCCGTGCCGGCCGCCGAGGTGGACGCCGCCGCCGACGAGCTCGCCCACCGGCTGGCGGCCGGCCCGACCGTCGCGTTGGGCCTGACGAAGTGGCTGCTGCACGCCTCGGCGGAGCACACGCTCGACCAGCACCTGCGGGACGAGTCCTTCGCCATGGAGCTGTCGTCACGGAGCGAGGACTTCCGCGAGGGGCTGGCCGCCTTCCGGGAGAAGCGCCCGCCGCAGTTCAGGGGGCGGTGATCAGCGATGGCGACCGCGACCACCGGCCGGCGACTCGCCGTGGGCCCGGAGACCCCCGCCGAAGCCGTGGTCGTGGCGGTCCGAGCGTGGATCGGGGAGCACGTGCCGGCCGCCTGGCGTGAGGCGGCGGCCGGTGGCCCGAACGCGATCCGGCGGGTGCGCACCCGCACCGAGTACGAGGAGTGGTACCCGGTCTTCGGCGCCTCCGGCCTGGTGGTGCCCACCTGGCCGGTCGCCTACGGCGGGCTCGGCCTCGACCGGGCGGTCGCCCGGCGGATCGAGGAGGAGCTGCGGCCCTACAACCTCGGCCGGCTCAACCCGCTGGGCCTGAACCTCGCGGCGCCGGCCCTGTTCGCCCACGGCACCGAGGAGCAGCGCCTGCGCTTCCTGCCGCCGATCGTGCGCAACGAGGAGGTGTGGTGCCAGCTCTTCAGCGAGCCCGGTGCCGGCTCCGACCTCGCCTCGCTCGCCACCCGGGCCGAGCGGGACGGCGACGGCTGGCTGCTGACCGGGCAGAAGGTGTGGACCACGTGGGCGCACGTGGCCGATCTCGCCGTGTGCCTCGCCCGCACCAACCCCGACGTGCCCAAGCGCCGGGGCATCACCTACTTCCTCGTCGACATGCACGCACCGGGGGTCGAGGTCCGGCCGCTGCGCCACATCACCGGCGAGGTCGACTTCAACGAGGTCTTCCTCGACGCCGTGCGGGTGCCCGACGCCCACCGCGTCGGCGAGGTCGACGACGGGTGGCGGGTGGCCGGCGCCACCCTCTCCGGCGAGCGGCAGATGGTCGCCGGGTCCGGCTCCGGTGGGGTGGACCGCATCGGCGGTTCGGGGGCCGACCGCCTCGTGGACCTGGCCCGGCGCGTGGGCGCCTGGACCGATCCGGTGATGCGCCAGCGGATCGTGACCGTGTGGTCCGAGGAGAGGATCCGGGCCTGGACCAACATGCGGGTCCGCAGCGGGCTCCGGGCGGGCCGGCCGCCGGGGCCGGAGAGCTCGGTCGGGAAGGTGCACCAGGGCGAGCTCAACCAGCGCATCCAGATGGTCGCCGTCGACCTGCTCGGGGCCGGCGCCGTCGCCTGGGAGCCCGCCGGTGAACCCGCCGGCGACTCCGCCGCCGGCGACGACGCCGGCTCCCTGCCGTACGAGGTCGGCGGGATGCTCCGGAGCCGGGCCAACACGATCGAGGGCGGGACCACCGAGATCAACAAGAACATCGTCGCCGAGCGGGTGCTCGGGCTGCCCCGCGAGCCCGACCCGTGGCACGGGATCCCGTGGCGCGAGGTGCCCCGCTGATGGCGGCCGACCGGACGCGCGGGTCGACCGCCCGGCTGGAGGACCTGCTGTTCGGCGCCACGGGGGACGCCGGCGACCTGCTCGTCCACGCCGGAGGCGTCGACCACCCGCGCGGCGAGGTGGTCGAGCGCGCTTCCGGCCTCGCCTGCACGCTGGCCGACCTGGGGGTGGCGGCCGGCACCCCGGTGGGCGTGATGCTCCCGAACGGCGTGGACGTGGTGGCGGCGCTGTTCGGCGTCTGGCGCGCCGGCGGCGTCTACGTCCCCCTCAACCCGCGCCTCGGCGACGACGACCTGGCCCACGTGCTCACCACGGTGGACCCCGCGGTGATCGTCACCGACGCGTCCGACGCGGCCGACGC
>JBKHJZ010000140.1:0-8411 GCA_046537875.1 Acidimicrobiia bacterium | reverse complement strand
CCCCGGAGCCGGCAGCGTCTCCCGAGCAGGCAGCCTCTCCCGAGCCGGCACCGGCCGCCGAGCAGGCACCGGCCGCCGACGACCGCCGACCGGCCGCCGAGGATGGCCCCGCGGACGGCGGGGCGCCTGCGGCCGGCGACGCCGGGGATGCATCCGCACCGCCCGCCACCGACCCCCAGGAGCCCTGACCCCGATGGCCGAGTTCACCGCCACGGACGTGCAAGCCCTTCGCCGGTCGACCGGTGCCGGCATGATGGACGCCCGCAACGCCCTTCGCGACGCCGAGGGCGATGTCGACGCGGCGCGCAAGCTGCTGCGCGAGCGGGGCCTTGCGAAGGCCGGTTCCCGCGCCGGGCGTGAGAACGTCGAGGGAGCGATCGCGATCGGCACCCACGACGGCTCCATCGCGCTCGTCGAGCTCAAGTGCGAGACCGACTTCGTCGCCAAGTCGCCGGGGTTCGTCAACGCCGCCCAGGAGCTGGCCGACCTGGCCGCTGCCCGCGGCGCCGACGCGCTGGCCGAGCGCGCCGAGGCCATCGACGAGCTCAAGGTCACGCTGAAGGAGAACATCGAGATCGGGCGGACCAGCGTGGTCTCGGCCGCCGCCGGCCAGGTGGTCGACACCTACCTGCACCGCCAGGAGGGTCGCGGCGTCAACGGTGTCGTCGTCGTCCTCGAGGGCGGCTCGCAGGAGCTGGCGCACGACATCGCCGTGCACATCGCGTTCGCGAAGCCGCAGTACCTGCGGCGCGACGACGTGCCCGCCGAGCTGGTCGAGGACGAGCGCGAGACGTTGCTCACCATCACGAAGGCCGAGGGCAAGCCCGAAGCGGCCTGGCCGAAGATCGTCGAAGGGCGGCTCACCGGGTGGTACAAGGAACGCGTGCTCCTCGAGCAACCCTTCGTCCGGGACGAGAAGCAGACCATCGGCCAGCTCGCCGAGCGCGCCGACGCCAAGGTGGTCTCGTTCGCGCAGATCTACATCGGAAGCTGAGGTCGGCGGCGGTCGTGATCACGCCAGCCACGACCGTGCGGTGTCGCCCCCCGCCCGGGGTCTGCCCCGTTCCCGGGGAGCTCGCGCGACGGAGGGGAGCGAGAGCGTGACCACCGTCTACAGGCGCATCCTGCTCAAGCTGTCCGGCGAGGCGTTCGCCGGCACGGGGGGCCACGGGATCGACGGTGCGGTCGCCGAGTTCTTCGCCACCGAGATCGCGGATGTCCGTGACCTGGGTGTGGATGTGGCGGTGGTCGTCGGCGGGGGCAACATCTGGCGGGGGATGACCGGCACCGGTGCGGGCATGGACCGGGCACAGGCCGACTACATGGGCATGCTGGCCACGGTCATCAACGCGCTGGCGCTCCAGGACACGCTCGAGCGGTTGGGGCAACCCACGCGGGTGCAGACCGCGATCCACATGGCGCAGGTCGCCGAGCCCTACATCCGCCGGCGGGCGATCCGGCACCTCGAGAAGGGTCGGGTGGTCATCTTCGCGGGTGGCACGGGCAACCCGTTCTTCACGACGGACACCGCGGCGGCGCTGCGGGCGGTCGAGATCGAGGCCGACGTGGTGCTGCGGGGGACCCACTCGGGGGTGGACGGCCTCTACTCCGACGACCCGCGGACCAACCCGGATGCGACGAGGCTCACCGAGGTGAGCTACCTCGACGTGCTCAACCGGGGGCTCAGAGCGATGGATTCCACCGCGATCACGCTGTGCATGGACAACAAGCTGCCGATCGTGGTGTTCGATCTGATGGGCAAGGGCAACATCCGTTCCATCGTGCGAGGCGAAGCCATCGGTACGCTGATCCGGTAGCGGGCCGCGCGGCCGGTCCGACCGCCCTCGACAAGGAGCTCCGGTGAGCGACGACATGATCTCGATGGTGTTCGAGGAGGCGAGGGAGAAGATGGCCAAGGCCGTGGCTCACGCCCGCTCCGAGTTCACGGGCGTCCGGACGGGCCGAGCCGCCCCGGCGCTCGTCGAGAAGCTCCCCGTCGACTACTACGGCACCGAGGTGCCGCTGCAGCAGCTCGCCGGGTTCACCGTCCCCGAAGCCCGCATGCTGGTGATCAGCCCGTACGACAAGGGGTCGCTCGGCGCGATCGAGAAGGCGATCCAGGCGAGCGGGCTGGGGCTCTCGCCCAGCAACGACGGCCAGGTCATCCGCCTGAACTTCCCGCCTCTCACCGAGGAACGCCGCAAGGAGCTCGTGCGGCTGGTGAGGTCCATGGCCGAGGACGGCCGGGTGGCCATCCGCCAGGTGCGCCGCAGCGCCCGCCACGACCTCGAGGCGCTGGAGAAGGACGGCGACATCTCCGCGGACGACCTGGTCCGCGCGCAGAAGGAGGTCGACAAGCTCACGCACGAGTACGAGGCCGAGGTCGACTCGGCGCTCGACCACAAGGAGCGGGAGCTTCTCGAGATCTGACGTCCCGCCGGCCCGGCGTGGCCGGGGCTCCGGGCGGGATGCCACCACCGGGGTTCCGCACAGGTGCACGATGGACGAGTGCGGCAGCCTGCCGTGTGCTGGCTCGCTGAGACGAGAGGGAGATCGGAGTGAGGGATCGGAGACGCCGCCAGGAGGAACCCCATCGCGATCCCACCGAGGGCGTCCGGCTGATCGGTGAGGACGAGGCGGCCCAGGCGCTCGAGCGCGACGACGTCCGGCGGCGTCGCCGTGAGGGTGAGCCCCGCTACGGCGACCGCCCGGCACCGCCGCCCGGTGACGGTCCGCGCCCGGCGCTGCGGTTCCCGCTCGACTCCTACGATGATCCCACCACCATCGAGCGCCCGCCGGTCGTCCCCGTGAAGCCCCGCACCGAGGCGCCCGAGCTGTCCCACTGGGCCGGCTCCGCCGCAGAGGAGGTCCCGCACATGAATCGTCGACCCCCGAGCGAGGGCGACGACAGCGCCTGGGCGACGTTCGCCGGATCGGACCCCCGGTGGCGTGACGACCCGGCCGAGCCGCCCCGTGCCCGGCCGACCCGGCCCGGGTGGCCACCGGACCCGGTCCCCGATGCGGGGGGGCAGGCCCCCGGCCGGGGCGCCCCTGCCGGCTTCGAGGGCGACCCCGGCGACCCCGCACCGGGCCGCTCGATCTTCGGCGACGAGCCCGGCCCCGGGCGGGACTCGCCGGTGAACGGCGCATCGGGGTACGCGGCGCCGACGGCCTACGACGACACCTACGACCCCGACGGGTACGCCACGGATCCCTACGGCGACGATGTGTACGGCGATCAGGCGTACGGCGACGACTACGGCACCGGCTACGGCGACGCCTACGACGACCCGTACGGCGGCCACGGTGAGGCCGGCTTCTTCGCGGGTGGCCCCGGTGGTGCGGTGGCGGCGCCACGCCGGGTGCGTTCCGGACGCTCGTCCGATCGCGACCTGCGGACGGCCGTCGGCGTGGGCGTCGCGTTCGCCGCGACCGCTCTCGCCCTGTTCTGGGTGGGCGGCCCGGTGGGGGCCATGGCCGTCGCCGTCGCGGTGCTGGGCTACGCCACCTACGAGTGGTTCGTCGCCGCCCACGAGTCCGGCTTCCAGCCGCTCCTGCCGGTGGGCGTGGTGGCCACGGTCGGCACCGTCCTCGCGGCCTACAACTACGGCGAGCACGCCATCCCGCTGGCGCTGGTGCTGGCGGTGGCGGTGTGCTTCCTCTGGTACATCGTGGGGGCCGGCGGGGAGCGCCCGGTGGCCAACATCGGCGTGAGCCTCATCGGCATCTGCTGGGTCGGCATCTTCGGCAGCTTCGCGGCCCTGCTGTTGAGCGCGCCCAACGGCGTGGCGCTGCTGCTCGCCGCGGTCGTTCCCACCGTCGGCTACGACGTGGGTGCGCTGTTCGTCGGGCGCAGCGCCGGGTCGCGGCCGCTGTCGGATGCGAGCCCCAACAAGACCATCGAGGGGCTGGCGGGCGGCATGCTCCTGGCGGTCGTGGCGGGGGTGGTGTTCTCGCTCGCCGGGGTGACGCCGTTCGACACCTGGCAGGAGGGCCTCCAGGTCGGCGTGCTGGTCGCCCTGGTGGCGCCGCTCGGCGACCTCTCCGAGTCGAAGCTCAAGCGCGATCTCGGCCTGAAGGACATGGGGACCGTGCTCCCCGGGCACGGCGGGATGCTCGACCGCTTCGACGGCCTGCTCTTCGTGCTGCCCGCCATGTGGTACCTGTCCCGGGTGAGCGACTTCTTCCTGGGCTGAGCCCTCCCGTCGGTAGCCTGGCCGAGTGCCCCTGACGACGGTCGCCGTCGCCGGTTCGACCGGCTCGATCGGCACGCAGACGCTCGACGTCGTCCGCGCCGAGCCCGAGCGCTTCGACGTGGTGGCGCTCGGTGCCCACTCGTCGGTCGACCGGCTCGTCGCCCAGGCCCGCGAGGTGCGCCCCAAGCTGGTCGTGGTCGGCGACGAGGCCAGGGTCCACGAGGTCGTGGCCGGGGTGCCGTCGGGCACCGAGGTGCGCGCCGGCGAGGCGGCGTTCGCCGACCTCGGGCGGGCCGCCGACGTGTGCGTCAACGGCGTGGTCGGCTTCGCCGGCCTGCGGCTCACGCTGGCGACCATCGAGGCGGGGTCGCGGCTCGCGCTGGCCAACAAGGAGTCGCTCATCGCCGGCGGGCCGGTCGTGCAGGCGGCCCTCGGGCGTCCCGGGGCCGGCCACATCGTGCCGGTCGACTCCGAGCACGGGGCGATCCACCAGTGCCTGTCCGCCAACGCGAGCGGCGACCCGTCCCGGGTGGCGCGCATCGTGCTGACGGCGAGCGGTGGCCCGTTCCGGGGGCGGACGCGTGACGACCTGCGGTCGGTGACGGTCGACGACGCGCTGGCGCACCCGACGTGGTCGATGGGCCCGAAGATCACGGTCGATTCGTCGACCCTCATGAACAAGGGCCTCGAGGTGATCGAGGCCCACGAGCTGTTCGGCGTGGGCTACGACGCCATCGAGGTCGTGGTCCACCCGCAGTCGATCGTGCACTCGATGGTCGAGATGTCCGACGGGTCGACCATCGCCCAGATGTCGCTCCCCGACATGCGGCTGCCGATCGGCTACGCGCTGGCCTGGCCCGACCGGATCGGCACGCCGTTCGGCCGCATCGACTGGGCGACCTGCGGCCGGCTCGACTTCGAGCCGCCCGATCGCGAGGCCTTCCCCTGCCTGGACCTCGCGTACCGGGCCGGACGCTCGGGCGGGCTGACGCCGGCGCTGCTCAACGCCGCCAACGAGGAGGCGGTGGCCGCCTTCCTGGGCGGCGAGATCGGGTGGTCGGCGATCCCCGACGTCCTGAAAGCGGTCCTCGACCGGCATGATGGGGGCCGTGCAGATGGCGTCGATTCCGTGATCGACGCCGACCGTCGCGGCCGCGACGCCGCCCGGCGCACGATCGAGAGGACCGCTGGATGACCGACACCGACCGCAACGACACCCCGCCCGCCGTTGCGGATGCGGGGACCCCCGCGCCGTCGGGCGACGGGGGGCGTGACGTGGGCCCGGGCTGGCCGCCGGCGACCCGCCACCAGCGTCCCGGTGACCGACGCCCCACCCCGGTCGACGACCGGCCGGGCTACCGGACGAGCGCCGTGCGCCTCGGCCTGTTGGCTGCGTTCTTCGTCGGCCTCGGGCTGTTCTTCGGGTGGTCGGTCCTGGTGGTGATCGCCGGGATCGTGGTCATGATCTTCCTGCACGAGCTGGGCCACTACCTCACGGCCCGGTGGTCGGGGATGAAGGTGACCGAGTTCTTCATCGGGTTCGGTCCCAAGATCTGGTCGTTCCGGCGCGGCGAGACCGAGTACGGCCTCAAGGTGCTGCCCGCGGGGGCCTACGTGCGGATCATCGGCATGAACAACCTCGACGAGGTGGATCCCGCCGACGAGCCACGCACGTATCGCCAGCAGTCGTTCCCCCGGCGCCTGCTGGTGGTCAGCGCCGGCTCGATCATGCACTTCGTCCAGGGCTTCGTCCTGATCGTCGTGCTCCTCGGTGTCGTCGGCTATCCGGGCGGATCGTTGCTGCCCGGCGACGACGAGCGCCCGGAGTCGTGGGACGTCACGACGGTCGTGGAGGACAGCGCCGCGGAGCGTGCGGGGCTCCGCTCCGGCGACGAGATCCTGGTGATCGACGGGCGCCCGGCGTCGGCGCACGACGACTTCAGGACGTTCATCGCCGGCCACGACGTGGGCGACGAGCTGGTGCTCGAGGTCGCCCGCGACGGGGAGGTCCGCGAGGTTCCGGTCGAGCTGGGCGCCCGACCGGCCAGTTCGGAGGGCGGCGAGCCGGGCGGCCCGTTCCTCGGTGTGGGGACGGTGCCGGGGCTCGACGACTCCCCGATCGGTGTGGGGACGGCCCTCGCCCGGGCGCCCGGGGAGCTGGCCTCGTTCGCCGGGGAGACCGTCGCCGCGATGGGGCGGCTGTTCAGCCCGGACGGGCTCAGCGACTACGCGGCCAACGTGCGGTCGGCGACCGATGACGGCAGCGGCGACGAGCCGACCACGTCCGACCGCGACGAGGGGAACCGGCCGATCTCGATCATCGGCATCGTGAACCTCGGCCAGCACTTCATCGACAGCGGTGCCGCCCCGTTCCTCGTCTTCTTCGTGATGATCAACGTGTTCATCGGCATCCTCAACATGGCGCCGCTGCCCCCGCTCGACGGTGGTCACGCCGTGGTCGCCATCTACGAGCGGCTCCGCTCCCGCCGGGACACGCGGTACCACGCCGACATCGCCAAGGTCCTCCCGCTGGCCTACGCCGTGATCATGGGCCTCGTCCTGCTCGGCGTGAGCGCCATCTACCTGGACATCGTCGACCCCATCAACCTCTGACCGTCGGGTGCCGACCCGGGCGCCCGGCCCATCGACACCGGAAGCAGCCCCATGGAGCTCGGACAGTCCTCCCACCCCCGCCGCAAGACCCGCCGGGTCATGGTCGGTGACGTTCCCGTGGGTGACGGGGCGCCGGTCACCGTCCAGTCGATGACCACCACCAGGACCGCGGACGTCGAGGGCACGCTCCAGCAGATCTACGACCTGGCGATGGCCGGCTGCGACATCGTGCGGTGCACGTGCAACGAGGTGGAGGCGGCGGAGGGCCTGGCGCGCATCGTGCCCCGCTCGCCGCTGCCGATCGTGGCCGACATCCACCACAACCACCGGATGGCCCTGGCCGCGCTGGAGGCCGGGGTGCACTGCCTGCGCCTGAACCCCGGGAACATCCGCAAGCCGGACCGGATCAAGCTCGTCGCCCGGGAAGCGAAGGACCGCGGCGTGCCGATCCGCATCGGGGTCAACGGCGGGTCGCTCCACCCCGACCTGTACGCGAAGCACGGCGGCCGGGTCACCCCCGAGGCGATGGTCGAGTCGGCGCAGATGGAGCTGGCCTGGTTCGAGGAGGTCGGCTTCGACGACGTGAAGATCTCGGTGAAGGCGTCGTCGGTGCCGCTGATGATCGAGGCGTACCGCCAGCTCGCCGACACGGTCGACCATCCGCTCCACCTCGGGGTCACCGAAGCGGGGCCGCCCCCCGGCGGCCTGGTGAAGGCCACCGCGGGCATCGGGACCCTGTTGGCCGAGGGGATCGGCGACACGATCCGCTACAGCCTCACCGCCGACCCGGTGGACGAGGTGCGCGCCGGCCGCACACTGCTCGAGTCGATGGGCCTGCGCCAGCGCAGGAACGTCGACCTCATCGCCTGCCCCTCGTGTGGCCGGGCCGAGATCGACGTGATCGAGGTGGCGCAGCGGGCGCAGGAGGCGTTCGGCGAGCGCCGGCTACCGCTGCAGGTGGCGGTGATGGGGTGCGTGGTGAACGGTCCCGGTGAGGCCCGCGACGCCGACCTCGGCATCGCAGCCGGCAACCGGCGTGGTCATTTGTTCGTGCGCGGTCAGAACGTGGCGGTGGTGGCCGAGGACGAGATGGTGGACGCCCTGGTCGAGTGGGCGGAGTACATCGCCGAGCACGGCGTCGACGCCGCGCTGGAGCGCGCCCGGTCGACGCGCGACGCAGCCCGCCAGGCCGCCGAGCGCGACCGCAGCGGCCTGCTGGCGCGCCAGGGTGCCGACGCCAACCGCTCGGAGCAGCGGGTCGACGTGATCCGCAAGGGCGTCGGCGGATAGGGGTATCGCATGAGCCCGCCGTCCCTCCACACCGTGCCTGCCCGCCCTGCGTAGGCTGACGGCATGGCGAACCCCGCACCACCTCGCATGTCGCTCACCGCGCGCATCGTGGTGGGGTTGGTGGTCCTGGTCCTGGCGTGGCTGGCGCTCCGCCTACTGCTCGGGTTCCTCTTCACGCTGGTCCGGGCGCTGCTGTTCCTGGTGCTCTTCGCCATCGTGGCGTGGGTCGTCCTGGTCGGCCCGCCCGACGGTCGCGACTAGCGGTCAGCGCCGGTTCGCTCGGCATCTCAGTATCGGAACCGTTCTGCAACC
>JBKHJZ010000139.1:0-8430 GCA_046537875.1 Acidimicrobiia bacterium | reverse complement strand
CCTGGGCCGGCTGGTGAGCAGTGTGGGCGAGGCCCGCGAGACGGTCGGCCTGGCCCGCGCCCCCCGGTTCCTGGCCCAGATCCTGGCGTTGCCTCCCTGGTGGGGTCGCCCATCGCTGCCCGAGGCGGGCGAGCGCCTCGAGGTCCTGCCCTCCCTCCTGGTGTCGTCGGTGTCCCTGGTGGTTGTGGCGGGGGCGCTCGTGGTGGCGGTGGCGGGCACCCATCGGCGCGGCGACGGGCCCGGACGCATGGCGGCCCTCACCGGGCTCGTCGCCCTCTGTGTCGCCCTGGTCGCGGCCGCCACGATGCCCGTCGGCATCTTCGGCGTGGCGGCACACCACGTGCTCTGGATGTGGCCGTTGGCGGTGTTCGTCACGTTCGCCCTCGTGCTGGCCCTGGTGGGGTGGCGCCGGGGCGAGGGTGAACAGCCGGACCGGACGCGGGGACCGACGGCGCCGGCGAGGGCCGGGCTGGTGGCGGTCGCGGCGGCGGCCGTGCTGCTCGGGGCGCTGAACCTGCCGACCATGAACGCGGGGTCGGGGCCGAGCGCCGACGCCGAGGCCATCCCGGTCGTCGAGGAGTTGCTCCCGCAGCTCGACGTGCTGCGCGAGGAGTCCGGGGTCCTCCTCGAGGTTCGGGATCTGCGGCCGTTCGAGCCCTACAGCGGTCCGGTGATGGCCGAGCTCCGGAGGCTGGGAGTGCCCTGGTACGTCAACGCGGGCGGCATGGTGCGACAGGTGGGCGACCCGCGGGAGTACGAGGGTGGGGCATCCGTGCGGCTGTTGCTGCGCGAGGGCCGCGGGGCGCGCGACGTGCCGCCGGGCATGCGCCGGATCGCGTTCGTCGACGGGCTCAGCGACGAGGAGGCCGCCGAGCTCGCCGCCCTCGAGGAGCAGCTCGCCCCCTTCATCGCCCGCGGGGGCCTGGTGGTGCGCACCGACGGGGCGGCGGACGGCGGCGATGATGTCGACGTGCCATCCTCTCGCCTCCGTGACCCTACGTACATGCTGGGCACCGGGACGTTGCGGTCGCTCGTGGACAGGGACCTCCTCGTCGTGCGCGAGCCGTGGGCGACGCGCCTCTCCCGCTACTCGGACCTCCACTACAAGGCCACGTTCCTGACCGTCGCCGTGCTCGCGCAGCCCCTGGAGGAGCGGTGATGGCCCGTGTGCTGCCGGCGTCCGTCGCCGCGAGCGCAAGACGGCAGGTGAGGTCGGTGACCGATCGGCCGATCGTGGCCCTGCCCGCTGACCTCGTGGAGGATGTCCAGTGACCGATCACCACCGGACCCCGCTGGGGCTCGTGGTCCCGGTGTTCGACGAGGCCGTGCGGCTGGCCGACTACGGCAAGCGGCTCATCGACTTCGTCGACGGGCTGCCGGCGGGCAGCGAGCTGGTCTTCGTCGACGACGGGAGCACCGACGACACACCCGAGCGCATCGACGAGCTGATCGCCGCCGCACCGGGTGCGCCCGCACGCCTGCTGCGGCGGCGGCACGCCGGGAAGGGGGCCGCCGTGTCCGCCGGGCTCCGGTCGCTCCGGGCGCCCCTCCGGGGCTTCTGCGACCTCGACCTCTCCACACCGCTCGACGACCTCGAACGCATCGCGGACGCTGCGGTCCGGGCCCGGGCACTCGCCATCGGTTCCCGGGAGCTCGCGACCTCCAGGCTCGTCCAACCCGAGGGCTCCGTCCGGATGCTCCTCGGTCGCACGTACAACCGGACCCTTCAGGCCCTGGTGACACCCGGCGTGGTCGACACCCAGTGCGGGGCGAAGGTCGCGCCCCGGGAGGTGTGGGACGCCGTGCTGCCCCACTGCCGCGAGGAGGGGTTCGCCTGGGACGCCGAGGTCGTCGCAGTGGCCCAGGCGCTCGGCCTGGCCATGGTCGAGGTGCCGGTCAACTGGCGCCATGACGAGCGGTCGAAGGTCAAGGTCGGTCGCGACGGCTTCGCGATGGTCCTGGCCATCCCGCGGATCCGGCGATCGGCCCGGCGGGCCGCCGAGGAGCAGCGCGCTCGCGCATCGACCGGGACCGACGGTGCACCGCGACCGGGAACCGACGCCCGCGCCGGCGGGGTCGCCGCCGCCGTCGATGTGGCCGGAGCGGCCGAAGTGTTCGACGTCGGCAGGGCCGAGCTGCGGCCGGGGTCCGACGACTCGGATTGGTCGTTCCGGAACAACTGGTGGTTCAGGAGCACGGCGGCCCTGGTGGCGACCGCGCTGCGGCGGACCGCAACCCCCCGCCCGGAGCGTGGCTGGCTCATCGACCTCGGTGGCGGATCGGGCGGCGTGACCGCCATGCTCGGGTGGCCGCCGGACCGGGCGGCCGTGCTGGATCGGAGTCCCGACCTCGTCGCCCGCGCCCGGCGGCTCCGGGGCTTCGACGCGGTGCGAGCCTCGGTGCACCAGGTCCCGCTCGCCGGCGGCGCCGCCGAGGTGGTGTGCCTGCTCGACGTGATCGAGCACCTCGAGGATCCGCGGCGGGCTCTCGACGAGGCGGCCCGGGTCCTGGCTCCAGACGGCCGGCTCGTGGTGACGGTCCCGGCCCACCGCTGGCTCGGGGGCGCTGCCGGCGAGCGGCTCGGACACGTCCGGCGCTACACCCGGCGCTCCCTGCGGGCCGAGCTGGCGACCGCCGGCTTCGCCCCCGTCGTCCTCACCCACGTGTTCAGCTGGCTGGTCCCGGCGGCATGGCTCCGGCGGCGGCTGGTTGCGACCGGGGACGCGGCGCCGCGGCTCGACCGAACGTCGCGCGTCCTGGACGCGTTGGCCATGGGATTGACGCGCGCCGAGCGGAGCGTGCTGGGCCGGATCGGCCTGCCGTTCGGCACCTCGGTGCTGTGCATCGCGAGGCTCGATCGTCATGGCGGGTGACGTCCTGCGCTGGCCGACGCGGTGGTGGCGCCGGGCGCTGCCACGGCTGCCGGTGCTCGACCGCCGCGCCCGGCTCGCCCTGGCGGCGATCGTCGCGGTGGCCGCGGTGCTCCGGGTCCTCTGGGGCCTGTCGGCCGAGGAGCCGCGGGAGCTGCGCGATCCCGTCTTCTACATGGTGCTGGCCGACAACCTGGCCGAGGGCAACGGCTACAGCTACGGGGACGCTGCGAACCAGGGCCCGACCGCGTACTACCCGCCCGGGTACCCGCTGTTCCTGGGTGGCGTCGTGTGGCTGGCCGATGCGGTGCCCGGGAGCCCGACCACGTTCGACCTGGCGATCGCGGCCAACGTCGTGTTGTCGACGGTCCTCGTCCTGCTCGTCTTCTCGCTCGGGCGCCGGCTGGCCGGTACGGCGGTCGGCCTGACGGCTGCGGCCGTCGCCGCGGTGTGGCCGAACCTCGTGTTCCACAGCGGTGTGGTGCTCACCGAGACCCTCTTCCTGGTGGTCCTCACCACGATGTTCCTGGTGGCGCTCGCCACGCCGGCCGTCGCGCGTCGCCCGGGGTGGCTCCGGGTCGCCACGGTCGGTGTGCTGCTGGGCGTCACCGTGCTGATCCGACCCGTGTCGCTGGTGATCGCACCGCTCTTCCTCGTGCTCTGGTGGGACGCCGGCGTGGTCCCCGCGCTGCGACGGGTCGGGCTCGGCCTGGCCGCGATGGTGCTCGTGGTGGCGCCCTGGTCGGTGCTGAGCACGCTGCGCATGGAGTCGCCCGTGCTCCTGTCGCTCAACCTGGGCGACAACCTGTGCATCGGCAACCATCCCGGTGCCACCGGCGGGTACGCACTCCCGGACTACTGCTTTGAAGACGTCGGGCAGGGCGAGAGGCCGGAGCTCGAGGTGCGCCGGCAGTCCGAAGCGCTCGACCGTGCGTGGACGTTCATCCGGGACGAACCCGGGACCGCCATCGGTCTGGTCCCCGACCGGGCCCGCTACACGCTCGGAGACGACCACGACGGGCTCTACGTGGCATCCGACTGGGGCGAGCGGCCCCTGTTCGCCGCCACGACCGTCGACACGCTCGAGCTCCTGGCCGACGGCTACTACTACCTGGTGGTCGCAGGGTCGCTGGCCGGTGTCGCGGTGCTGGTGTCGAGGCGCCGGACGCTCGACGCGCCGCACGCATGGGCCTTCTTCGTCGCCACCGCGCCGGTGCACCTGCTGTCACCGCTGGTCACGTTCGGCGAGCCCCGCTTCAAGATGCCGATGTACCCGGTGCTGGCCGTCACCGCCGCCGTGGCGCTGGTGGCGGCGATCCGGCGCGCCCGGGGACCCGCGGAGCCGGCGGCCGCGAGACCTCGGACCGGCGACGACCGTGGCGAACGGTCGGGGGCGCCGTCGCCGGCCCGGACTCCGGACGTGCCGGTGTCGATGGACGCCGACTGGTGAGCCCTGCGGAAGCGGTCAGGCAACCTGGGGAGCGCGCGGCGCGCCCTCCGTCCGGCGCCTGCGCAACGCATCGCCGAGTCGGGTGAGCCCGACGGCCGCGAGCACCACCAGGGGGACCTCGGCGCCGATCCGGTGCCGCGTGAGCCCGAAGAAGAGGGCTGCGTTGAGCGTGACCACGGCGAACGGGGCCAGCAGCGGCAGGGTGTTCACCCCCCGTCGCCACAGGGACCGGAAGCCCACGATCGCGACCGGGACCAGCGCCCAGAACATGCCGAGGCCTGCGATCGAAGCAGCCACGGGTCGTCCCTCGGCCTGGGCGATCCGGGCCATCTGGCCCTGCCCGTAGACGCCCCACATCCGGCCCACGCGGGCGGTCACCACCACCGGCACCCGGTCGAGGTTGTCACCGATGTACCGCAGCGCGGCCTCCCGCTTGTGGGCCGCCCGCACCGACCGGTCGAGCGGGAGGTCGTCCGAGTCGACCAGCTCGCCACAGGAGCCGTGGTGGAAGCCGAGCCAGGAGCCGCTGTAGGTGGCGTCGCAGTTGGCGCCCACGAGCACGTCGCCGTCGGCGTGGGACAGCAGCACCGGCTCCTCGAAGCGGTTCAGGTTGTAGATCACCCAGGGCGAGACCACCACGACCGCGGCGGCGCTGGCGACCGCCGCCTGCCGCACCCGCTGCCACCGGGGAACCGACCTGGCCGTGAGGATCAGCGGCAGGACCATCACCGGGACGAGCAGGGCAAGCTCAGCCCTGCTGAGCGCCGCGAGCGCGCAGGCGCCGCCGGCGGCACCGGCCCAGCCCCACTGCCGGGTGGCGATCCACCGGTACGAGCAGAAGAGCGCGCCGGCCGTGCCGGCGGCGGCGAACGTCTCGGACATGAGCAGCCCGTCGTTCATCCACAGGTTCGGGTAGAGGGCCGCCACGCCTGCCGCCACATACGCAGGTCCCGGACCCGCCACGGCCAGCGCCACGAGCCCGGCGAGAAGCACCACCAGCGCACCGACCGCGGCGACGAGGAGGCGCATCGGGAGCTCGTGATCGGTGAGCGCGGCGACGGGTGCGAGTGCCACCGAGGTCAGCGGCGGATGGGGTGCCTGCTCGGCGACCGGGGCGAGGAGCGGGAACCGGAAGCCGTCGCCACGTGCCAGGGCCTCGGCCCCGCCGACGTAGTACAGCTCGTCGAACGACCGCGCGAGCCCGATGTGATGCTGGGCCGTGTCCGGGAACTGCTCGTGCTGCAGCACGGTGACGACGTAGAGCGCCCGGCCGGCGAAGGCGAGCAGGGCCACGAGCAGCAACCGGCGCACCACCCTGGCCCGCTGCACCTCGCTGGCGGGGTGGCGGTTCCCGGCCTGCTGTGCCGCATCGGTACCGATCGGGCGGGCCGACGGTTCGGACACACGGTCGGCCGGCGCAACGTCGGTCACGCGACCCTCCCGGGTCAGCTCGAGGGGCGGGGCAGGATCGGGGCGTCGCGGCCGGTTCCGCGCGTGCCGCCCCCGGTCGGGCCGGTGCCCTCCTCGTGGTACTCCTCCTCGACGTTGACCGACCAGATGTCGTGATCGGCGCCCTGGACGATGTTCTCGACCGTGAGCATCGCCGTGTACATGGAGTGGTCCTGGTTGTTGTACCGGTGCATGCCGTTGCGGCCGACCGGCCAGACGTTGGTCGCGCTCTCGGCGATCCAGGACCTCAGCACCTCGACGTTGTCGCGGTACGTGTCGTCGTAGACGGGATAGGCCTTCGGCATGCGGACGACGTAGCCCGCCTCGACATCAGCGGCCTTCACGAGCCCGAGCGCCTCGAGCTCGGCCTTGCCCTTCTCGATGAGCTCCTCGTCGGTGGCGGCCCACCACTCGTCGCCCTCGGACACCGTGTACTCGAGCCCGAGGACGTTCCGCCCGTCCTTCACCAGGAAGGGCGACCACGAGCCGAAGTTCTGCACCCGCATGGTCTTGACCTCGGGCGCGTGGATGTAGATCCAGTTGTCGTTCCACGGCACCTTCTCGGCCGGCACCACCAGGGCCACCGAGAGGAAGTCGCGGAAGCGCAGATCGTCGGCGGCCCGGACGACCTCGGCCGGGGCCGGCGGGTCCATCGCCTTGACGAGGTGGGGGAATGGCATCGACGAGATCACGTGGTCGGCCGGGTACTCGGTGGTCACCCCGTCGGTCTCGGTCACCACCGCCACCGCGCGGCCGCCCTCGCGACGGATGCGCGCGACGGGCGCCTGCATGATCACCTTGGTGCCTCCGGCCTCCACCAGCTCGCGGCACCGCTCCCACATCATCCCCGGGCCGTACTTCGGGTACTGGAACTGCTCGATCAGGCTCGTGACCTGCCTGGAACGGTCGCGGGCACCGGCGAAGCGGGCCCGCAGCGGCTCCCACACCGCGCTCCACAGCGTCATCCCCTTGATGCGCTGGGCGCCCCAGTCGGCCGAGATCTCCGAGGGCGGCGTGGCCCAGACCTTCTCGGTGTAGGTCTTGAAGAAGTGCCCGTAGAGTCGCCAGCCGTAGTTCGCGGCGATGTACCCCTCGAGTGACGTCGTGTCCTTGGGCGGGCGCACCCGCACCCAGAGGAACGACAGGGCGCAACGCGCCGCCTCGACGGGACCGAGGTTGCGCAGGGCGTTCCCCAGCCTGATCGGGTAGTCGTAGAACTTGCCCCTGTAGTACATGCGGCTCTTGCGGGGCCGCAGCATGAACTCGTCGTCGGCGAGGATCTCGTGCCAGAAGTCGTCGACGCGGGTCACCTTCGTGAAGAAGCGGTGGCCGCCGATGTCGAACCGCCAGCCGTCGCGCTCGACGGTCCGGCTGATCCCACCGACCACGGAGTCGGCCTCGAGGACCGTGGCGGGGATGTCGGACCGGGACAACTCGTAGGCGGCGGTGAGGCCGGCGGGCCCGGCGCCGATGACGACCACCCGGGGAGGGGCCGGTGACGTGGTCGCCGCGGGCGCAGTGGTGTCGGGATCGCTCACGAGGCGGTGCACTCCGTCGTCTGGGCCGGCGGGACGAGACACTGTAGCGAAGGGTCGTCGGGCGGGGTCCACTCACCGGACGTCTCTGCGCGGTCGAGGCCGGGGCCCGTTGCTAGCATCCCCGCCTCGTGCGCAGCCTGGTCACCGAGGGTGTCGACGAGGGGGAGACCCCGAGCGGCGCCGACGATCGAACCGCGACATCGCCCGCGTGGCTGGTGCCGCTCGCACTCGGGCTCGTCCTGGCGGTCGGCGTGCTGGTGCGGCTGGTCCAGCGCTCGCCGCTGTGGCTCGACGAGGCACTGAGCGTCAACATCGCCGCCCTGCCGGTGGGGGACCTGTTCGAGGCGCTGCGTCACGACGGCCATCCCCCGCTCTACTACCTCGTCCTGCACGGATGGATGCAGGTGACGGGCGAGGGCGATCTGGCGGTCCGGTCGCTGTCGGCGCTCTTCGGGCTCGCGACGCTCCCGCTCATGTGGGTCGCGGGCCGCCGGCTGGCCGGGCGGTCGGGTGCCCGGTGGGCGCTCGCGGTGGCCGCGCTGTCGCCGTTCTTCGTGCGCTACTCGACCGAGGCCCGCATGTACTCGCTGGTCATGCTGCTGGTGGTCGCCGGCTACCTGCTGCTGACCGACGCCCTGGCCGTGCCCCGGCCGGGCCGGCTCGTCGCGATCGCGCTGGTGTCGGGCCTGCTGCTGCTGACGCACTACTGGTCGTTCTACCTGGTGGCGGCCGTCGGCCTGCTGCTCGTGGTCCGCGCCGTGTGGCACCCCCCCGAGCGACCGACCACCCTGCGGGTGATCGTCGCCGTGGCGGCCGGTGGCCTGCTCTTCCTGCCGTGGCTCGACAGCTTCCTCTACCAGTCGGCCAACACCGGAACGCCGTGGGGCGCCCCCTTCCGGCCGTCGGCGATCGTGCAGATCGCGATCGCCGACCTGGGTGGCGGACGGCTGACCGAGAGCGCCCTGGCCGGCACGGTCACCATCGTTCTCGCCCTGGTCGCGCTGTTCGCCGTGCGGTCGTCGGGGACCCGGGTGGAGCTCGATCTGCGTACGACGCCCACCGTCCGGTGGGAGTTGGCGGTCGTGGTCCTCACCATCGCCCTCGGTGCGGCGGTGGGCTACGT
>JBKHJZ010000020.1:0-30836 GCA_046537875.1 Acidimicrobiia bacterium | reverse complement strand
CGGCGGGACTCGGACTCCTCCGGGCCCCGCACCGGCGGGAGCGATCAGGCCTGCTGCACGGGGTGCAACACCGCCCCGGCGCCCGAGCGGTCGACCTCGTACGCGACCACGTCGTTGCGACCGTCCCGGAAGTACGGCGCCATGTGGCCGGTGAAGCGCCACCGGTCGTCGGCGGGGAGGTAGCCGCCGACCGTGCCCGCAAGCCGTCCGTTGATCGCGACGACGAGCTCGGGTGGGCGGCCGCCGTCCCCCTCCACGGTTCCCTCCAGGATGTAGGGCACCGGATCGTCGGCGACGGAGAGGTCGTCGAGGACGTCGCCGTGGTCGAGCCGCCAGCGCAGCGAGCTGGGTTCGCCGACCCGGTGATCGGTCACGGGGCTCCCGACGAGGTCCTCCCCCTCGCCCACCGCGGCCAGCGCCACCCAGTCGTCGCCCCGGGGGAACCGGGCCTCGTGCGCGGCGGCGACACGCATCGCCGCGTCGACGCCGGTGCGCACGTGACGGTCGAACGCCGGCTCGCTGCCGTCGAAGAGCGAGCGCCCGTCGACGTCCCAGTCGGTCTCGATGTCCAGCAGGTCGATGATCGAGGGCAGGACGTCGACGGTCGACGCGGGGGCGTCGTCGATGGCTCCCTCGGTCTGCCCGGGCGCCTTGATGAACAGCGGGATGCGGAATAGCTCGTCGGTGTTGGACCTGGCCTCGTTCTGGTAGCGACTGAAGCCGGGAGCGGTCGCGTCGATGCCGTGATCGCTCGTCACCACCACGAGCGCGTTGTCCCACGCGCCGGTCGATTCGAGGTGGTCGATCATCTCGCCCACCAGCGCGTCGACCGCGCCGATCTGCATCGCCTGCAGCGCGTAGAGCTGCCGGTACCGGAACTCGTGGGCCGGGTCGTCGGGTCCGGGAAGCTTCTCTTCGCCGGTGCCCTTGTCGTCCGGCAAGCGGGTGACGGGGAGCTGGCCGTCGCCCCACGGGGTGAGCCGGTAGGGATGGTGCGGCAGCAGCACGTGGAGGAGGTTGATCGAGGGCGAGGCGTCGATGAGCTCGACCTGGTGCCGGAACACGTCGGCCTGTCCGGCGCTCCCGTTCGCCTCGTGGGCGATCTGGCGCGCCTTCGCGAACGGGTCGGAGGGCTCGTCGGACGACGGGGACGCGTCGCCGTCCTCGGCCGCGGGTGCCGCCGGGGTGGCCTCGGCGCCGAAGTCACCCCAGCCGGTGTCGACCGGCGGCAGACCGGCGCGCAGCTCGGACGGCAGGATCCGGTGCCGGTAGACGAGCGATGCGTCGTCGAGCATCTGGCGCATCGGCCGGGCAGGGGCGGGCTCGCACACGTCGGCGGGGCACAGCTCGGTGACGAGCTCGTAGCGGTTGACGGGATGGCGGTCACCGAACAGTGAGAAGTAGTTCCGCGGGTAGTTCTCGAGAACCGGGGGCTCCTCGCTGCTGCCCAGGACGCCGGAGAGGATCCCGGGTGCCGAGACCAGGGTGCTCCGTGACTCGGTCGCGGCGTTCCGGAACCAGGTGCTGCGCTCGGCCAGGCGCGCGAAGTTGGGGTAGCGGGCGTCGTTGATCGTGCCGTCACCGCGCATGATCGACGTCACCGGCATCTCGTCGAAGATGACGATCAGCACCGGCCCCTCGAGCGGCGGCACCACGACAGTGCCCTGCTGCCCGGCCACCGGGTCGGTGGTGAGGAGCTCGGCGGTGGGGCTCGACGTCAGGAACACCACGACGAAGGCCAGGTTGCCCAGCGCTAGGTAGGCGAGGAACTGCCGGGCAAGCCTCGACCTCCACTCGACGACCGCCACGGCCACCCCGAGCAAGATCGCAGCGGGGACGGCGAGCGCAACGGCGTCGAGGTCGAGCGTCCGCCACAGCGCCAGGCCGAACAGCGCGGCGAGCGTGGCGACGCCCAGGCCGTGGAGCCCGCGGGCGAGCCGGGGGTGGAGCAGCCGCGCGAGCAGTGCGGGCACGAACAGCACGATGGCCGGGACGACCGCCACCAGGATCCCGAACAGCACGATCTGCCGGGTCGTGTAGTGCCCGGCGACGAAGAAGGTCGGGTTCCGGCCGAAGAGGTCGAGCACCGGCTGCGTGACCGCGATGCCGGAGACACCGAAGAGGACCGCGGCGTCGACGCCCAGGCGCGCTCGAGCGGCCCGGGGCGCCGGCGCCTCGCCTTCCGTTCCGTCCGCCGACGGTCCCGAGCGCGGCACCGACAGCTGGTCGGCACGTCTCTGGTCGAGCACCCGTCGGATGCTAGGTCAGGGCACCGATCGCTCTGGCGACGCGGGGCGGCGGACCAGGGCATCGTGCCGCCGCCGGTTCGTCGCGAGGTCGCCGGCGTCCGTACCATCGGGAACGTGAGCGAGCAGCCCGACCTCGACGACTGGCGCACCCTCGCGGCACGGGAGCTGAAGGGCGCCGACCCCGCGAGCCTCGCCTGGCACACGCCCGAGGGCATCGACGTCGGGCCGCTCTACACCGCCGCCGACCTCGACGGCATCGACCACCTCGACTCGCTCCCCGGCTTCCCGCCGTTCGTCCGCGGGGTCCGGGGCACGATGTACGCCAACCGGCCGTGGACGATCCGCCAGTACGCCGGGTTCTCCACCGCCGAGGAGTCGAACGCCTTCTACCGGCGCAACCTGGCGGCCGGCCAGATGGGCCTCTCCGTCGCCTTCGACTTGGCCACGCACCGGGGCTACGACTCCGACCACCCGCGCGTCGAGGGTGACGTCGGCAAGGCGGGGGTGGCCATCGACTCGGTCGAGGACATGAAGATCCTCTTCGACGGCATCCCCCTGGAGAAGATGTCGGTGTCGATGACGATGAACGGGGCCGTGCTGCCGTGCCTCGCGTGCTTCGTCGTCGCCGGCGAGGAGCAGGGTGTCGATCAGGCCCAGCTCAGCGGGACCATCCAGAACGACATCCTCAAGGAGTTCATGGTCCGCAACACCTACATCTACCCGCCCGAGCCCAGCATGCGGATCGTCGCGGACGTCATCGAGCACACGGCGCAGCACATGCCCCGGTTCAACTCGATCTCGATCTCCGGCTACCACATGCAGGAGGCGGGCGCCACGGCGGTCCAGGAGCTGGGGTTCACGATCGCCGACGGGCTCGAGTACGTGCGCTACGCGCTCGGCCGTGGGCTCGACATCGACCACTTCGCCGGGCGGCTGTCGTTCTTCTTCGCGATCGGCATGAACTTCTTCATGGAGGTCGCCAAGCTGCGGGCGGCGCGGCTGCTGTGGCACCGGGTGGTCTCGCAGTTCGACCCGAAGGACCCCCGGTCGGCGATGCTGCGCACGCACTGCCAGACCAGCGGCGTGTCACTGACCGAGCAGGACCCGTACAACAACGTGGTGCGGACCGCCGTCGAGGCGATGGCCGCGGTGCTCGGCGGCACCCAGAGCCTGCACACCAACAGCTTCGACGAGGCGCTGGGCCTGCCCACCGACTTCTCGGCCCGCATCGCCCGCAACACGCAGCTGATCCTCGCCGAGGAGACCGGGATCCCCAAGGTGGTCGACCCGCTGGCCGGCAGCTACTACGTCGAGTCGCTCACCCAGCGGCTCGCGGAGGAGGCGTGGGCGCTGATCGAGGAGGTCGAGGAGCTGGGCGGCATGACGAAGGCCGTGGCGTCCGGCATGCCCAAGCTGCGCATCGAGGAGTCGGCCGCCCGCCGGCAGGCCCGCATCGACCGAGGCGAGGAGGTGATCGTCGGGGTCAACAGGTACCAGCCCGAGAACCCCGAGCACGTCGACGTGCTGGCGATCGACAACACCGAGGTCCGCCGCAGCCAGATCGCCCGGCTGGAGCGGGTGCGGGCGGAGCGCGACGAGGGCGCCTGCCGCGAGGCGCTCGACCGCCTGACCGCCGGCGCCGCCGGGGACGGCAACCTGCTGGCCCTGTGCATCGAGGCCGCCCGGGCCCGGGCGACGGTCGGAGAGATGAGCGACGCGATGGAGAAGGTGTTCGGCCGCCACCGCGCCGAGACCCGCTCGATCCACGGCGTGTACGGGTCGGCCTACGAGGGCGACGAGGAGTTCGCGGCGGTCCGCGATGAGGTCGAGGCCTTCGCCCGGGCCGAGGGTCGGCGTCCCCGCATCCTGGTGGCGAAGCTGGGCCAGGACGGCCACGACCGGGGCGCCAAGGTGATCGCCACCGCGTTCGCCGACCTGGGGTTCGACGTCGACATCGGCCCCCTGTTCCAGACCCCGGCCGAGGCGGCGCGCGACGCCGTGGACCACGACGTCCATGTGGTCGGGGTGTCCAGCCAGGCCGCCGGCCACCGCACGCTCGTCCCCCAGCTCATCGACGAGCTACGGGCCGCCGGCGGCGGCGACATCGTGGTGGTGTGCGGCGGGGTCATCCCCCCACAGGACCACGACCTGCTCGCGTCAGCAGGGGTGGCCGCGGTCTTCGGCCCCGGGACCAACATCCCCGAGGCGGCCCGGCAGGTCCTCGACGTCCTACGCACCCGCCGCCCTGCCGCCTGATACCTGGACGGCCAATTCACCAGGGCCGCTACGGTGAGCAGCCGACCCGATGTGAACGACGTGACCGCCCATCCACTCGGTCGGCGGCTCCTGCCGCCAACGCGCTCGCAGACCATGAAGGACCGCGGCAGCATGCGGGCCGCCGGTCTGAGTCTCAGCCGGACAGGCCCGGCTACTGTCCAAACCCGATGCCGTACACTCTGGGTGGGCTCTTCTTCATCGCCATGGGCCTCGTCATGGCTCACTCGCGAAGGGGCCTGGCGAGTGACGTGGAATGCGACAACGAGACGGCACTCAGGATGATGCAGGCGTCTCGGCGGAGCCTACGGATCGCGACTTGGTGGTTCGTCGGCGGCGGTACCGCCATGGTCATCGCGGGTGGGGCACTCGTGCTCATCGGGGCGGGATAGCGCGTTCTGCATGGAGTGGTTGCGCTCGCACGCTCGCCGCGGTCGCGTTCACCCAAGTCGAGCCGCAACTCCGGGGGAAGGAAAGCGATCCCGAAATTGCGTGGCGGTTGTGATGTTATGATGTAACATCATGAGAACGCAAATCGCGCTCAACCCCGACCAGCACGCCAGGGTCAAGCAGAAGGCCGCGAGTCTTGGCATCACCATGGCCGAGTACATCCGGCGCCTGGTGGATCACGATCTCGCCGGCGTCGAGCCGCAGGCCTCGCCGGCCGCCATCATCGGCATCGGCCGATCGGGCGGCAGCGACATCGCACGCCAGGGCAAGCGTGCCGTCGCCGGGGCGATCGCCAACCGGGTGACGTCCGCTCGGTGACCGTCTTCGTCGATACGTCGGCCTGGTATGCAGCAGCCGATCGCGACGACGCGAGCCACACCCGGGCAGCCGCACGCCTCGAAGAGTTCACCGGGCAGCTCGTCACCACCGACCACGTCCTGATCGAGACCTGGTACCTGGCCGCGAGCCGTCTGGGAGTCGACGTCGCCGAACGACTGGTCAACAGCATCCGTGCCGGGATCGCACGCGTTGAGAACACGCTCGTGTCGGACCTCGAGGCCGCCGCGTCCACGGGGGCAGCCTTCCCGGACCAGGACTTCTCGATCGTCGATCGCACCAGCTGGTCGGTGATGATCCGGCTCGGCGTGCACCAAGCCATCGCCTTCGACCGGGACTACTCGATCTTCCGGTTCGGTCGCGGCCGATCCCAGGCCTTCAGGGTTCACTCGTGAATGCGCCCGCCCCTGTGCGGTCGTTGCGTTGGTGGACCCCACGCAGGCCACTCCAGGCGCAGCCGCACAGCGCACGTGCCAGCGCGTGCTGCGAGCTGGTCAGGTGGCCGGGTCGCTGCCGCCCTCGGGCCCGCCCTCGGGCCCGGCGTCGGGATCGCGCTCCAGCCGGACCTCCTCGCGGGTGACCGGGACCTTGATGGTCCGCTCCTCGGTCACCGTGTACTTCCGGAGCCGGAGACCACTTCCGGCCGGCACACCGCCGGCCTGCGTACCGGCCTCCCCACCGGGCGCACCGGCCGGCCGCTCGGGCTCCCGCTCACGCTCGGCTCCCTCGCCCTCCGGGCCACGCTCGGCCACCGCCCCGACCCGTCCCCGCTCACGCGGTTCGCGCTCGGCACCACCATCATGCGGGCGCCCGTAGTGCGCGTACAGCTCCCGCTCCTCCGAGGCGCTGAGCGAGCCGTCGGCGTCGACCTTCGGTGCGTCCTTCACCTGGCTCTCGCCGTAGGCCACCACGAGATCCTCGCCCGACTCCGTGGTCCGCGACCCCTCGAGGGGCACGAAGTTGACCTTCCGGCCGAACAGGCCGGTGTTGACCGTGATCCACGACGGCCGGTCGGACTCGTCGTCGAAGTAGATGTCCTGGATGGCACCCAGCTTGTTGCCGTCCGGGTCGTAGGCGTCATGCCCCACCCAGTCGGCGTACATCTCCTCGGGGCTGCGATCGGCCATCGGGAACCTCCGCACTCGGGTTGGCAACGCACCTCGACGAGCACAGACTTTCCGCCGCTCACCACCGCAAACGCCACCGCAGACGCCGCCGAGGGGCGCGCCACCGGGCGTCAAGCCGGGAGCAACCCGGCTGCAAGTCACCGGATGCATGTTCGTCACATGGCGACCCGACAGGCCCCCCTACGCCATGACCTGGTCCCCCGGCCCCATGTGGTGCTCCTCAGCGAGGACGGCGCCACCGACGCCGCTCTCACCGGCGCCAAGGCCGCCAACCTGGCGACGGCGGCCCGAGCCGGCCTGCCCGTGCTGCCGGGTGCGGTGGTCACCACCGGCTGGACCGACGCGCGCACGCGCCGAGCGCCGCACCACGACGGCGCCGGATCGGGCACGACCACGACCATCACGGCGGCCACCACGACCACCACGATGTTCCCCGACACCCTCGACGATCTGCGGGTGGCGTGGCGACTGCTCAGCGACGACGGCCGCCGGCCCGTGGTGGTCCGCTCGTCGTCCACCGGTGAGGACGGCGACGGGTCGTCGATGGCCGGGGTCTTCACCTCGGTGCTCGACGTCCGCGGCTGGCCAGCCGTGGTAGCGGCCGTCGACGAGGTGCTCGCCTCCGCCGATCGCACCGAGCTCGTGGACGCGCCGATGGCGGTCCTCGTCCAGCCGCAGCTCCGGCCCCGCTGGGGCGGTGTCCTCTTCGGCGCCGACCCGCTGAGCGGCCGCACCGACCGCTTGCTGGTGTCGGCCGTCGACGGCTCCCCCGACCGCCTGGTCAGCGGGCTCGAGGACGGCTGGACCGCGGTCCTCACGCCACGCGGGCGGATCGTCGAGGTGCGTAGCGCAGGCGACGGCACTCCCCCGCCGTCGTCCGTGCTGCGCCGCCTCGCCGGGCTGGCGGCGTCCGCCGCCCGCACCTTCGGCGGCCCCCAGGACATCGAGTGGGCGGTCGACCGCGACGGCGAGCTCTGGCTGCTGCAGAGCCGGCCGATCACCACGGCCACCGGGGCGGCCCGCGGGCCGATTCTCGGGACGGGGCCGGTCGCCGAGACCTTCCCGGACCCGCTGGCGCCGCTCGAGGTCGACCTGTGGCTGGCGCCCCTGCGCGAGGGCCTCCGGCACGCGCTCCGCCTCACGGGGAGCGCGTCCCCTCGTGACCTGCGCCGGTCGCCGGTGGTGACCGCGGTCGACGGCTGGGCGGCCGCCGACCTGGAGCTGCTGAGCGCCCTCGACCGCTCCGAGCTGTCGCTCGGCCGTCGCATGCTGCGCCGGCTCGACCCCCGGCCACCGGCACGCCGGCTGCGCGCCGCGTGGCGGGTGGGGCGGCTGGCCCGGGCCATGCCGGTGCTCGCCCGGGACCTCATCGCCCAGGTCGACGCCGACCTGGCCGCGGTTCCCCCGCTGGAGCGGATGAGCGACCGCGAGCTGCTCTCGGTGCTCGACACCGGCCGCATCGCGCTGCGGGCGCTCCACGGCTACGAGGCACTCGCCGGGCTGGTGGTTCCGTCCGAGACCAGCGGCGTGACCGGCGCATCGCTGGCGCTCGACGTGCTCGGGGACGCCCTGGCGCGGGGCACCGACCTGGAGCGGGTGGTCGAGGAGGACCCGATCGTGCTCGCGATCACGCCGCCGCGGATCGGCCCACCCGATCTCGCCGGGCTGGCGGAGGTCGCCGCCGGCATGAGCGGGAACCGGTCGCCGGCCGGCCCCGACGCCCGGGCAGGTGACGATGCCGACGACGCCGCCCTGGTGCGCGAGGCGCTGCGGGTCCGCGCCCGGTGGGTGCAGGAGCTGACCGCCCGCGCCGCCTGGATCCTCGCCGAGCGGATCTCCACGGACGGCGTGCTGGTCCACGCCGCCCGGGTCCGGCTGCTCAGCGTCGAGGAACTGAGGACCGCAGTGCGCCACCGGGTCGTCCCGTTCGACCTGACCGAGAGGGCCGACCCGGCCGAGGCGCCCGCCCGGCCGCTGCCGACCCGCTTCCGGCTCACCGCCGACGGCCGGCCGGTCGCGGCGGCCCGCACGGCGGCCGGTTCGAGCGGCGCGGTGGGCGCCGGCGGGGGCACCGGCGAGGGACCGGTCCACATCGGCACCGAACCGCCCGCCGGCGCGGTGCTGGTGTCCGGCCACCTCGACCCCCGCCTCGCACCGGTCATCCCCCGGCTGGCCGGGCTCGTGGCCGAGACCGGCAGCCCGCTCAGCCACCTGGCCATCCTGGCCCGCGAGCACGGGGTGCCGGTGGTGGTGGGCATGGCCGGCGCCACCGAGCGGTTCCAGGTCGGTCAGGTCGTCACGGTCGACGGCACGGCGGGCACCGTCGAGGCCGTCCCCGGCGGCACGCCGGGGCCCGCCGACGCCGACGGCGCCGCCGACAGCGAGGGTTCCTTCGCACACCGTGTGCCGGCCGGCGCCGGTGATCTCGTCGACGCCCGCCGGCCGGCCGCTGCCCGGGCCGGCACGCCGGCTGGTGCCGACCTCCGGCTGACGGTCCACGCGCTCGGATCGACGCCCCGCGGCCGCATCACCCCCGGCCCGCGCCGCGCCGAGGCCGAGCCGACGCCGTGCCCCCCGCACGCCGCCCCCTGTGTCGCGATGGGAGCCCCGAGATGACCACCAAGCTGATCCGCACCCTCGTCGCCGGCGCCACGCTGGCCGCATCCGGGACGTACACCTTCGTGTACCTGTACCGGTGGGAGTGGAACCGCGCGCTGACGGCCGCGGCCATCTTCATCGCCGCCGAGGTGGCGGTCATGGGCTGGCTGCTGGCCGAGCGCATCCGGGTGGTCGACCGCAAGCTCGACGCCGCCATCGGGCAGGCCGACGCACCCGGCCACCGGGCGCGGCAACGTCGCGCCGAGCGGTTCCACGAGACCGCACCCCCCGCCCGCGTCAGCTTCGAGTGGCTCGGCCGCCCGAACCAGATGAACGTGTTCGTGCCCGTCCTCATGGGGGCCGGTGTCCTGCTGTCGGGCCTCGCCTGGGGCGTCGAGCGCGTGGCCCGGGCGACGGTGCGGCCGGTCGCCGAGCGGGGCCTCGCGGCGCAGCTCGACGACCTCGCGCTCCCCCACGGCGGCTTCGTCGTGACGGCGGACGCCCCGACCGACCTGCTGCGCGGCCCCGGCGCGGTGTCCCGCGGGGGGCCGCGATGAAGGCGCTCGCCGCCATGGTGGCGCTGCTCTTCGTGGGCGTCCTGGGCGTGGGCCAGCTCCGCGAGCTGACCCAGAACCGGGCCGACGAGCTGGTCGAGGGCACCGAGACGGTGGTCGAGCTCGACGTCGCCACCCGCGACTACCCGCGCGGCGAGGGGGCCGCCGTCCAGGCCCTGTGGACCGTGTGCGCCGCCACCGTGCCCGGCGAGGTCTCGGGCCCGGTGGCCCGCGACGGAGACGGCGGGCCGTGGACGGTCACGATCTCCCCGGCGCTCGGGGAGCACGGGGAGAGGCGCCTGGTCGGCTGCCTCGAGGACGGCACCCTCGAGCGGGTGATCGGTGACGTCACGTCGCTCAGGTCGAGCTGACACCATCCCGAACCCGCCGGCGCCCGCCGCTACCGGGCCGGCCCGGGCTGCGCCGTAGACTTCGCCGCCGTGAGCGCGTGGCGACCCCCGTCGATGCCCCGCCGTCGCGGTGCCGGGATGTGCCCGGCCGCCCCCGCCGGGCGCTCGCACCGGACGTGAGCGAGCCGGAGAGCCTGGCGGCGCGCCTCGTCGACGGCGATCGCCGGGCACTCGCCCGATCGATCACGATCGTCGAGTCGACGCGGCCCGACCACCGGGCCGAGGCGGCCGCGCTCCTCGACCATGCGCTGGCCCGCACCGGCCACGCGGTCCGGCTGGGCATCACCGGCACACCGGGAGCGGGCAAGTCCACGTTCATCGAGGAGCTCGGCGGCCGCCTCACCGCAGCCGGTCACCAGGTGGCCGTGCTGGCCATCGATCCGACGAGCCGCCGCAGCGGCGGCTCGATCCTGGGCGACAAGACGCGCATGCCGCGCCTCGCCGCCGACCCCCGGGCGTTCATCCGTCCCTCGCCGTCCGGCGGCACGGTGGGCGGCGTCGCCCGCCGCACGCGCGAGGCCGCACTGCTGTGCGAGGCGGCGGGCTTCGACGTGATCATCATCGAGACCGTCGGCGTCGGCCAGTCCGAGGTGGCCGTGGCCGACATGGTCGACTGCTTCTGCCTGATCGCCGCCCCCGGCGCCGGCGACGAGCTCCAGGGGATCAAGCGGGGGATCATGGAGCTCGCCGACGTGATCGTGGTCAACAAGGCCGACGGCGACCTGGCGCCGGCGGCCCGGCGGGCGGTGGCCGACTACGGCGCGGCGGTCCACCTGCTGCGGCCCAAGCACCCCGGCTGGCAGGTGCCGGTGCTGGCGGCGTCGGCGCTCGAGGGCAGCGGCGTCGACGAGGTGTGGAACGCGGTCCAGCGTCTCGAGGCCCACCTGCGGGAGAGCGGGGCCCTCGACCGGCTCCGCTCGGCCCAGGCGGTGGCGTGGATGTGGGACGAGATCCGCGAGCGGCTCGTCGACGACTTCCGGTCCGACCCCCGGGTCGGCGAGCGCTGGCCCGGCATCGAGGCCGCCGTGCGGGCCGGCGAGCTGTCGCCCACCAGCGCGGCGCGCGACCTCCTCGACGCCCATGCGGCGTCGACCCGCGCCGACGAGCCGGCCGGGACGCCGGAACCAGGGTGACCCGCCTGCGAGGTGCCGTCCGCCGTCTCGCGGTCGCGACGTACCGCCGCGCCTCGGGAGTGCCGGGTCACGGCGTAGGCGAGACCTCCAGGAACTCGAACCCCGTCCGGTCCACCGAGTGGGGTGCCCGACCGTGGAACTCGATGACGAGGTAGCGGGCGACACCCGGGCCCGGGTTGTGCATGCCGTGCAGCTGCCCGGCCGGCACGAAGACGATCGAGTTGTCGCCCAGTCGCTGTCCGAGCACCTCGATCGTGCCCTCCAGCAGCAGGATCGCCACGTCGTGGTCGTCGCGATGCGCGTCGTACCCGGCGCCCGGTCCGAGCAGGGTGGTGTGGCAGTGGAGCTTCTCGAGGTAGCGCGTGGGGCCCTCGAAGAGGAGCTCGGGGACGAATCCCAGCGGACCGCCGCCCGCCGGTTCGGCGAGCGCGTCGTCGTAGCAGACGACGTCCGCCTGCAGGGCGTCGGTCGCGTGGCCGGATCGCCCGGTCCACTTGAACATCAGGTAGGTGACATCCGTGTCGGGATCCGCCCGCAGGGTGTGCAGAGCGCCGGTCGGGTAGTAGGACATGAACCCCCGCCGGGCGGCGCGCACCGATTCGTCGCCGGCGCCGTCGACCCGCACGATCTCGCACTCGCCGTCGAGCACGACGAGGATCTCCTCGTCGTCGTGCTCGTGAGGCGGGTGCGGGCAGCGCCCCGGTCCGAGCACGGAGTAGTGCACGGAGAGGTTCCCCAGGTTCGGGGTCGAGCCGTTGAACTGGTGGTACGCCTTCCAGCCGGTCCACGGGTCGGTCGACGCCGGGAGGCCCAGCGACTGGGCCTTCGGCGCCAGGGGCGGTGCCTCGCCGTCCCGGCGCGGCGGCGGCCCGACGACGCGGTTGGCCTCGGTGTGAGCGACCCCGCCGGGGGTGGCCGGGAGGCAGGCGGGCCGCGGCTCCTCGAGCAGCCGGTACGGCCACTCGAGCTGGGTCAGGTCCGGGATCCTGATCGGCCGATCGGCCCGCGCGTACTGGAACAGCACCGCCGTGCGTGGCACGTCCGTGTCGTTGACGGTGCCGTGCCAGATACGCCCGTCGAAGAACACGGCCTCTCCCTCGCGCACGGACGAGACGGCGATCGGGGCCGGCGAACCGTGCTCGCGAGCCCACGCCTCGACGTCGCGGTCGGTGGCGTCGCCCCGACCGACGCCGTGCTCCCGCGCGGCCTGCTGCAGCGACGTCCGGAACCGGTGCGACCTCGGGACGAAGCGCAGCGCCCTGCCCGCGGATGAGTTCTCGAGCCCGATCCACACCGACAGCGTCCCGTCGTCGGCCTGCACGCTCTCGAAGTCGCTGTGCCAGGGGTGGACGGCGCCGGGAGGTCGCTCGGCCATGCTCGCACCCCAGAGGACGACATCGGGACCGAGGGCGTGCCGCACGACCTCGACGACCGCGGGATGCATGGCCATCTCGTAGAGCGGACGGGAGGACGCGGCACCGTCCTTGTCCCAGTCGTGGATCTCCGGCGGGTCGTCACGGAGCACTGACAGGAGCCGCCTGCACTCGTCGGGGGCGAAGAGCCGCACCGACTCAGAGAACCCCCGATCATGGACCGCAGCGCCTATGGACCGGACATCGACCCGCAGGTCGGAGTCCGGAGAGCCGTCGGATCGACCGGGCACCTGCGAGCCGCGCCCGTCGCGGACCACCCCCATGGCTCGTCGCAGGCGGATCGAGGCGCGCCACAGACGGTACGCCTTGCCCGACTCGACATCCCGCCAGTAGTCGAGCTCCGCGTCCTTCTCGGCCAGCGCCCCCGACAACTGCCGTTCACGAGCCTCGAAGTCGTCGCGTTGCGCGGCAGCCTCGAGCGCCCAGCGGTCGGCGTCTGCGGCCTGGGCCGCCTCGAGCTCGCCGAGCCTGCGGTCCAGATCCACCACCCGTTGCCGCGTGTGCCGCAGCGCAGCACTCAGTGCCTCCTCCCGACCGCGCGTGCGTCGTTCCGGGGAGGCGACGGCCGGCAGTGGACCGGTGATCCGGCCGGTGTCGTCGATCCACGGTGCGACGGCATCCCGCAGTCGCGTGTCGTGGACGAGACGCACATCCGAGGACACGATGCGATCGTCCACCGCGCTGACCAACGCCCACTCGCGGTCGATCGACTCCGGATCCGGCCCGACGCGCTTGAGCCGCTGGAGGTGCCACGAGTGCCCCGGCCGCCGGGAGGGATCGAGCGGCGGCCACGGCTGGTGGCGATCGGCGAGCGCGGCGCGCGAGCGCACCGGCGCGTGCATGCAGACGATCTCGACGGTGGGGTCGATGGGCCCGGTGACCCCGGAGACGTAGTGGGAACCCCGATGGATGTGGAGTGCCGGCGTCGCCCGGCTGAGGCACTTGGGGTCGTACGCCGCCGCCCAGAACGGAATCGGCGCACCGTCCTTGAGGCGTCGCTCGTTCTCGGCGAGCTGCTCCCGGGAGAGCCCGTCCATGCGGTAGACCATCCGCAGGAGCCCCTTGGGCGTGGACTCCAGCTGATCGTGCTGCTGCACGAACGTGAGCATCTGGGCTCTCAGGGCGCCGGCATCCGAGGCGGCGACGCACTCGGCCATCGTGCGGCCCGGTCCCGCGGTCCAGAACTCGTCGGCGTCGATGGGCAGCACCCAGTCCGCGCCCTGGATGTAGGCCTCGATGGCGAGCTCGTTCAACCACTCCTCGGACCGGAACGGACCGTCGACCGCGGACCACTCGAGAACGCCCTGGTCCGCGAACTCGCAGAGCACCTCCCGCGTCGTGTCCGTGGAGGCGTGGTCGTAGACGAGGAAGCGCTCGACGCCCTGGGCCAGATGATGGCGAACGTTCACCCCCAGCAGATCATGAGCGTTCCTCACCACCATGAGACCGAAGAGAGCCATGAGCGCGGGAGTCTAGCTATGTGGCCCCCCACGGTCGCCGGGAGCGACGGGGGTCAGACCCTGAGGTCGGGCGCTGGTTCTCGGGGCGCCCGCTCCCGAGACGACTCCGCAGGCGCGGCCGACGAGGACCCCCCGGTCGCAGTAGCGGCCCCCTCGTCCTCAGCGCTCGAGTCGACCGGTGGGGTGGTGCCCCCTTCGCGGCCGGGCATGTAGTGCGTCGGTTCGACGCCCATGCGCAGCTCCAGCCGGCGCACGCGTTCGAGCGTGCGTTGCGACACCGCACGGTGCGCGGCGATGGCGTCGGCGAGGATGCCGAGCGCGAAGATCTGCAGGGCGGCCATGAACAGCACGCCGCCGAGGATCACCGACTGGAGGTGACCGGAGCGGTCGCCGTGCACCAGCCAGTCCCACAGGAACGGGCTCCAGGCCGCGAGCGCGCCGAGAAGCACCAGCGAAGCCAGCAGCGAGAAGACGCTGAGCGGCTCGTAGCTCGTGTAGATGCGGAAGATCGCCACCACGTTGCGCCGGACGTACGCCCACATCGAGCGGAACAGCCGTGACTCGCGCCGCTGCTGGTTGGTGGCGACCGGCACGTGGCCGACCGCGACCGCGCTCTTGCCCGCCTGGATCAGCGACTCGAGCGTGTAGGTGAACTTCGAGACGACGGTCAACCCCAGCGCCGCCTCGCGGTTGTAGGCCCGGAAACCCGATGTCGCGTCGGGCACGCTGGTGCCCGACGCCTGCCGCACCACCGAGCTGCCGAGACGCTGCAGGCACTTCTTCGTGCGCGAGAAGTGCTCGACCGTCGTGACCTGTCGGTCGCCGACGACCATGTCGGCGTGGCCGGCGACGATGGGGGCGACCAGCGATGCGATGTCGGACGCCGCGTACTGGTTGTCGGCGTCGGTGTTGACGATCACGTCGGCGCCCAACTTGAGCGCTGCATCCAGCCCGGCCTGGAACGCGGTGGCGAGCCCCTTGTTGTTCGTGAGCTTCACGATGTGGTCGACGCCGTGCTCGCGTGCCGTGCGGACCGTGCCGTCGGTGGAACCGTCGTCGATCACCAGCCATTCGACGGCGTCGAAGCCCGGCACGTCGCGGGGCAGGTCGGCCAGCGTGGCCGGTAGATGGGCCTCTTCGTTGAGGCACGGGATCTGGATGATGAGCTTCATGTGTCCTGCAGCACCCCCGGCGTGCCGGCGGCGGGGATGCGGGGAGCGCTGGTGCTGCCGTCTCCGTCGAGCCGGGCGCCTCCCTCCTCGGCCGTGCGGTCCGGCAGCATCATGATCCGCTCCACCAGGTCGCCGAGGCGCTCCTCGAACGCGTCGATGGCGAACTCCCGGGCCCGGGCGCTCGCCGACCGCGAGCACTGGGCGCGCAGGGATTCGTCGTCGATCAGCATCTGCGTCAGGCCGGTGAGGCCCCCGAGGCTCCGGAAGTGGAACCCGTCGACGCCGTGGCGGACGGTCTCGCGCTGCCCGGCCATGCCGATCACGACCGGAACCGCCCCGGCCGACATGGCCTCGGCGGTCGTGATGCCGAAGTGCTCGAACCGGTCGGGGTGGCGGGTGACGCTCTCGCCCAGCCCCGAGGCGTGCCAGTAGATGCTGGCCGACGCGTACAGCCGCCTCAGCTCGGCGCCGGGCACGTTGACGTGCACCTCGACCGGGTAGCCGCGTGCCGCGTCGCGCACGCGCCGCACGTACGACTCACCGTCGGCCGAGCAACCACCTGCGAGGTGGAGCGTCCACCCCTCGACCCCCCGGTCGCACAGGGTCCGGAACGCCCGCACCATCTCGAGCTGCTTCTTGGAGTGGCCGTGGTCGCCGGGGAAGAACCGCCCGACGTTCAGGATGGTGGGCCGCTTCTCACCCGGGGTCTGCATGGTCACCGGCGGGTGGAGCACCTCGCTCTCCGCGTCCCACCACCGCTCGATCCAGTCCTGCGTGAACCGTGAGTTCGCGACCAGCGCGCCGTAGCTCGTGTGCCAGTCGCTGCGGACCGGCGGGGTGAGCAGCACCGGGAACAGCCTCGCGAGACGTGCGGCCGACCCGAGGCCGATGTGCATCCCCAGCAGCGGCACGCCGAGGGTGCGCCTGTCGGCCGACCCGTCCACCTCGGCGGGGACGAACGTGTCCGACAGGATCCGCACGTCGACGGGCTCGCGCTCTGCCTGGCTGCACACCGGGACCCGCACCGGCCGACCGCGGAAACCGTGCAGGCGGGAGCGGCGTGCGCCGAGACGGAACGTGGCGGCGGTGCGCCCCGCGACCTCGATCGTCACCTCGGCCGGCGGAAGCGACGGGGGCCGGTGGTAGCCGAAGATGATCTCCAGGGCCAGACCCTGGCCGGGGGGCGTCGTGAACCGGAGGTGCCCCTCACCGTTCGTCCAGATCGGTGCGCGACGGCCCGACTCCCGGTGGTAGAAGCCGGTTCCCCACTCCATGTGGGCCATCATCGAGCTGCGGATCCCGCCCAGGTGGTCGACGAGGAACCGCGTGTGAGGTGGGAGCCGTGCGACCGTCGGGGTCGGGAAGTGCACGACGTAGAGGCTGCGCCGTGACGCCGCCCGGTCGGCGCTCATGAAGGAGACGTTGGCGAACAGGTCGTAGTCGGCGCTCGCCGCCGTGGCCGCCCCCGACCGGTCGGGAAGCTCGCGCACACGCACCCCCGAGAGATCGAGCTGCAGGCGCTCCGCCAGCCAGTCGAGGTCGACCGGGTCGTGCGAGAGCAGATCGACGTCGAAGCCACGGGTCAGGAAGCGGGCGATGGCCCCGCCGTACTTCTCGGCGCCACCGCCCGTCGACCAGTAGCGGTTGTAGACGGCCGCTCTCATCGGGTGACCGACCAACCGGTGATGGCCTCGTCGGGAACGACCTGTCCCGCCCGCAGGCGGCGCCTGTCGGGGAGCACCCGCGGGAGCATGCGAACATACGCTGCGAACGAGCGTACCCGTGCCCTGACCAGGCCGGTCGTGGGACGCCGTCCGTGGAGCACGGGTCGCACGACGTCACGCCGAGCGTAGGACCCGGTCGAGAGCACGAACCGTGCCACCGCACCCGCCGCGAGGGGCAACGGTGCGTTCTTGGTGAGCATCACGAGGCGGTTCCGCTCGACGAAGTGGTGGAACAACGGTGATCCCTCGACGCTCGTGGCGGCATGCAGATGCCGCAACAGGGCATCGGGCACGTAACGGTAGCGCCAGCCCCGGGCCCGACCGCGCCACGCCATGTCCGTGTCCTCGTAGTACATGAAGAACCGCTCGTCGAACAGCCCGACGTCGAGGAGGTACTCGGGGCGGAACAGCACACCCGCACCGCACCACGCGAACACGTCCCGGGGCTCGTCGAACTGCCCGATGTCCGGCTCGAGGAAGCCGCGGTCGCCACCCCACGAGGCGTTCACGAGATCGGACCCGACGTTGTTGACGACATCGTAGAGATCGCCGCCGAGGGGCACGCTGATCCAGCGCGGCCCACCGTCGACGCGCACCTCGACCACATCCGACCCGCCATCGAGCTTGACCGTGGTGGGTCGCTCGGTCGCCAGCCTGACCTCCACGGTCGCCCGTGGACTCCTGGGCTGCACGGGTACCCGGAGGAGGGCGTCGCCGGCGAGCCATCGCATCCGTGGTTCGTCGCTGCCGCCCCGCTCGGGGTCATAGACGCCCTCGGTGAACAGGGTGTGGCGCCACTGCTCGGTGCCGTCCACCCGCACGCCGCTCACCCGCACCGACAGATCCCGGTCGTCCCCCGGCGGGCGCCAGGTCTCCGCCTCCACCCGCAGGTCGCAGAATCGGTGGGCGAGCAGGATCTTCGGGCACGCTGCGCCGAGGCGGGGATCGCTGCTGAGAACGTCGACGAGAGGCCGCAGGTAGTCGGGGTCGGCGAACGCATCGTTGTTGACCAGGCCGACGAAGTCGACGCCCGTCAGGTCGCGCAGGGCGAGGTTGTTCCCCGGGAACCCCATGTTCCGCCCGGAGCGGACGAGCCGGACCCGGGGACGGGCCTCCAGCACCCGGTCGGAGCCGTCCACCGACGCGTTGTCGACGACGACGATCTCGAGGCGGTCCTCCGGCCACTGGAGCCGCTCCAGGTGCTCGACGCACCGGAGGACGTGATCTCCGCCGTTGTAGTTCAGAACGACCAACCTGACGCGCGGTACGGGGGGCACGCCCCCATCGTGTCCGATGGGATCGACGCCGTGCGACCGCACGGACGGGCGCCACCCCCACATCCGACCGGCGGACGGGCGGCGCCCGCCACCCACCGTGGGCGTCACCGCTCTCACCGGCGGGGGACGGTTGCCCGAGCCCAGGACGGCGTCACTACAGTCGCTCCGTGGCCGTCCGCCTCCTCGATCGCCGCGACCTGCCGACCGAGCTGCTGTGGAACCTGACCCTGCGCGAGATGCGCAGCAAGTTCAAGCGCTCGGTGCTCGGCTGGCTGTGGTCGGTGATCAACCCGCTGGCCATGATCGCGATCTACACGATCGTGTTCGGCGTCTTCTTCAACCTGGAACCGCCCACCGGCGATCCGAGTGGCCTCCGGTCGTACGGGTTCTTCCTCGTCTGCGGGCTGCTGCCGTGGACCTTCCTCACGAACTCGCTGAGCGGCGCGACCGGCTCGATCGTCGGCAACGAGGGGCTCGTCAAGAAGGTCTACTTCCCCCGTGCCGTGCTGCCCGGGGCGTCGACGCTCGCCTGGCTGGCGAGCTTCGGCGTCGAGCTCGCGGTGTTCGGGGTCGTGCTGCTGATCTGGGGGAACCTGATCCTGCCCTGGATCCCCGTCGTGATGGCGCTGATGGTGGTCGAGACGATCTTCGTGTTCGGCATCGGGCTGCTGCTGTCGGCAGGCAACGCCTACTTCCGGGACGTGCAGCACTTCCTGGGTATCGTCCTCAACGTCTGGTTCTACGCGACCCCGATCCTGTATCCCACGAGCCTGCTCGACGATCAGCCCGGCTTCGTCCGGACCATCATCCTCGACGTGAACCCGATGGCCGTCTTCGTCGACGCCTACCGTGACGTCCTCTACCACCTGCGGTTCCCGACCGGGATGCAGTGGCTCGCCATGACCCTCATCGCGCTCCTCTCCCTCACCATCGGCGCTCTCATGTTCCGACGCGTCGAGCCCGCGCTCGCCGAGGAGCTCTGACCGTGGGCGAGCCCGCCATCGAGGTGGTCGACGTCGCCAAGCGGTTCCGGCTCGTCCACGAGAAGAACGCCACGCTGAAGGCCACGATCTTCAGCGGCTTCAAGCGCACGGTCTACGAGGAGTTCTGGGCGCTCGACGGCGTCTCGTTCGCCGTACCGGAAGGCGAGACCTTCGGCATCATCGGCCACAACGGCTCCGGCAAGAGCACGCTCCTCAAGTGCATGTCCCGCATCTACCGGCCCAACCGTGGCCAGATCACCATGCGGGGCAGGGTCTCGGCGCTGCTCGAGCTCGGGGCCGGGTTCCATCCCGAGCTGTCCGGCCGTGAGAACGTCTACCTCAACGGCAGCATCCTCGGCATGTCGAAGCGCGACGTGGATCGCCGCTTCGACGGCATCGTCGAGTTCGCGGGTCTCGAGCAGTTCATCGACACGCCCGTGAAGAACTACTCGTCGGGGATGTTCGTGCGGCTCGGCTTCTCGATCGCCATCACCGTGGAGCCGGACATCCTTCTCGTGGACGAGGTGCTCGCGGTGGGCGACGAGAGCTTCCAGCAGCGCTGCCTGGAGAAGTTCGCCGACCTGCGGGCCAGCGGGCGGACGGTGGTGATCGTCACCCACTCGCTCGACACCGTGCGGAACATGTGCGACAGGGCGGCCTGGCTCGATCACGGGAACCTCCTCAAGGAGGGCAACGCCCGTGACGTCGTGGACGCCTATCTCGACTCGGTGCGCGACGACCGACGAGCGCACGAGGGAACGTCCGAGGTGGCAGCAGCGGCTGCCGCCGATCCCGGCACGACATCGGGGTTCACGGTGGCCGGCGTCTCCCTGCTCGACGACCAGCACGACCCGGTCGACCTGCTTCGCAGCGGTGAGGCGGTGACGGTCAGCATCGACGTCGACTCTCCGACGGACGAGGTCGTCTGCCTGGTGCTCACCGTCTACCGGAGCGACGGCGTGCGCGCCGCCGGACAATCACACCGGTTCAGCACCGGTGGAGCGGGACGTCGGACGGTCGAGTACCGCATACCGCGGTGCATGCTCGCTGCCGGGGTCTACGACGTGAACGTCCAGCTGCAGGACGAGCACCGCCAACGCACCCACGCAGTTCGGCGCAAGGCGGCGCGCCTGGATGTCGTCAGCGACGACGATGCCGAGCTGGGAGGCGTCGTCGCTCTCAACGGCACCTGGTGCGCCGCCCCGGCGGCCGACAACCCGTCGGGGTCCCCCATCGACGGGTGATCCACAGCGGTCAGAGCGAGGAGCAGGGCATGACCGACGCACGTCGGACCGGACCATGGTGCATCGTCGGACCGACGCACCCCTTCCGGGGCGGCATCCCACGCCACACCACCCTCCTCACCGACGCCGCCGCCGAGACCGGGATCGACACCCAGCTCGTCACCTTCACCCGCCAGTACCCCGGCTGGCTGTACAAG
The DNA here is from genome assembly GCA_046537875.1 of Acidimicrobiia bacterium. GTDB lineage: Bacteria > Actinomycetota > Acidimicrobiia > Acidimicrobiales > VFJN01 > JBKHJZ01. The sequence continues at coordinate 10,215 of JBKHJZ010000020.1, read as the reverse complement.
GGCGCGAGCGATCGCGACCCCGACCAGCTGTCACCGAAGGTGGCGCGCACCGAACGGATCCTGGACTCCCTCAACCCCGTGACGTGGCGCCGGGGCGCCCGCCTCATCGGCCACACCTCGCCGCGGGCGATGGTGGTGGTCTGGTGGCACCCCTTCTTCGCCCCGATGGTCGCCACGCTCCTGCGGCAGGTGCGGCGCCGCTCGCCGTCGACCATCCAGCTGGCGCTCTGCCACAACGTGCTGCCCCACGAGAGCTCCCCGGTCGACCGCCGGCTCACGCGCACCGCCCTGGCACCGGTGGACGGGCTGGTGGTGCACGCCGAGAGCCAGGCGCGGATCGCACGAGACCTGGTCGGCGACCGCCCGACCCTGGTCACGCCGCACCCGACCTATACGTTCTCCCCGGAGGTCCTCGCCGCGCGGCGACCCCGCGACGACACGGTGCGGTTGCTGTTCTTCGGTCTGGTCCGCCACTACAAGGGGGTCGACGTCCTCCTCCGGGCCCTCCCGCGCGTGCTGCGGGAACGACCCGTGCACCTGGTGATCGCAGGCGAGTTCTGGGATCGGCCCGAGGACCACCGGGCGCTGGCACGCACGCTCGGGGTCGAGCGCCACGTCGAGTTCCGGGCGGGCTACGTGCCGGACGACGAGCTGCCCCGTCTGTTCGGCACCACCGACCTGGTGGTCGCTCCGTACCGTTCGGCCACGCAGAGCGGCGCCGTCGAGATGGCGTTCGGTGCCGGCCTTCCCGTCGTCGCCTCCCGTGTCGGCGGCCTCGCCCACCAGGTCCGTGACGGGACCAACGGCCTGCTCGTCCCGCCGGACGACCCCGAGGCCCTCAGCCGGGCGCTTCTCGACGCGACCGCAGCCCCGATGCTGGATCGACTGACGGCCGGCGCACGCGCTCCCGAGACCGTTCACACATGGACCGACCTCGTCGGCGACATCGACGGTATGGTCACCGAGCTCGACGCACGCGGACGGGCGGCGCCATCGACCGTGCCGGGACCCGTCCAGGGGTCGACGGGCGCCCGCGGGCCGGAGATCAGGAGGGGTGCAGGCGCGTGAACCGCTTCGACCGCGGCCGACAGAAGAGGAAGTGGCGGGAGCCGGTTCTCCGCGTGCCGGTGGTGCGGTGGGCGAACCTGCCGGTCTGGATGGCGAAGACCGCCGCCGTCGACCTCCGCGACTACGACAAGCGACGACCCTTGACGTGGAGGCGGTTGCGATCGACGTTCCCGCCGAGGATCAGGCAGCCGATCTTCGTGGTCGGCTCGCCGCGGTCGGGAACCTCGTTCCTCGGTGGATGCATCGGCGCGGTCGACTCGGTCTCCTACCACCGTGAGCCCGTCATCATGAAGGCGGTGGGCCAGCACGTCTGGCGGGGCGAGTGGGACTCCCGGCGAGCGCAGATCACCTACGGCGCGGTGTACGGAATGCTCCTGGGTCTCCACCTGGCCGGTGATCTGCGCCTGGCCGACAAGACGCCGCAGAACGTCTTCATCGCCCATTCCCTCGCCGATGCCTTCCCCGACGCCCGCTTCGTCCACATCGTGCGCGACGGTCGGGACGCCACGGTCTCGTACCTGGAGAAGCCCTGGGTACGACAGGTCTACGCATGGACCCGCCGGCGCGACCCCGGCGGACAGCCGTACGGTCCGTTCGCGCCGTTCTGGATCGAGCCCGAGCGCCGTGCCGAGTTCGAGTCGACGAGCGATCTCCACCGTGCGATCTGGGTCTGGCGCCGCCACGTGCAGGCGGCACGCGAGGCCGGGCAGGAGATCGATGCGGCACGGTGGATGGAGGTGCGCTACGAGACGCTCCAGGCCGCACCGCACGGCGAGGGTGACCGGATCCTCGACTTCCTCGGCGTCACCGACCTGCATCAGCGCGCGCAGCTCCACACCGCCCTCGATGCCGCCGACCCGGGGTCGGTCGGACGCTGGCGCGGGAAGCTCGACGACGTCGCCCTCGAGGTCATCGATCGTGAGGCGGGCAAGCTGCTGGCCGAGCTCGGGTACACGTAGACCACACCGACGTCGGTCCATGGCGACATCGCCGGCCGAGCTCAGCTCGGGTAGCCGTACCGCCGTAGCAGCGGCTGCGTGAGCGTCGAGATGACCTGCCTCGTCCGGCGATCGATGCCGGACTCCCACTCGCTGTCGGGTGTGATCACCACCTCGCCCTGCGACATGCGGTTCGGGTTGCCACCCACGGTGTGTGTCGGGCCCAGGCGGACGGTGCGCTCGTCACTGAACGGCAGCGCGCCCGGTGCGATCTCCGCCAGCTCCAGCAGCTCCGCGACCGTGGTCCGGGGCGCACGGCAGAGGTCCTCGTAGCGGAGCCGAGTGGTGCGGTCCCGTGGCCAGCGACGGAGGACCAGCTCCGCCGTGAGGTTGCGCAGCGTCCAGCTCGCCGCGGTGTGATACGGGCCGAACCGCGGCATCTCGCCGCCTTCGGGACGGTCGGACCAGGCCTTCGTGCGCTGCCACGAGAACCCGACGGCCCGCGGGTCGCGCACGAGCTGCAGCGCCGCGCCGTCGATGCCCTCCACCAGACCCAGGGCGGCCGGGTTGAGCGGGGTCTTCGACGAGTCGACCACGAGTTGGGCACCCGTGACGTCCCGCAGCGTGCGGTACACCCTGCCGAGCAGGTCGGCGTGACGCCGGAGCGCCGCCCACCCGCCCGGACCGCCACGGGCGAACAGCTGCGGCGCCCGGTGCCAACGCTCCACGGCGCGCTGATCCCGCCAGATGGCCTGGATCCGGGCAGCGTCGGCCTCGCGTGACCGGATGCCCGCCGCGGTGTCCAGAACCTTCGACCAGACCGGGCAGTCCAGGACGTCGTCGCCGCAACCGCAGACGACGCGCCGCCGCAGACCCCAGTCCCACAGGTAGGTGAGCTCGCCACCGCTGAACACCCCTGGCACCTGACCCAGCACGTTGTCGAGCAGCGTGCTGCCGCTACGGCCCTTGCCCATGATGAAGAGCACCTTCACGCCGGTGCCGTCAGCGGTCACGGGTCCACCTCGACGCTTCCCGCCGGCCGGACGACCTCCCCTGCTCCCGGTGCACGATCCCCCGCCGGTGCGCCGTCCGACCGGTTGGCCACATCGGCGGGCGGGCCAACCCCCTCCGTCGGCCCGGTCCGCGCCCCACCGGGCGAGGCGGGCGTGCGCCGCGCCACCAATCCGATGGACGACGGCGCGAGCAGGACGAGCTCGAAGAGACGGTTGAGCGCGGCCGCCAGCAGCCCGATCTGCGGGGGCAGCCCGACGATCGGGCTGATCGCCGCCGCCGCGAGCTCGCGGACACCCAGCCCTCCGGGTGCGAAACCCACCGCGGTGGAGACCACGCCGGCGACCGTCAGGGCCACGGCCTGGTCGAAGCCTGCGTCGTATCCGAGACCGGCGAGCACTCCCCAGAGCCGGAGACCCCCGAGCCCGATCGCGATGAGCTCGACGACCAGCAGGCTGGCCGCGGCCCGCCAGGGCGCGCTCAGCCCCCGGCGGCGCAAGATCGACGTGGTGGCGCCGGCGCAGACAAGGGCGCCCGCGAACGCGAACACCGAGCCGAGCACGTGCCGTGGCGACATCACCGCGAGCAGCCCGCCAGCGACCACCGCCGTGCTCCCCGCCCAGACGGCAGCCGCGACCGCCGTGGCCCAACCGATCGACCGCAGCGACACCCCGCGACGGCGCAACACCTCGCCTCGCACGACCACGGAGCCGGGGACGGGTAGCAGGTTGGCTGCGGTGCCGACGATCGCGATGCGGACACGCTCGTGGTGGCCGACGTGCTGGCCGGTGAGCCGTGCGATGGCGCCGAACTCGGCGCCGCGGTTCCAGATCGACGCGGGCACGCCGACCAGCGCCACGAGGACGAGGACACCCCAGCGAACGCGTCCCTCGATCGGTGGAAGGCTCCGCCAGGCGAAGACGGTTGCCGTCACGAAGATCACGGCCGACGCCAGCAGAACGAGGCGCTGGTGCGCCGGGGAGACGTCGCGTCGGGTGACGAGCGCACGACCCAGCTGGACCGCCCGCTTCGCGAGGTCGCTCACCACAGGCGGCGCCCAACCGCTGGGCGGACGGAGGTCAGGCGGCCGGCTCCCGCTGTCTCTGTGAGGTCCCCGGGACGCCGCGGCACGACCGCCAGGAGTCGCTCCGCAGGCGACGATCCATCGCAGGTCCTCGACCCGTCCTCGCACACGTCGGCAAGAGCTCTGCGGAGTCCGGGCATCGGCACCACGGTACCCAGCACCGTCCGTGCCACCGGCATCGCCGCCACGGAGGCCACGTGCGCACCGTCTCCACGTGCCGACCGGTCGCCGGGGACGCTGGCTAGTGTCGCCGCCGGGATGAGCGACGTCGATCTTCCACCAGCGCCCGACGCTGCCCCACCCGAGTCCCCGGCCGGAGACGGCTCGGGCGGAGCTCCGCCTGTCACGGACCGGGCGGAAGCGGTCGATCGACGGGCCCGGCGGCTGGGCGTGAGACCGGCGCTCGTCCTGTTCGGCATCGCGAGCCTGGCCATCACACAGCCCGTCCTCGACCTCCTCGGCAGGAACCCGGAGTTCTTCGTCGCGGGCCGGTACGACGCCACGCAGATCATCTGGACGGCACTGGTCATCGCCGTGACGCCGGGGCTCGTCGCGGCCGCGATCGTCGGCATCTGCTGGCTGATCCACCCGAGCGCCGGTGCGGTCGCCTACAGCGGCGCCCTGGCGGTGCTGGTCGGGCTCTTCGGGCTGGTCCTGCTCCGGTCCGCAGGCATCGACGGGCTGTGGCCGCTGGCGGCCGGCTGCGCGGCCCTGGCGATCGCCGTGGTCCACCTCGAGCGAACGCGTCGGCCCGTCCGCACGTTCCTCACCTACCTGTCGGTGGGCAACCTCGTCTTCCTCGGGATGTTCCTGGTGGGGAGCCCCACGGCGGGGCTGGTGTCCGGCGGGACAGAGCTCAGCCGGGGTTCGGTGTCGATCCCCCCGCTCGACGGGCCGGTGGTCGTGGTGATACTCGACGAGTTCCCGGTGACCACGCTGATGCGCGAGGACGGAACCCTCAACGACGCCCGCTTCCCGAACTTCGCCCGCCTGGCCGAGAGCTCGACCTGGTTCCGCAACGCCTCGAGCCTGAGCCCCATGACCCACATCTCCGTGCCGTCGATCTTGACGGGACGGTTCCCCGAGGGCGACACGCTTCCCACATATCACGATCACGACCGCAACCTCTTGACGCTTTTCGGTGAACGCCACCCCGTCACCCGCTACGAGATCGTGACCAACATGTGCCCGCCGTCGATCTGCGACCCGCCTCCGCGCGGCTCGCTCCGCCAAGCGCTCGAAGACAGTGCCGTCGTCTACGGCCACCGGGTCCTGCCGCGGGAACTTCGGCAGGACCTGCCGAGCATCGACCACTCGTGGGGCGATTTCGGCGACGACACGGCGACGCCGACGGCGACGGCCGCCGAGCCCGGCACGACGACGACCACGACGATGGGCGATGCCTTCGAGCGATGGCACCGGATCGGGAAGCAGGACCGGTCGGCGCCCGGTCAGTCACGGATCATGGACGAGATGACCGCGCTCATCGACGCGGAACCGTCCGTGAACCTCATACACGTTGCGCTTCCGCACTTCCCATGGGTGCTCTCCCCGTGGGGTGACCGGCTCATGGGCATCCCCCGGTTCACCCACGACCCGACCGACCCCGGCTACGAGCTGGCCGCCAGTCAGCGGTACGCCGTGCACTCGATGCAGGCGGGGGCGGCGGACGCCTCGGTCGGACGCCTGGTCGACCACCTTCAGGAGACCGGCGCCTGGGACGATGCCCTCGTGGTCGTGACATCCGATCACGGTCTCGGCCTGCTCCCGCCCGACATCGGCCGGACACGCACCGAGCGCAACACCGAGGAGCTGCTGCGGGTGCCGCTGTTCATCAAGGCGCCTCACCAGGACCGGCCCGAGATCGATGACCAGCCGGCGCTGACGATCGACGTCCTGCCGACGATCATCGACCTGTTGGGAGGCCGCACCGACTGGGAGCTCGACGGACACTCCCTCGTCGACGGCTCCGAGCCGACGGTCGATCCGGTCGTCGAGCCCGACCTCGGCCCCGCGCTCGAGATCGCAGCGCGCCACATGGCCGACACCCCACACGGCGACGGATGGTTCGGCCTCGCGGCCGTCGGCGAGCACGGGCACCTCGTCGGGCGTGACGTGAACGATGTCGCTGTGGGTGCCGCCAGCTCGCTCTCATGGCGTCTGGACGCCGCCGACGTGTTGGATTCGCTGCCGACCGACGACGGCCGCGTGCCCCGGGTCCTCGCGGGCACGGTCACGACGCCCGACGGTGGGCGACCGCCGGACCTGGTGGTGGCGATCAACGGCACGCTCGCCGGCGTCGTCGGCGCGTACAAGGAGGCCGACGACGGCTGGCGGTTCACCGGGTTCATGGGCCCGGCCTTCCGCGACGGGGCCAACGAGGTCGTCGGCTACGAGGTCGAGTACACCTCGGACGGTCCCGTCCTCCATCCCGTGGACACCGGCTGAGAGGTCAGCGAGAGGCCGGGGCGGGCTCCGGATCGTCGAACCGCCAGACGCTCGCTCCCATCGGCAGCACCTGCTGTTCGGCCGGACGATGCGCCTGCGTCTCCTCCCACAACACCAGCTCGCCCGCCACCTCACGGGCACGTGAGAACCGGTCCTCCGGGAGATGGTCCGGCAGCGAGCTCCCACTGGTGACGAGGAACACAGGTCGTTCCGGGAACGCGTCCTGGTAGTCCTCCACCGAGGTGACGTCGTAGTCGGCGGGCAGGCGCGCGGCGTCCTGGTCGAACACGAACCAGACCGCTCCCGGAGCATTGCGCTGGATGCCGAGGATGGACTGACCGGGTGGGAAGAGGAACAACGCCTCCTCCTCCCCGGCCGTCGCCGCGATGGCCGCGGCCATGTCCCAGGAACCGGCCATCTCGTCGTGGTCACGGAGTGGCAGTGACATGCCGGCCCACTCCACCACCAGCGAGAGCGCGAGCACCGCACCGCCGAGCTTGACCAGCACCGACCGCCGCGTGATCGCGAACGCGAGTGCGACCGCGATGAGAAGCACGACCGCAGGGAGCACCGCGGGGATGAACCTGCGGACCCACCACATGAGACGCATCGCGACCTGTGGGTCCCACAGGTACAGGAACATCAGGATCATGCCCGGGGTGACCAGGACCATCAGCGCGACGCTCTTACGGGCCAGGCCGCCCACCAGCAGCACCCCCATGCCGAGCCACATCACGGCCAGGCCACGCATCGTGACGAACCAGCTCAACCACCGCAGGTTGAGCTCGTCGAAGGTGCGGCCGAACGAGTCGTTGATCCTGTAGTACTTGTAGTCGAGGCCGAAGAGCTGCTCCCGGAACAGGTAGACGACGAGCGTCGCCCCGAGCAGGACCCACACGGTCGTCCCGATGGGCACCCGCCACCGACGGATCGCCTCGGCTGGACGCCACGCCAGCGCATCCGGGTGCCGACGTGCGAGCCGGGCCAGCAGACGGCGCGCTGCGTACCCTGCCGCCACGACGAGGACACACGACCCGATCAGGATCAACGGACCCGGAACCCCGTTCCCCCTCGTGTAGGTCCCGCGTGCCTCGTACGCGTTCCACAGCGCGTACGGCAACGTGAGCGTCAGGCCGCCGAGCAGCGCCCAGAGCCGGCGGTCCACCCTGTCGAACGCCACCACGAGCCCGATGCCGACCGCGGCGAGCCCGATGTAGAGGAACCCGTCCGGTCGGGCAAGGAACCCGACACCGAGCAGGACGCCTGCCAGGAACGCGCCGCCTGACCATCGTCGCTCGATCGCGAGGACCGTCGCGAGCAACGCACCACCGAGCAGGAGCTGCGCCAGGATCTCCGTCGACGGATACTTCGCCTGCCACACCTGCATCATCGAGGTCACGAGGAGCGCCCCGGCGATCGCGGCGACCACGGTGCCCGCAGCCCGCCGGGCGGCGACGACGAGGACGCACACCGAGCCCACGGCCATGACGGGATTCAGGTTGAACAGCGCCCGCGCCCCTCCGAGGTCGGACGCGGTCGCCAACAGTGCGGAGAACAGGTGGTAGAACTGGACCGTGATCGAGGTGGGATGATCGCCCTCGATCCAGAAGCCCGGGAACCGTCCGCCGGTTCCCTGTGTCGGTTCGATCCCGCGCTCGAGCAGGGGGTCGGCGATGTACGCGGTGCCTTCGCGCGCGATGGCGAACCCGTGCGCCACGTAGACGCCGGGATCCTTGTCTACCCAGGCGTAGTGGAAGCCCGGCAGGAAGAAGAACAGCCCGGCGACCACGACTGCCGCAAGCAGAACCAGTTCGACGACATCGACCTTCACCGGGCAACGGCCACCGACGACGCGCGCCACAGCCACCACTGCGGCAGCGGTCGCCAGGCCGAGCACGAGCGCCAGCCAGCCCTCGTGGCGGCCGAGCTGTGCCAGGGCGAGCGACGCAGAGGCCACGGAGGCAACGACCGTCACGCCCAACAGGCAGATCACCTCGCCGACCGTCAGCGTCTGGCCGACGTCTCCGCCGGCGGCGGATCCGCTCCGCCGCCGGAGACGCCCTGCGGGCTCCGTTCGCTCGACCGTCGTCGAACGGTCCGCGGTCGAGGTCATCGGCGGGTGGGTCCGGGGACGGACGGCGCCTCAGGGACGCCCGAGGCCGGCACGGCGGACGCTGGGACGTCGGCGATGGAGCGCACGCGCACGGGCATGGGGCGACTGTACTGATGCCCGCAGCGTCCGCCCCAGACAGCGCCGGTCGATGGCCGACACCCAGCGGGTCGAGTCGACACCGCCTGCACCGGCGCAGGTGGGCCGGGCGCCTCACACGCGGCGATCAGTCCCCGGCCGCCGTCAGTCCCCGGCCGCCGTCGACGAGGCCGGTGGAACAGTCGGTGCGCCATCGTCCGGCCCTGTCACGTCCCACGGACCGTCCGAGTACACGGCCACGCCGAGCGAGGCGAAGCGCGCGATCGCCTCACGATCGCCGAGGCTGTGCACCATCGTCACGGCGCCCGCAGCGCGAAGCCGCTCCGCGAACCGGGGGGTGAACCGGCGGCCCTTGAAATGGTTCTGTCGCAACGTCAGCGACGGATCACGGGTCTTCGCCCACATCATCACGGCCGGTGTCCGGTTGTCCCTCACGAACTCGACCACCTCGTCGTCGTCGAGCTCCCCGTACAGCTGGGACCGGTAGAGCGCGAGCACGTAGTTCCGCAGCGGCCACACCTCCCGATGGCGGTCGAGCTCGGACTGGTTCTTGACGTGGGGGAGGATCCGATCCATGAGCGCCGGATCACCGCCGGTCTGTCGCACGAAGGTGCGGAAGATCTCGTCGTGTCGGTGCTTCGTGTCGAGGATCACGTACGCGTCGGGATGCTCGCGCAGGAGCGCGACCACCTCCTGGGACCGCATGATCGTGTACTCGCCGCTGAACTTCCGCCCCCGGAGGTCGTCCCACGTCGCCTCCCCGAAGGGCACGTCGAGCCCGTAGGACTTCTCGAGACCCGAATGGGCAGCGAGCACGGTGCCGTCGCCGAGCATCACGAAGTCGATCTCGAAGACCCGGAAGCCCCGCGCGTAGTTGTACCGGAACGCATCGAGGGAGTTCGTGTAGCCGTGCCCGTCGTAGCCTCCGGCCGCGTGCGCGACGTAGCCGAAGGGCACGTAGGCGTCGTCGAGTCTCTGCGGCCGCAGCGGGTCGGGCCGCTCGTGGGCCAGATCGATCGCGGTCGGTCGCCGACTGAAGCTGGTGCGGTCCGCGTCCGGGAACCAGACGTCGTCCCCGCCGGGGCCTGGTGCATACCAGAAGATGTCGGTGCGGCCGTCCCCGTCGAAGTCCCCCACGAACGGCTCGTACATCCCTCCGACGACGACGTCGTGGGCCGCCACCCCACGGTCCGGCGCGCCGTACCACATCGCGTCGGTCGGCGTCTCGGGGGCGTACCAGAACACGTCGGCCAGGCCGTCGCCGTCGAAGTCCCCCACGAACGGCTCGTAGACCCCGTCGACCTCGACGTCCCGGCTCGCGAACCCGTGATCGCGCCCGCCGTACCACACGACATCCCGAGCACCGCCCGAGCCGTACCAGAACACGTCGTCCCGGCCGTCACCGTCGAAGTCCCCCACGAACGGCTCGTAGACCCCGTCGACCTCGACGTCCCGGC
>JBKHJZ010000019.1:0-31296 GCA_046537875.1 Acidimicrobiia bacterium | reverse complement strand
GGTGCGGCGGCGCCCGCGACGCTACATCGGCCCGGCCCCGGCGAGGGATCGGCCGCCCGGGACCTCGCCGGATCACCGGATCACCACCTGTGACGGGTCGTGGATGGCTGTCGTCGCCCGTGCGTTGGATCCCGCGCGTCGCTGCGGCGAGCGATCCTCCTTCGCCGTCACACCTCGAACCGCGGCCCCGCATGGAGCCGGACGCCCGCGGGTAGCGCGCGTGTGTGCCGCGACGTCGGACGAGCCGCAGCGTCGTGGTGGCAGCGGTCGCCGCTGCGGTCGCCCTGGGGGTGATCGCCGTCATGGTCGTGGCGCTGACCGATGAGGAGCGGCGCTGCAGGGGGGTGGAGCTGCGCGGGGGCGCTCCCCGGCGGGTGGACGTGGAGGACCGGCCGCCGATCGGCGGCGGCGGCCTCGGTGAGTTGCGGCGGGCGTTCGGCGACGAGCAGGTGGCGTACTGCGACGACTTCGCCGACCCGTTCGCGCTGGCCGTGGAGGGGGACTACTACGCCTACTCGACCAACAGCGACGGGATGCTGGTGCCGGTGCTCACCGTGGGCAACCTGTTCGTGCCGGGTGGCCGGGACGACGCGCTGGCGGGACTGCCGGACTGGGCGGTGCAGGATCCGTCGCGGGTGTGGGCGCCCGGTGTGCTGCCCCGTGGTGACGGGTACGTCCTCTACTACACGCTCGGGTTCTCGGAGGTGCGCCAGTGCATCTCGGTGGCGACCTCCGACCAGCCGGACGGGCCCTTCGTCGACCGCTCGGCGGAGCCCCTGCTGTGCCCGCCGGGTGGGGCCATCGATCCGAGCCCGTTCGTCGCCGGCGACGGGCGGCCGTTCCTGCTGTGGAAGGACCTCGACGAGGACGCCATCCTCGCCTCCCGGCTGAGCGACGACGGCATGCGCCTTGTGGGCGACCCCCGCGAGCTGGTCCGTCCCACGCAGGAGTGGGAGGCCGGCCTGGTCGAGGGCCCCACGATGGCGGCCCACGCCGGCCGGTATCACCTGTTCTACTCGGCGAATGACTGGCGGACCGAGGACTACGCGGTCGGCCACGCCGTGTGCGAGACCCCGCTGGGCCCGTGCGAGAAGCCGGCGGTGGGGCCGTGGCTGGCGTCGTCGGACGGCGCCCAGGGGCCGGGCGGCCCCGAGCTGTTCCGCGACCGGACGGGGCTCTGGATGGTCGTGCACGCCTGGGTCGGCGGCGAGGTGGGATACCCGGACGGCGCCCGCAACCTCTTCGTCCTGCGGGTCGTGTTCACCGAAGAAGGTCCCGTCGCCGCCTGAGGTGGCATGCTCCGGCGGGCGGGCGCTCGTGGGAGCGTCAGCTGCGGGACTCGAGATGCGGCGTGGAGACGGGCTCGGGGCCGGTCGCCGCCCCGCTCGCGACCGTGTCGCACGCAGTGCCCCGACGGCGGACAGCGAGGAACGCCAGCGCAGCCCCGCCCGCGACGAGCATGCCGGCGGTGCCGATGAACAGGCTGGAGGCGACACCGAGCCCGCCAAGCACGGCCAGGATCGGTCCGGCGTAGCACGACACGCAGGCGACGGCGGCCACGCCGAGCACACCGGGGAGCCCCCAGCGTGAAGAGGGTGCGGTCCCGGTCGACCGCCCGCCGGGGCCCGACCTTGCGGCAGAGTGGTGGTGTGGGGCCGCGGCGTCGGCGGCGGTGCCCGCTGGCTGGCGCTCACGCGTGGTCATGGCGGCACCGTAGGGTCTCGACCCGGGTCGAAGGTCAAGCGGTCGTCCCGAGCCGGCGGCCACCGTCGCGGCGCGCGAGGACCATCACGTCATGGGGCAGACTCGTGCGATGCGCGCGTCGAGGCCCTCAGCATCCGCGGAGATGGTGGCCTTGTCGCGCTCGCTCTTGCACTCGGTCGGCGTCATCGACGACCCGTGGGCGGTCACCTTCCTCGGCAGGCGACGCCGCATGCTCGCCCGCGCCTTCCACACCCGGCCGCTCTCCCGCTCCACGACAGGCCCCACCTTCTCCTTCCTGGCAGCCAGGACCCGGTTCTTCGACCAGCTCGTGCTCGACGCCTTCGAAGCGGGCTGCACCCAGGCTGTCATCGTCGGAGCCGGCTACGACACGCGGGCCTGGCGCCTGGCCCGCCCGGGCGTCCGGTTCTTCGAGGTCGACCACCCCGCGACCCAACGACGCAAGCAGCGGCTCGCAGCCCCGGGCGAGGTCACCTTCGTGCCCGCCGACCTGCGATCCGACCCACTCGATGAGGTGCTCACCACGGCCGGCCTGGCCACCGATCGGACGAGCATCTTCCTGCTCGAGGGGCTCACCATGTACCTCACAGCCGACGTGACCAGGACCGTCCTCAGCGCGCTCGCCAAGGTCGCCGCACCCGGCAGCCGGCTCGTCGCGCTGTTCTCCGCCTCGGGAGGCGGCTCGGGCACGGGCCCCTCCGGAGCCATCGCCGCCCTCGTGCGGGCATCGTGGAGGCTGGCCGGTGAACCCACCTACCAGTGGGCCAGCAGGGACGCGACCCGCGCGATGCTCCCGAGCACAGGCTGGCGCATCGTTGCAGAGCACGGTGCGCCCGAGCTCGTCGAGCGGTTCCTCGCCGGAACCGACATGGCCGTCACCGGGAGCAACCCAGGCCTGTACTGCCTCGTCGCGGAGCGGCCTCCGCAGGCCCATCGCTGACGTGTCGACGGCGCGCTCTGCGCGACCGCCGCGTGGGCTGCCGTGATGTTGATCGGCAACGGCGGAAGGTGTGGGATTCGAACCCACGGTGACCCGGAGGCCACAACGGCTTTCGAGGCCGCCCCATTCGTCCGCTCTGGCAACCTTCCGGATGCGACGCTACCAAAGCGCTCGGGATCCCCCGCACGCCGTTCCGGTCGCCTCCGGTGCCGTCCCCCGGGGCTTCCGGACCACGGTGAGTGCTCGGCGACGACGCGACGGTGGCCGCACCGGCGAGTACCGGTAGCCGCTCGGTCACCCGAACCGGCAGCCGGCCATGTGGCCGCAGGCCGCACGGCGACGGCCGACCGGCGTCACACCACCACCGGGCGCCGCATCGGTCGGTGGGCGTCGTCCGGGGCGTATGCCCGCCATGCCCCGGCGAGGCGCCGGATCGTCTCCTCCAGCACCGCAGGCTCGGCGGTGATCGGCAGCCGCAGGTGCCGTTCGTGGCCACCGGTCGGCGACATCAGGGCCCCGGGCACCACCTCCACCCCGAACCGCAGCGCCACCTGGGCGAACGTGTCGGCGGTGCCGCCCGGCAGCTCCACCCAGAGCGCCGGCCCGCCGGTGGGGCGTCGCCAGTGCCAGTCGGGAAGCTGGTCCGAGAGCAGCCGGTCGACCAGCGCCAGATGAGACCGGAGCGTGGCCGCCCGGTCGGCGCGGATGTCTTCGAGCCGGGGCACGAGGCGGGCGGCGACCGCCTGGTCGAACAGCGGGGACCCGAGGTCCGCGGTCACTTTGAGCTCGGCCAGGCGCGACACCAGCGTGGCCGGGCCCCGGAGCCAGCCGACGCGCAGCCCGCCCCATGCGACCTTCGAGAACGACCCTGCGGTGACCACCGGCGCATCGGCCGGCGCGTAAGCCGCGATCGGCGGGAGGCGCACGTCGTCGAGCGGAGCCCCCTCCAGGGCGTTGTCCTCGATCAGCGGGATGCGACGGTCGGCGGCCAGCTCCGCGAGCGTCCGCCGGCGGTGCTCGGGGAGTAGGGCACCCGTCGGGCTCTGGAACGACGGCGTGACGTAGATGGCGGCCGGGCTCTCCGCCGCGCAGGCGTCGGCGACGGCCCGCGGGTCGATGCCGCCGTCGTCCACCGCGACCGGGACGAACCTGGCTCGCCGGGCACGGAACGTGTCCAGCGTGCCGGCGAAGCTGGGCGACTCGACCACAACCGCGTCGCCGCCCCGGACGAACAGCTGGGTGGCGAGGTTGACCCCCTGCTGCGCACCGGTCGTCACCAGGATCTGGTCGGCGGTGGTGGGCGTTCCGTGGCGGCGGTGGTGCTCGGCCAGCGCCTCCCGCAGCGCGGGCAGCCCGGCGGGGTAGTACCCGCCGAGCGCCAGCAGGCGGCCGGCGTCACCGGCGGCGGCGGCGATGGCCTCGCCGACGAGGGGGTGGGCGGGCAGGATGGCCGCGGCCAGCGAGATGACCGCCCCGTCGTCCTCGAGCAGCGTGCGGTAGACGGGGTTGACCGGGATGTCCTCCAGGTGCACCTCGCCGTCGGCTCCGGCACCGACCGGTGACCGCACGCGGGTCCCGCTGCCCTGACGGCTCTCGAGCAGGCCTTCGGCGCGCAGCGTGTCGTAGGCGGTCACCACCGTCGAGCGGCTGACCGCCAGCCTGACGGCGAGCTCGCGCTCGGACGGGAGCCGGGAGCCGGGCCGGACGCGTCCCGTCTCCACCGCCGCGCGAACGGCATCGCTCAGCTTGCGGTGGAGCGGGCCGCGCCCCTCGGTCCATCGGCCCAGCGCCGCTTCGAGGCCTGTTTCCATACCAATGATCCCGGAATTGGCTGGTGAAGTGATGTCCATTCTGGGGGATCATGCGAACGCTGTCCAGTGAAGGCATGCCACTATCCCAAGTGGTATGCGAAATGGTCCCGACGGAGGTGTAGCGATGTTCGAGGTCTGGTGCCCGAGCCACGAGTCGCGGGTTCTCCTTTCGGTGTCGCGCATCGTGGCGCTGCGCAACACCCCCGTCGGGCCGGTGGTCCACTGGCGCTGCTGGTGCGGCACGACGGGCACGCTGGTGCGCGGTCGCTCGGTTCCGGCCGAGGCGGTCGAGACTGTCGAACCGGTCGAAGCGGTCGAGACGCCGCTCGGCACGGTCGAGACGGTCGACGCAGTCGAGACCGTTGGCGCGGTCGAGCCGGCCGGCACGGTCGAGACGGTCGACGCAGTCGAGACCGTTGGCGCGGTCGAGCCGGCCGGCACGGTCGGGACCTCCCGCACGAGCGCCGCCTGATCCGCTCGTCACCCAGGATCGCCTGACGCCGCTCGGCAGCGGTGCGCGACGACCCTCAGCGGCGACGGCCGAAGAAGCCGGTCAGCAGCCGGGCGGCCTCGTCCGCCCGCACACCCGGGACGACGTCGACCTCGTGGCTCAGCCGCGGGTCGACGCACACGTTGAGCAGCGACCCGCAGGCGCCGGCCTTGGGGTCGGGCGCACCGAACACCAGCCGGTCGACCCGGGCGCTGACCAGCGCACCCGCGCACATCGGGCACGGCTCGAGCGTCACCACCACCGTCGTGCCGGTGAGGCGCCAGGACCTCAGCGTGCGGGCGGCGTCGCGCAGCGCGAGCACCTCGGCATGGGCGGTCGGGTCGCCGGCGAGCTCCCGCTCGTTGTGCCGGGCGGCGATCACCTCGCCGTCCCGCAGCACGACGGCGCCCACCGGCACGTCGTCGTGCGACGGCGCGCGAGCCGCCTCCTCCAGGGCGAGGCCCATCGCGGCGTCGAGATCCACGGACGGCGACGCTACCGGCCTCCTCGCCGGGCCGGTCGCTGCGGTGGCCCGACGGGCGCTCCGCCGGGATGAGCTATGAAGGTGCCATGCGTCGATCCGGGCCACCGGTCGGATGACGGCGTCCGGCGCCGTGCGCCGACGAGCGGGCCGCGCGGGCTCGGCCCTGCTGCTCGGATTCGTCCTCCTCGTCGCGCTGTGGGGTGTCGGCTTCGGTCAGGCGACCGCCTGCACCAACGAGTACTCGTGCACCACCGAGGTGTGCCCGCCGGCGTGCGACTGGCCTCGGCGCACCGTGATGGGAGTGCTGGTCATCCTGCCGGCGTCAGGGGCGTTGGCAGTCGCCGAGGCGCTGGGACTCTCGGCGACGCGGCCGGCGATCGTGAGGACATCCCGCACCGCCCTGGTCCTCGTCGCAGTGTCGTTCGCCGGTACCGCGTTCCTCTGGCGGTTCTGAAGCGATGCTGGGTTGCTCCGTGAGTGGGTCCGAGCGGATGCGGGCAACGCAGACGCGTCGCCAAGCGCTCCGCCTGACGCCAAGCACTACCAGCTGAACCGAGCGCGCGAACCGGGTGCGCACCGGCTGCACGCCGAGCCGGAGAACCTCGACCGGCCGTGCCGAGTCACGTCCGGTTGGTACACATTTCGACGCGACCGGGCGCGACCGGGAACCACCGCGGTGCGTGTGTTCGTCGGAGGGGACGATGGGCGACTTCGCAGAGCTGGTGGGATCCGACAGCCAGGGGCTGGTCGCAGCCGCGACCGCGATCGTCGGCGACCGGTCCCACGCCGAGGAGATCGTCCAGGAGGCGTTCGAGCGCTGCTTCCGCAGGTGGAAGCGCGTCTCGAAGCTGGACCGGCCGGGCGCATGGGTCCGGCGCGTCGCCGTCAACGAAGCCATCTCGGTGGCCCGCCGGAGCTCGGCCGAGGACCGGGCGATGCAGCGGGCCGGGTCGATGGCCGTAGCCTCCGCCGGCGTCGCCGTGGACCCGTTGGCGGCCCTCGACGACAAGGACCTGTGGGCGGCGGTCCGTGCCCTCCCCCGGGAGCAGGCGGCGGCGATCGCCCTTCGCTATGGGGCCGACCTCGGCGTCGAGGACATCGCCGAAACCCTGGGCTCCACCGTGCCCGCGGTCAAGTCGCTCCTCCACAGAGGCCGTGCCGCACTCCGGGCCTCACCGGCAGTGCAGGCGTACGCGGAATGAGGGCAGACGCGCCATGAACGATCACTCCGACCCCGTCCCGTCCGACCCTCCCGGCCCACCCGACGACGCCGATCCGGTGCTGTCGGCGGCCGGGGCGCGGCTGCGCCGGGGCAGCAGCCGGATCTCGCCCTCCGCCGTCGAGGTGGCCGTGCTGCGGCGGCGGGCCCGGCGGCTCGGCGTGGGCGTCGGCGCGTCGCTCGTGGCGGTCGCGTTGCTCGGCGGCCTGCTGGTGAACGAGCGCCTCTCGGGTCCCGGGGCCGAGCTCGCGAGCGACGGGCCCGCGTCGGAGTCGGTCGACCGGGTGCTCGCCTCGCTCGGCGACGCCCCGATCGACCCGACCGAGGTCGAGCTGGTGAGCACGGTCTCGACCTTCCCCGACTGCGACGCTCTGGTCGATGACCTCCGCAGGGTGGGCGCCGAGCACGTCGGCAGCCGGGGGTTCGGCTCGTTCGGCGCGCCCTTGCACGGCATGGTCGACGACGGCGCGGTGGCCAGAGACAGGGAACGACTGGCACCGGAGGCCTCCGCCGCCGTGGAGGCGGCCGACGAGTCGACGACCCTGGGCACCAACGTCCAGGTCGCGGGGGTGGACGAGCTCGACTTCGTGAAGGCCGCCGGGAACCTCGTGTACGACCTCGACGGCCGTGGCAACCTCCGGATCACCGATGCCCGGACGCTCGAGGTGCTCTCGACGCTCGACGTCACCCCGCCCGGGCCCGACGCCGCTGACGATGACGGCGAGGGATCCGGGATCGGCGACCGGGCCCGGGTCAGCGATCTCCTCGTCGCCGACGGGCGGGTCGCGGTCTTCGGGAGCGAGGTCGAGGTGTCCGAACCGGTCGAGGGCGATCCGTCGGCCACGACGTCGACGACCCCGTTCATGACCGTGGCCTTCGTCGACGCCAGCGACCCGTCGGCTCCCACGGTCACCGACCGCGTGCGCATCGAGGGCTCCCTGGTGTCGGCCCGGCTCGTGGCCGGCGAGATCCGCCTGGTGACCACGTCGCACATGGCCGACCTCGGGTTCCTCATGCCGACCACCCCGACGTCGGTCGCCAAGGCGCTGGAGCAGAACCGTCGCTCGGTCGCCTCGTCGACCGCACCTGATTGGATCCCCGACTGGCAACGCGACGGCGACGACCCCGAACCGCTGGTCCCCTGCGAGCGGGTGCACGTTCCCGACACGTTCTCCGGTGTCGCCATGACCTCGATGGTCACGTTCCCCCTGGCCACCGGTCGGTTCGAGCCGGCCGCGACCTCGATCCTCGCCCCGGCCACCACCCTCTACGCCGGGCTCGGCACGGTGGCGATCAGCTCCGAGGTGTGGGTCGACCCGATCGACCGGGGTCGCCTCGAGTTCGACGACTGGCAGACCGCGATCCACGAGTTCCGCTTCGACGACGGCGCCGCCCCCGCCTACGTCGGGTCGGGCATCGTCGACGGGTCGACCGTCGGGCAGTTCGCGTTCGGGGAGATCGGCGACTCGCTCGCGGTGGTGACCACCGAGGGCACACCGTGGGCGCAGGAACCCGACGTCGCCATCGACCTGACGATCCTCACCTCCGACGGCGACGGCGGGCTGGGCGAGACCTCGAAGGTCGCCGATCTCGCCGACGGTAGAGGCGAGGTCACCGCCGTGCGGTTCGTCGACGGCCGGGTGCTGATCTCGACCGGCTTCTTCGGGCGCGAGGTCCACGTCATCGACGTGACGCACCCCGCGGAGCCACGCCGAGCCGGCCGCGTCACCATCCCCGGGACCGTCGGCTACGTCCACCCGCTGCCCGACCACCGGGCGCTGCTCGTCGGCTCCCGCTCCGACGAGGTCGGCGAAGGACCCGACAGACAGACCCGGAGCTGGGTCCAGGCGCACCTCCTCGACGTCGGCGACCCCGACGCCCCGAGCGTCGTGGGTACCTGGGAACGACCGTGGGTCGCCGACGGCGTCGCCGCCGACCACCACGCCTTCACCTACTGGCCCGACCGCGAGCTGGCCATGTGGGGCCTGATGAACACGCAGTTCGCAACACCGGACCGCGGCAACGAGGCGATCGTGCTCCGCACCGACGGCGGGGTGGCCGAGCTGGCCGTCCCGGTCGCCAGCAAGCCGAACGAGGTGCCGCCGCCGTGTCCGACCTTCGACGTCACCGACCCGGAGGCCAGGGAGATGATCGGACCGGACGACGTGGTCCTGCGCTGCGACGACACCCAGCTGGGCGGCCTCGAGTGGCCCCGATACCACTGCTCCCGCGTCGATGGCGGCATCGTCGCCCGCTTCGTCCCCGAGGAGGAGCAGGACGGGTCGTTCCACCTCTGCTCGCCGGCACCACCGCCCACCGTCAGCCGGGTCCTGGTCGTGGCCGGGACGCCGATCCTCCTCACCGACCAGACCCTCGAGGCGCTCGACCCCGAGACCTTCGAGTCGACCGCGATCGCCTACCACCCCTCGACCCCGATGTTCGGCCTCTACTAACCGTGGCGCTCACCGCCTCCGCTGCCCGATAGCAGACGGTGCCCTGGGGCCGCTCAGCGACATGAGCTCGCGGGACGTAGCTTGAGGCCCGTGGGGGAACGAAGGTGCTGATGGACAATCGTAGGGCTGTAGCGGGCCTCGCTGCGCTCGTTGGGTTCGCGGTCGTCGCGTCTGGATGTGGAGCCGGAGGCGGGGCCACGGCTGGAGGTGCCGAGGATGCCGAGGGTGGCAGCCAGGACGGTGCCGTCGAGGACGTCGGGCCAATCGAGATGTCGGTGGCCGACGCGTTGGCTCCGTATGATGCTGCTTCCCAGGTGAGTGAGAGTCGCATGATCGTTTTGCAGCAGAACTACGAGAACAGGCTGTGGGACGAGTGCTATGAGTCGCTCGGTGTCGCGCCCCTGCGGCTCGAGAGGGCTCCGTCGCCGCGCGAGCGAATCATCGGGCGGAGGCCGGCCCACTTTCCGTACCTCGAGCAGCTCGAGACCGAGGGGTTTCCGCTCCCTGCGGAGCTGGCGTACGACGATTTCGACGATGGTCATGTCGTCCAAACCGAGGAGCAGCAGGAGGCGGGCCGGCACTGCCATGAGGAGTACGAACCGCTCGCGGAGGCGCGGGCGCTGATCGACCGGTATCAGCCGATCAGCGGGGAGTGGTACGGCATCCTGGCCGAGATCGATGCGCTGCCCGAGATCGTGGCCCTCAGAGACGAGTTCAGCACGTGTGTGGCCGCGGAAGGGATCGGTCCGCGCTTCGCAGCTGATGAGGTCGCGTTCCTTGGTGCGGTCGACGCTGCCAAAGCGAGGCTGTACGACGATCCTGAGGCGCTGCGCGTCGAGCTGCGGGATCTGGGGCAGATCTATCACCGGTGTGGGGTGGATCTGTTCGAGCGGAAGATCGAGCTGCGGTTGGAGCGACGCGACGAGTTTCTGGATGAGCACCGGGAGGCCATCACGGAGCTCGAGGAGTTGCTCTACGGCGAGGGATTGATCGCGGACTCCGAGTCCGGGTCGGGCGGCTGAGGATCCACGTATCTGGCCCGGTGGGCGGCCTTCCTGCGACGGGTGGGCCGCCCGGAGGTCCGGGGCTCGGAGGGAACGCTGTGGGGAAGTTGAAGGTTGCCGGCGTCGTTGGGGGCTTGGTGGCGCTGTTGGGTGGCCTGTGGGCCGTGGCGCAGGCCAGTGTGTCACCGGAGCAACGGTTGGCCGACGCGGAGCCGCCACCTGCGGCGGTCGCCGACGCCGTGCTGGAGGAACGTGTCCTTCGGGACTCGGTCGTGGTTCGGGGCCGGGTCGAGGTGGACTACGAGGTGGAGATCCGCGCTCCCGCGCCGGCTGGCGACGCGCTGCCGGTGGTGGTGGAGCTTCCGGTCGATGTGGGCGGCGAGGTGGCGAGTGGGCAGGTGCTCGCGGTCGTGGCCGATCGACCGGTGATGGTGTTGGAGATGCCTGTGCCGCTGTGGCGTTCGCTGCGTCCGGGCGATGAGGGCTCGGATGTGGAGCGCCTGCAACGAGCGCTCGGTGAGCTCGGCTACGGCGTGGCGGTGGACGGCGTGTACGGGCCGCTCACGCAGCAGGCCGTGCGGCGGTGGTACCGCGACGCGGGTTTCGCCGCGCACGAGGAGCGCATCCCAGCCGAACCGACCGGGGACGCGCCGGGTCCGGCCGGACACGAGGAGCCCGCTGCCCCGGGCCCTGCTGGCGGGGTGGCGACCGGCGATGATCCCGGAACCGCCGAGCCTGGCGATCCCGGTGCTCGGGGATCGGAGCCCACCGGGTCGGAGAGAGGATCGGGGCCCACCGCATCGGAGATGGGTGTGGTGGTGCCGCTGGGCGAGGTCGTCGGTGTTGCGGACCTGCCCGCGACGGTGACGGACCTGCCGACCCCGGTCGGCAGCCAGGCGCTGGACAGCCCGGTGGCGGTGCTGTCGCCGTCCAACCACGTCGTGCGCGCCCATGTGGAGCCGGGCCGAGCCGAGTTGTTGACGCCGGGTACGGCAGGGGTGGCGGAGATCGATGGCGTGGCCGAGACCTGGCCGGTCGAGATCGTGGTCGATGCCTCCCGCGAGGGCGATTCTGGTATGGAGGACGGCGAGGAGGACGGCCGTGCGGGGGCGGCGCCCCAGGAGGAGGGCGTCATCGTCTTCGCGCCGACGGTGCCGTTCGGGCCGGAACTGGTGGGCAGGAGCGCCCGGGTCGAGGTCACCGTGGAATCGACGGAGGCCCCGGTCCTGGCCGCGCCGGTGGCCGCGGTGCGCACGGATGCCGACGGCGAGTACCTGCAGGTGGCGGGCGAGGACGGCGAGGGGGTGCGGGTGCGGATCACGCCGGGCAGGAGCATCGGCGGTTGGGTCGAGTTGGTGGACCCGGGTGACCTCGAGCCCGGCGTCACGGTGCTGCTCGGCCGATGACAGCGTTCGGGGCGCACGGGTCGGCCGCGCCGCCGGGCAACGACGCCGGGCATGACTCGATGCTGGTGCGCTGCACGGGGATGGCCAAGACCTACGACGCGGCCGTCCCCGTGCACGCGCTGCGCCCGATGAGCATCGTCATCCGCCGTGGCGAGCAGGTCGCGGTCTGTGGGCCGTCCGGGTCGGGCAAATCCACGCTCATGAACCTGCTCGGCCTGCTGGACGTGCCGACGGCGGGTGCCTACGAGCTGATGGGGGTGGACAGCTCAGAGCTGTCCGAGGTGGAGCGGGCCGGGCTGCGGGCCGAGGCGATCGGGTTCGTGTTCCAGTCGTTCCACCTGATGGCGGCGCGGACGGCAACCGAGAACGTGGAGCTCGGCCTCACCTACGTCGGGGTCCCTCGACGGCGCCGGAACGAGGCCGCCCGCAACGTGCTCGCCCGCGTCGGCCTGGCACACCGGGCGGACGAGAACGTGACGAAGCTGTCCGGCGGCGAGCGCCAGCGTGTGGCGCTGGCCCGGGCCATCGCCCACCGGCCCGAGCTGCTGCTGGCCGACGAGCCGACCGGGAACCTCGACTCCGAGACGAGCGAGACGCTTCTGATGTTGCTGGCCGAGCTCAACCGCGACGGGCTCACCCAGGTCGTCGTGACCCACGACCGGTCCTTGGCGGCCCGGCTGCCCCGGCGCCTCGACGTGCTGGACGGTCGGGTGACCGATTCCGCGGCGCCCCGCCGTGCCGGCGGCCGGGTGACCTCCCCGGCCGACAGCCCGTCCACCCCGGACGGCCCGTACTCGGGTCACCTGCCGTGACGAAGCACCGGTTCAAGCCCACACTCCTGTGGGTCGACGCCGTGCGCGAATCCTGGCTGCAGGTCAGCCGCCGCCCCCTGCGCACCGTGCTCACGGGGCTCGGTGTCGCGATCGGCGCGGCTGCGGTGGTGACCACCCTGGGCTTGACGACCACCATCCGCTACCAGGTCTCCGACGAGTTCGACGCGCTGCTGGCCACCCAGGTGGACGTGCGACCCGCCGATCCGGGCGCGTTCGCCAACGGCATCGGCGACATGGCCGGCCCCGGAGCGGTCGATCCCTCGTTCCCCCCGCCGGCCGGCCTGGTGGAGCGCGCCAGCCGGCTCTCGGGGGTGGAGGGCATCGCGGTCCTGCAGGACTCGATGACGACCGCCGAACCCGACGTCGCCCTCTCGGACATCGCTGATCCCACGGCACGCCCGCTGACAGCCCCGGTGCGGGGCATCAACGCCGACGGGTTCGACGCCCTCGGCGTGGTGATCGACGGCCCGGGCTGGGGACCCTGGCACGACGAGCGGGCCGAGGCGGTGGCGCTGCTCGGTCGCCGCACCGCCGACGCCCTGGGCATCGACCACGTCCGCACCGGCGACCAGATCTTCATCGACGGGACGCCGTTCACACTGGTGGGGATCGTGGAACGCTCACCCCGGGTGAGCGGGCTACGCAACGGTGTCGTCATCCCCCACACCGCGACCGGGCCCTTCCTCATGGACCCGGAACGGAACCGGATCGTCGCGGTCACCGCCCCGGGAGCAGCCGGCGACATCGAAGCCGCGCTGCCGCTCGTCCTGTCGCCCACCGACCCCGATCGCTACCGGGCCTACTCCGCCACCCGCGACCAGGCGATCCGCCGGGCCGTCGACGACCAGATGCAGTACCTCGCCGTGGGTCTCGGCGCAGTCGTCCTAATCCTGGGGATCGTGTCGATCGGCAACGCCACGCTCACCTCGGTGCTGCAACGCATCAACGAGATCGGCATCCGCCGTGCCCTCGGTGCCCGGCCCCGCCACATCGCCATCCACATCCTGCTCGACGCCGGGGCGATCGGTGCCGTCGGTGGCGCGATCGGTGCCCTGCTCGGTGTGACCGCCATGCTCGCCGTCGCCGCCCACCAGGGCTGGACTCCCGTGCTCGAACCCCTGCTCCCGCCCGCCGCGATCGTGATCGGCGCCTCCGCCGGCATCGTGGCCGGCGTCTACCCCGCCATCGTCGCGAGCCGCCTGCAACCGACCGAAGCGCTTCGCCATGACTAGGCGCGCACCTGGCGGCCACCGTGTCGCGGTCACCGGTCACGCGACCCTGGGCGTTGCGGGAGGCTCTGTTGGCGACCTCGTCGTTGTAACGGCAGGTCAGAGCGACGGTCCTGGACGGTGGTGGACCGTCCGGGACCCGTGCTGAGGGAGTGGCGGAGGGGAGTGGGATTCCAGAAACGACCGGCTCAGCGGCTGTCTCTTGTGCAAGGTGAGAGCAACCGATGTGGCAAGCCTGCGGTCGGAGCACAGCTACAGGCCGCCCGTTGGCACCGTGGTCTCGTGAGCGGGCGCGCGTCCTCCTACGCCAGGCGTAACCTATGGCTGTGGCCTTCGACCGGATCTCCATCGATCATCGGATCATGGGCGGGGTGCCGTGCGTCCGTGGCACACGTATACCGGTGGCCACGGTTGTCGGCATGGTCGCGGAGGGGATGACGACTGACGAGATCCTCGCCGACTTCCCGCAGCTGACCCTCGACGACATTCATGAGGCGCTCCGCTACGCGGCAGCGGCAGTCGACGAGCGCGAACTTCCGCTGCCCGCCGCCGGTTGAGACTCCTCATCGACGAGTCGTTGTCGGGCAGCGTGGCCCGACTGCTGGCGGATGCGGGCCATGACGCCGTTCATGTCGGCGACATGAACCTGCTGGGCGCGCCGGACGTCGAAGTGATGGCCGCGGCCCAAGCGTCTGGCCGGAGCGTCGTCTCAGCCGACACCGACTTCGGGGAGCTGTTGGCGATCGGCCATCACCCGGGTCCGAGCGTCATTCTTCTTCGGCGAGCGCCACATCTTCCCGCCGAGCAGGCGAAACTGCTGCTCATGGCACTCGACGGAGTAGAAGCGGACCTCGCTGCCGGCGCTGTGGTCGTGCTCGGCCGCGGTCGCGCCCGCGTGCGTCGACTGCCGATCGACTAGCCGTCGCCGGACGTGCGGCCGCGATCCGACGTCGTCAGCAGGCTGCCGCCTCGGGAGGCGACCCACGACCTGAGCCCAACAGCCCACCTGGGACGAGGGTTACGGGTCAGGGGGAGCGCGTTTCGAGGATGGCCAGGTCGCGGGCGGCGTACTGGTGGTGCCACCACTCCTCGTGTAGCACGACGTGAATGCAGTGCAGGACGATCGTGTCGCCACCGTTGGGTGACTCGAGCGTGCGGGAGAGGTCGGCGTCGACGGCGGTCTCCAGGAAGTCGGCCAGGCGTCCTCGCTGTTGGTGCCGCACGGTCAGGACCTCGTCGAGCGTCGGCCGGGCGTCCGGGTCGAGCCCGTCGGCCGGGCCCTCCTCGGCGCTGTCGTGGGGTTGGCCGAGCGGGTGGAAGTAGGGCGCCGGGTCGCCGAACACCGGTCCGGTGAGCCATCGATCGTGGGCGAACACGAGATGACGCAGGGTTTGGATGAACGAGAACTCGTCGTTCACCCGCTCGTCGAGGAGGACTGCCGGTAGCCGGCGGGCCCGCTCGACGGCCGCGTCGGTGCGATCGATGGCGTCGTTCCACGCCTGACGCAGCCCGTCCACGTCGGTGGCCCCCAGGCGCCTGCGATCCGGATGGAGGCGATCGAGTTCGGCCTCCACGTACTCGGTCACGTCGATCCCGTTCACGGTCAACGAGCGAACGTTGCCGTCGAGGCGGACGTCCTCGATCCACGCGTCGGTGACCACTACCCCGTTGAGGAACGCCGAGTGGATGCGGGTGCCGGACAGGTTGACGCTGCGGAACCGGGACCCGGAGAGATCGGCGTCACGGTGCTCGATCACGCGGCCACGCTACCGTCCGTCCAACCTCGCCCCGAGATGGCCCGGAACTCCCTGCGCCCTGCCGGTGAGGTCCGCCCCACCCGCCAGCGGTCGATCGCCCGGCGTCAGCCGCTGGCCGTGCCCAGGTAGGCCGCCTGCACCTGCGGGTCGCGCTGGACGTCGTCCGGCGTGCCGGCGGAGATCACCCGGCCGAAGTCGAGCACGTGGATCCACGCGCAGACCCGCATGACCAGCTCCACGTCGTGCTCGACGAGCAGCACGGCCAGGCCGTCCCCGGTCAGGCCCTCGAGCAGCTCGGCGAAGGCGTCGGTCTCGTCCTCGTCGAGGCCTGACGACGGCTCGTCGAGCAGCAGGACGGTCGGCTCGCTGGCCAGCGCCCGCCCGACCTCGACGAGCCGGGCCAGACCGGTGGGGAGGGCCTCCACCCGGTCGTCTGCGATCGCCCGGAGCCCCACCCTGTCGAGCAGCTCCTCGGTGCGCTCGGCCGGTGGGGTGCCGTCCGTGCCGGCCCAGCGGTGGCGCACGTCGGCGGCCACCCGGATGTTGTCTCGGACCGACATCGACCCGAACACCTCGAGGCGCTGGAACGTGCGGGCGATGCCGAGCCGGGCCCGCTTGTGGGCGGGCACGCCGACGATGTCGCGGCCGTCGAGCCGGATCCGGCCGCCCTCGATCGACTGGAGGCCGCAGATGGCGTTGAAGAGCGTCGTCTTGCCGGCGCCGTTCGGCCCGATGAGCCCGGCGGCCTGGCCGGCCGACACGTCGAGGTCCACGAGGTGCAGCGCCTTCACGCCGCCGAACGACACCGAGACCTGCTCGACCTCGAGGCGCCCCATGGGCCACACTGTAGAACGCGTTCTCGCGCGCTGCCGCGGCGATCGCAGGCGCGCGACGACGGGGGGCGATCGGAGATGGGCCAGCAGACCTTCGGCCGCACGCTGGTCGTCTTCGTCGGGCTGCAGCTCGGCCAGGTCATGAGCTCGATCGACGGGACGATCGTCGCCACCGCGCTGCCGAGCATCGCCGCCGACATCGGCGGCCTCTCGCGATCCACGTGGGTCGTGACCGCCTACGCGCTGGCCATGGTGGCGTCCATGCCGATCTACGGGAAGCTCGGCGACCTGTACGGGCGCCGGCGCATCCTGCTCGTCGCCATCGGGGTGTTCCTGGCCGGCTCCATGGCGTGCAGCACGACCCAGACCATGGACGAGCTCGTCGCTGCCCGCTTCCTCCAGGGCCTCGGCGGCGGCGGCCTCGGGGCGGTGGCCATGGCGACGGTCGCCGACATCGTGCCCGCCCGCCAGCTGGGGAGGTGGCTGGGCTACCAGGGCGTGATCTACATGGTGGCCAGCGCCATCGGGCCGCTGGTGGGCGGCCTGTTCGCCGATCACCTCGGCTGGCGCTGGGCCTTCCTCGTCAACCTCCCGACCGGACTCCTCGCCGCGCTGATCGTCACGACGAAGCTGCGGCTTCCCTACCGGCGCATCCCACACGCCATCGACTGGTCGGGGTCGCTCCTCCTCACCAGCGGATTGGCCCTGTTCGTGCTCCTCGCCACCCTCGGCGGGCGCGAGATCCCGTGGGCATCGCTCCCGGCTGCGGCAGCCGGCGCCTGCCTGCTGGTGATCGCCCACCTGTTCGTGCGGCGGGAGCGCCGGGCGCCCGAGCCGGTGCTCCCCCTGCGCCTCTTCGCCAACCCCGTCCTCCGGGTCGCCGCGGGCGTGAACTTCACGAGCGGGCTGCTGCTGTGGTGCGGGATCTTCTTCGTGCCCCAGTTCGTGCAGCAGGTGAGCGAGGTGAGCCCGACCCGGTCGGGGCTCGTGCTCATGCCGCTGATGTTCGGCGCCGCCCTCGGAACCCTGGTGACGGGTCGGCTCGTGGCCCGCACCGGCCGGTACCGGACGTGGCCGATCGCCGGCGGGGTCCTGATGACCACCGCCATGCTGCTCCTGGCCAGCCTCGACCAACGCTCGTCGGTCGCCACGGCGGCGCTCTCCGCCGTCCTGCTCGGCACCGGCGTCGGCTTCGTCATGCAGCCCTCCCTGCTCGCGGCCCAGAACGGCGTCGAGCCGCGGGAGCTCGGCACGGCGACGTCGACTGCGCTGCTGCTCCGCGTGCTCGGCAACACCATCGGCATCCCGATCTTCGGCGGGATCCTGAACGCCGGCCTCCACGGCACGGACCTCGGGCCGGCCGCCGTCGCCGGCGCCCTGCGGCCCGTCTTCGCCCTCGCCGTGCTCGTGGGGATCGCGTCGACGCTCGTCGCCTGGCGGCTCCCCGAACGCCCCCTCCGCGAGCAGACGGCCTTCGACGCACCCGGCGAGGCCTGACAGAGGTGGCGCGAGAACGTGTTCTACTGCAGACTGGTGCGGAGGTGCCGGGAGCGGCACCAAGGGGGACGAACGAGATGGCTCCTGCCACCGAGACCGACGAGCGCTACACGATCATCTCTGCGGACTGCCACGCCGGCGGGTCGCACGCCGCCTACCGCGAGTACCTGGACCCCGCCTTCCACGAGGACTTCGACGCGTGGCGGGGCAAGTACAAGAACCCGTACAAGGACCTGGGCGACAACCGCCGGCTGCGGAACTGGGACAACGAGATGCGCAACTCGCAGCAGGAGTCCGACGGCGTGGTGGGGGAGGTCGTGTTCCCGAACACGGTGCCGCCGTTCTTCCCCAGCTTCGTGCTCTTCGCCAAGCCGCCGACCGACGAGGAGTACCGCCACCGCCGCGCCGGGGTGCACGCGCACAACCGCTGGCTGAAGGACTGGTGCAACGAGTTCCCCGAGCGGCGGGCCGGCGTCGGGCAGATCTTCCTCAACGACGTCGACGACGCCATCGAGGACGTCACCTGGATCAAGGAGAACGGCCTGCGGGGCGGCATCCTCCTTCCCAACCTGGCCCCCGACGTGAAGTGGATCAAGCCGCTCTACGACCCGGTGTACGACCGGCTCTGGGCGGCCTGCCAGGATCTCGAGGTGCCGGTCAACGTCCACAGCGGCACCGGCAACCCCGACTACGGCCCCTACCCGACGTCGATGCTGCTCTACATCAACGAGGTGCCCTTCTACTCCCAGCGCCCGCTCGTGCAGCTGATCGTCTCGGGCGTGTTCGAGCGGTTCCCCCGCCTCAGGTTCGTGCTGACCGAGATCGGCTGCGCGTGGGTGCCCCCGCTGCTGGAGCGTCTCGACCAGGTCCTGGCCAGCATCCGGGACACCGGCAGCACGGGCGAGATCCGCTACGGCGCAGAGCACGTCCTGCCGCGGTCGGCCACCGAGTACTTCCGGCAGAACGTGTGGATGGGCGTGAGCGGGCCCGGCGACGCCGACGTCGCCGCCCGGCACCAGCTCGGCGAGGACCGGTTCATGTGGGGCAGCGACTACCCGCACGACGAGGGCACCCATCCCTACACCCGCGAGCACCTCCGGGCCCGCTTCAGCGGTTTCGACCCGGCCGAGCTCCGGAAGCTCCTGGCCGGCAACGCCGCCGCCCTCTACGACTTCGACCTCGACGCGCTGGCGCCCCTGGCGGCGAGGATCGGGCCCACGGTCGAGGAGGTGGCCACCCCCATCGACCACGTGCCCACGAAGCACCTCGAGCGGCTGTCGGGCGACATGAACCCGAAGGCGATCAAGTGAGCGGCGACGCGAGCGGCGACACCGCCAAGGCGAGCGGCCCCGGCGGGGGCGACCTCGTCCTGGTGGACGAGCCCGCACCCCACGTGCGGCGCATCACGCTCAACCGGCCCGAGAAGCGCAACGCGCTCAACCACCCGCTGCGGGGCCAGCTCGTCGCCGCCCTGCAGGCGGCCGATCTCGACGATGACGTGCGCGTCTCCATCGTGCGAGGCGCGGGCACCAGCTTCTCGGCCGGCTACGACCTCGGCGGCGGCAACGAGGGCCACGAGTACCCGCACTTCACGGCCCCGGGCGAGGGACAGTGGCCGCGGCATGTGACGGAGACCTGGATGGGGATCTGGGACCTGGCCAAGCCGGTCATCGCCCAGGTCCACGGCTACTGCCTGGCCGGGGGCAGCGAGCTGGCCACCGGCTGCGACCTGGTCTACGTGGCCGAGGACGCCAGGATGGGCTATCCCGCCGTGCGCTTCGGCGTGCCGGACATGCAGTTCCACGCCTGGTTCCTCGGCATGCGCGCAGCGATGGAGATGATGGTCACCGGCGACTCGATCTCGGGCACCGAGGCCGTCCGCCTCGGGTGGGCCAACCGCGCGTTCCCCGAGGCCGAGCTCGACGGCGCGGTCGTGGCGGTCGCCCAGCGCATCGCGAAGCTCCCGCCCGACATCGTGCAGCTGAACAAGCGCACGGTGCACCGGGCCATGGACATCATGGGCATCCGCCAGTCCATCCGTTCGGGCACCGAGCTGTGCTCGCTGGGTACGAAGCAGCCCAGCTTCCAGGCGTTCGTCGAGGGCATGCGCAGCAAGGGCCTCACGAAGGCGCTGCAGGAGCGGGACGAGCCCTTCGGCGACTACCGCACCGTCGAGCCCCACCCCCCGACTTAGAGGCCCGAGTCATGGACATCGACCTCCCGCCCGACGACGACCCGCGGCGGCTCCGGGTGCGGGCCTGGCTGGCCGAGCACCCCGACCCCACGCCGGCGCAACTGGTGGACGCCGGGTACGTGACGGCCCACTGGCCGCCGCCCTGGGGACTCGACGCAGAGCCGGAGCTGCAGCTCATCATCGACGACGAGCTGAAGCGGGCGGGCGTCACCAGGCCGCTGAACCCGATCGGGATCGGGCACTGCGGGCCCGTGCTGGTGGTCCACGGCAGCGAGGAGCAGAAGCAGCGCTACCTGCCCCCGATGCTCCGGGGCGAGGAGCTGTGGTGCCAGCTCTTCAGCGAGCCGGAGGCGGGGTCGGACCTGGCCGGCCTCGCGACCCGGGCCGTGCGCGACGGCGACGTGTTCGTCGTGAACGGCCAGAAGATCTGGACCTCGCTGGCGGCGGTGGCGAAGTTCGGGATCCTGATCGCCCGCACCGACGTCGACACCTCGAAGTACACCGGCATCTCGTACTTCATCGTCCCCATGGACCTCCCGGGCATCGAGATCCGGCCGCTCCGGAACATGGTCGGCGGCTTCGGCGACGGCGGCTTCTGCGAGGTCTTCTTCACCGACGTCGCCGTGCCCGCCGAGAACCTCATCGGCCCGTTGCACGCCGGCTGGGCCATGGCCAAGGAGACGCTCGCCAACGAGCGCGTGTCGCTCTCCCGTGAGGGGCTGCAGTGGGGCTACGGGCCGACCGTCCGGGATCTCGTCGGGCTCGTCCGCGACCGCGGCATCCCCCTCGCCGGCGACCAGCGCCAGCGCCTCGCCGCCGCCTACGTCGAGGGTGAGATCATGCGGTACCACCAGTTCCGGCAGATCTCGGCCAAGGTCAACAAGACGCCCGGCCCGGACGCCTCACTGCGCAAGGCCCTCAAGGACGCGCACGGCAAGGCGGTCTTCACCCTGGCCAAGGACCTGATGGGTGCGAGCGGGATGCTCGCCGCCGGGGCCGACCCGGTGTGGGAGCCGTGGGCGGCCGGGTTCCTCTTCAGCCCCGCGCTCACGGTGGGCGGCGGCACGTCCGAGGTGCTGCGCAACGTCATCGCCGAGCGCATCCTCGGCCTGCCCCACGACGTCGACGTCGAGGGCGGCCTCACCTGGGCGGAGAGCCGGGCCCGGGTCCGCAACCGGAGCGATCGGCCTCCAACGGCCGGGCCGACGGCCGACCGGGAGGCGACGAGCCCGGTTTAGGTCGTGCTCCGGCGTCACTCCGGCGGCGGCGGACCGGTGCAACCCTCCTTGGCGGCGTCGTACAGGGACAGGAAGGTGTTCTCGCTGACGAGCCACTCGCCGTCCACCTTCACCGCTCCGCCGCCGCTCTCGGCGAGGAGCACCTCACCGTCCTTCAGGATGGCGAACGTCGCCGATGCGGTTTCGTCGTCCAGGAGCTCCACGCTCGTCATCTCGATGGTCACGCCGTCGACGAGGTCGGCGCAGTGGACGAGCCGGGGCTCGGCCATCTCGCCGTTCTCGATGAGGGCGGACGCCTCGTCGAAGTCGCCCTGGCCGACGAGCGAGAAGAACTCCGTCAGCACGTCGCCGACGGCGGCCTCCTCGGCCTCGGCGTCGACCTCTGTGGTCGAGCTCGTCGTCTCCTCGGTCTCCGCCCCCTGGGCCTCGGCCTCCGCCCCGGAGGCGTCACCGTCGTCGCCGCCGCAGGCGCCCAGCAGCACGGCGGCGGCGCAGAGCACCGCTAAGCGCCGGGCTGTTCGCTGCGCACGTGCGGGCCTGTCCGCTCGGCCTCTTCGGACGATCCTCTTGCTCGTCACGGTTGTGTCTCCTTCTGTCGGTCGGCGGGGGCCGCCGCACGGTTGGGGGGACGGCCGGCGAGTTGGTCGCCGAGCCGTTCCAGGGCGTCGACCTGGCGGTTGGCGGTCGTGTGCTGCTCGTAGATCAGCCGCAGCAGCCAGAAGCGGAGGTAGCGGGCGAGCGAGTACCGCAGGAACAGGGCGGCCCCGACGATCGTGCAGCCGAGGCCGAGCACGCCCCCGGAGATCAGGTAGGGCACCTGGGAGCTGAGCTCCGTGGTGCCCGAGGCGCCCAGGTAGCCCATCAGGACCAGCACGAGCCCGACCGGCATGAGCACGGCCCCGGCCAGCAGCAGCCGCTGCTCGGCAGAGGTCGTGCTCCCTCGGGACCGGAGCCGGGCCAGTTCGGCCTGGAACTCGTCGAGCCGGTCGGGCTCCTCGCCTCGCCTGCCGTGGTCCACGCTCATGTGGTGCCTCCATCGTCCTCGGGCGGCGTGCCGCCGCATCCAGTGCGTGACCCGGCACGAGCGTCACCGCGCACCGAGGTACGCCCCCTGCAGCAGGTCCGTCATCTCCGCCGGCCGGCCGGCGGCGCGGATCTCGCCGTTGACGAGCACCGCCACCTGGTCCGCCAGATCGAGGACGTAGGCGGCGAACTGCTCCACCAGCAGGATGGCCACCCCCCGCTCGGTGAGGGTCTTCACCTGCGCGTAGAGCGCCTCCACGACGATCGGCCCCAGGCCCATCGACAGCTCGTCGAGCAGCAGCACGGCCGGGCGGGTGGCCAGCGCGCGGGACACGGCCAGCATCTGCTGCTCGCCCCCGGAGAGCAGCCCGGCCAGCACGCGGCGGCGCGCCTTCAGCTGCGGGAAGTGGGTGAAGGCCACGTCGGTGACGTGGCGGGCCGAGGCGCCGCCGTGCGTGAACATGAGGAGGTTCTCGTCCACGGTGAGGTTGGGGAACACGCCCCGGCCCTCGGGGATCGTGCAGACCCCGGCCCGGGCCAGGGCGTCGGGGGCGGCACCCGTGACGTCGACGCCGGCCATGCGGACGGTGCCGGCGGTGGGCCGCACCTGGCCGCCGATGGCCGCCAGCGTCGTGGTCTTGCCGGCCCCGTTCGGGCCGAGCAGGCCGACGAGGGTGTCGCGGGGCACGGCGAGGTCGATCCCGTGGAGCACCTCGATCCGCCCGTACCCGGCCCGCAGCGACCGCAGCTCCAGGACGGGGGGCGGCAGCGCGCGCTCAGACATCGATCGCGAGCTCGTGGTCGAGGGCCGCACGGTGGGCGGGGCGGAAGGGCACGGTGAGCCCGAGCTCCTCGACGCGGTCGGGGAGGTCCTCGGCCCCGGCGGGCGCGGCCCGGCGCCGGCCCGACCACAGATCGGAGAGCTGGAGCACCAGGCCGTCGGGGCGGCGGGCGAGCGTGATCCCGATCAGCCCGGGGCCGAGGAAAGCCAGGCTCTCGAGCCACGTGATCTCGTCGGCCAGCACCGGGAACCCGGCGAGGACCAGGCCGCCGACGAGCGCCCCGCTGACGGCCGTGATGCCGCCGAGGACGGCGAGCAGCACCACCGGCAGGCTGCTGAACATGGTGTAGTCGGCAGCCGTCGCCGTCTGGCGCAGGCCGGCGAGGAGGGCGCCGCCCACCGCGGCGATGGCCGACGAGAGGGCGAACACCTGCAGCTTCGTGACCGTCGTGTCGAGGCCCATCATCGTGCAGGCCGTGGGGCTGTCCCGGAGCGCGGACAGGCGCCGCCCGAACGAGCCGCGGCGCAGGGCGAGCAGCCCCACGCCGACCAGCGCGAAGACGCTGGCGAGGAGCACGAAGTAGGCCCGCTCGCCGGCGAAGGACACACCGCCGACCTGGAGCCGTTCGACGTCGACGGCACCGAGCTCGCCGAACACGTCCTGGCGGTTGAAGAACATGTTGTCCATCACGACGGCGAACGCGAGCGTGGCCAGGGCCAGGTAGAGGCCCCGGAGGCGGAGGGCGGGTAGGGCCACGAGGGCCCCCACCGGCACGGCGATGGCCACGGCTGCGAGCAGGCCCACCACCGAGCCCCCGGGCGCGAACTGCACCATCGCGAACGCGCCGAGGCCGGCGAAGGTCATCTGGCAGAGCGAGACCTGACCGGCCCAGCCGGTGAGGGGTACGAGGGACAGGGCAACGAGGCCCAGCCCCAGGCCCGGTGCGACCCGGGAGAGGGTGGCCTCGTCGGCCAGCAGCGCGAACAGCCCGGCGGCGGCCACGAGCCCGGCGGCCCCCAGCAGCGAGCGGGGCAGGCCGGCCATCGGCGGCATCCTGGCGGCGATGGCGGCACCGGGCCGCACCCGGCCCTCCGGGATGAGGAGCAGGGCCACGAACAGCATCAGCGTGGGCATGGCGACGCGCAGGTTCGTGAAGATGCCGTCGGACGGCAGGTAGCCGACGGCGTAGGACTCGACGAGGCCGAGCACCATCGCGCCGACGAACGTCAGGGGCACGCTGCGGAGGCGCCCGACCATCGCCGCGGCGTACGCGTTGACGACCAGAAGCGTCAGCGCCTGCACGTTGAGCTGCAGCACCGGGGCGAGGAGGATCCCCGCCAGGGCGGCGAGGCTGGAGCCGATGGCCCAGCTCAGGGCGCTGGTCAGGCCCGGTCGGGCGCCGGTGAGCGTGGCCAGGCCCCGGTGGTCCACGACGGCTCGCATGGTCACGCCGGCCCGGGTCCTGAACATCAGGAGCCGCAGGCCGACCGCAACCGCGACGGCCACGAGGACGGTGGTCGTCTGGTGCCAGGTGACGAACACGGGGCCGAGGTCGAACCCGCCCGGGGAGAAGAAGCCGTCCACGCGGCGGCCCTCGGGCGGCCAGATGTTGTGCGCCGCGGCCATGAGCACCAGCAGGAGCCCGATCGTCACCACGAGGCTGGACACGAGCGATGCCTTGGCCAGGTTCCGCGCCAGCGTCCGCTCGACGAGGGCACCGAGCAGCGGTGCCGCCACCAGCAGCACGAAGGCCAGGCTCACCGGTGTGGGCCAGCCCCAGTCGAACCGCACCTGCCAGTAGACGAAGGCCATGAGCATGCCCACAGCCCCGTGGGCGATGTTGAACACGCCCGAGGTCGTGTAGGTCACGACCAGGCCGCTCGCGGCGACCGCGTAGATGGAGCCCGTGACGATCCCGACGATCGTGAAGGCGAGGAGCTCGCTCACCGCTACATCTCAGCTGCCGTACCGGTAGATGTCGTCGGGCGAGCAGTGGAAGCCCTCGTCCGGGAAGACCCGCTCGTAGGCGCCGTCGCGCACCTGGGCCATCACGAAGCAGCCCTGCGTGGGCACGGGGTCCCCGATGTCGTTGGGCGGGATCAGCCCCCCGGCGTCGAAGCCGGTCATCGAGCTGAGCTCCTCCATGAGGGCGTCCCGGGTGAGCTCGGGGCCGACCGCCGTCGCGGCCTCGACGAACATCGCGGCGCGCACCCACGCCTGGAGGCCGTTCGAGGTGGGTTCCTCGTCCGGCGCCGTCCGCTCGAGCCAGTCGACGTACTCGGCCAGGGCCGGGATCTCGTCCGCCTCCTCGAGGAGCGCGTGCCCGAGCGGCACGTAGCTGCCCTCGCCCGCCGGGCCGACCGCCTCCAGGTAGTCCTGGCTGTAGCCCTGGGTGGTGACGTCGACGACGGGCAGCGACACGCCCTGCTCGCGGAGCGCCTTCTGGAGGCGGACGATGTTGTTCACGTCGAACACCCAGGTCAGCGCCTGGACGCCACGGTTCTTCAGGTCGAGGGCCATGGGCGTGTAGTTCGACTCCAGCGTCCCCGCGGGCTGCCGGTGGATGAAGCGCCACCCCACCGACTCCCGCGCCTCGACCAGCTGGTCGGCCGAGCGCTCGGTGACGGGGATGTTGCCGTGGAAGATCGCGGCGTTCCGGACCTCCTCGGGGAACTGCTCCGCCAGCCAGCGGGCGGCGCCCACGTTGGCGTACTCGGCGCTGGTGCCGTTCACAGTCCGGGGAAAGACGAAGGGCAGCTTCTCGACCTCGTCGTCGGTGACGAAGCCGGCCAGGTGCGGGAAGCCGCACGCCGCCACGGCCTCGTAGCCGCCCGTGTCGAAGGCCGACTCCGAGCCGACCGAGGCGAACACCTCGCCGCACGCCTCCTCGTAGGCGAGGCGGTTGCCGTTGTCGTTCGTCCCGGTGTCGTAGACCTCGACCACCAGCTCGCGGCCGTGGATGCCGCCGGCCTCGTTCACCATCGCGGCGTACGCCTTCACCGCGTCGGGTGCGGCCTTGAACAGCCCCGGCACCACACCTGTGAGGTCGGCGATCACCCCGATGGTGATGGCGTCGTCGGTGACGCCGACGTCGGTGGCACCGGCACCGCTGCCCCAGGCCTCGTCGGTCTGGGTCGGGTCGCCCTGACCCGCCGGCGCGGTCTCGTCGTCGCCGCTGCGGTTCCCGCAGGCCGCGACGGCGAGCGCAAGTGCGACGAGCACCGCCGTTCCCCTGGTCATCTCTCCCCCTGTCGGGCGATCGGGATCACCCGTTGGCCGCCACCATACTCTCGTGCGAGAACGCGTTCTAGGGTACCGGCGGCCGCTTCACCCCGGGCCTCGGCGTCTCGGGCCCGCCCCGGGGCCTCGGCAGCATGCGCGTGGTCGCGGACGCCGTCCTCGGCGCCCGACCCGGTCCGTGGCCGTGGACGCCGCCTGAAACGCGTTCTACCCTGCCGCCGTGACCGACACCGTGGGGTTCTGGAAGCTCGCCGAGGAGGATCCGGGCCGTCTGGCCCTGGTCGACCCGTCCGGGGCGGAGGTGACCTACGGCGAGCTGGACGCCGCCGCGAACCGCCTCGTGCACGGGTTGCGGGCCCTCGGGCTCACCACGGGCGACGGCGTGGCGGCCGTGCTCCCGAACGGCATCGAGATGGTGTCGCTGTACTTCGCCGCCATGCAGGCGGGCTGGTACCTGACCCCGATCAACCACCACCTCGTGGGACCCGAGATCGCGTACATCGTCGACGACTGCGAGGCCGGCGCGTTCATCGGTCACGAGCGGTTCGGCGACGCCTGCCGGGCCGCGGCGCAGGCGTTCGCCCTGCCGGCGGACCGGTGCTTCGGCGTCGGCCAGGTGGCCGGGTTCCGCCCCCTCTCGGACCTGACCGACGGGCAGCCCGACACCCGGCCCGAGGACCGCTCGGCCGGTGCGCCGATGCACTACACGTCCGGCACCACCGGCCGTCCCAAGGGCGTCCGCCGGCGGCTCTCGGGCGCCGACCCCGACGCCGCGGCGGCCGCAGGTGGCTTCCTGCTCCGCCTCTTCGGCACCCAGCCCCACGACGGCAACGTCCACATCTGCGGGTCGCCGATGTACCACACCGCCGTGCTCGCGTTCGCGTCGACCTCCCTGCACCTCGGGCACCCCGTCGTCCTCATGGACCGCTGGACGCCGGAGCTGATGCTCGAGCTCATCGAGCGCCACCGCGTCACGCACAGCCACATGGTGCCGACCCAGTTCCACCGGCTCCTCGCCCTGCCCGAGGAGACCAGGAGGAGCTTCGACACCTCGTCGCTGCGGTCGATGGTGCACGCCGCCGCCCCCTGCCCGGTCGAGATCAAGCAGCGCATGCTCGACTGGTGGGGGCCGGTGATCTACGAGTACTACGCGGCCACCGAGGGCGGGGGCACGGTGGTCACGCCCGAGCAGTGGCTCGAGCGCCCGGGCACCGTCGGCCTGCCCTGGCCGACCAGCGAGATCCGGATCCTGGACGACGACGGCCGGGACGTGCCCGCGGGCGAGATCGGCACCGTGTACATGAAGCTCGGGCTGGGGGACTTCGAGTACTTCAAGGACAGGGACAAGACGGCCGCCAGCCGCACGGCCGGGTTCTTCACCGTCGGCGACGTCGGCTACCTGGACGAGGACGGCTACCTGTTCCTCTGCGATCGCCGCTCGGACATGATCATCTCCGGCGGGGTGAACATCTACCCGGCCGAGATCGAAGGCGCGCTCCTGACCCATCCGAAGGTGGCCGACGCCGCGGTGTTCGGGATCCCCCACGACGACTGGGGCGAGGAGATCAAGGCCGTCGTCGAGCCGGCGCCCGGGGTCGATCCCGGCGAGGCGCTGACCGGGGAACTGCTCGCCCACTGCGCCGAGCGGCTGGCCCGGTTCAAGCTGCCGAAGTCGATCGACTACGTGGCGGAGCTCCCACGCGACCCGAACGGCAAGCTCTACAAGCGGAAGCTGCGCGACCCGTACTGGGAGGGTCGCACCCGAGCGATCTAGCGGGGGCTCAGCCCGTCCCAGCGCTTCCGGCGCGCGGCGCGGCCCGAGTCGCCTCGCGCTCGTACGGCGTGATCAGCACCCGGGCCGCCCGCTCGAGCTCCGTCATCACCGACGAGAAGTCGCGTCGGCCGTTGGCCCACGACACGAGCGTCGAGTACCAGACGTGGCCCAGGGCGGCCAGGATGTCGGCCCGCACCTCCGGGTCGAGCGCGGCCAGGATCCCGTCGCCCATCGAGGCGATCTGGCTGCGCACCTCGGCGCCGCTCGCCCGCACCCCGGCGTCGGCCGAGGACAGCGCCCGCACGAGCGCCTCGGTCAGCTTGGGCTGGCGCTCCATCGCCCGGCAGGCCCGGTTGAGGACGTCGACCATCCGGTCGGCCGCCGTGGCGCCCCGGGGCGGCGACTGCGCGACCCGCCCCCGGAGGCGGACCGTCCACTCGGTCATGGCGGCGGCCAGCAGGTCATCCTTCGAGTTGAAGTAGCGGTAGATCGTCGCCAGAGCGACGTTGGCCGTCACCGAGACGTCGCGCATCTGCACCGCCTCGTAGCCGCCCTCGGCGCCCAGCTCGAAGGCGGCGTCGATGAGGCGGCGTCGGCGGTCCTGCTGCTCCGGCGAGAGCTGGTCCGGCTCGGCGACGGTCATGGGATCGATCCTACGAGAGCTCACGGAAGGGCCTGTCCTTGTCGATCCGCGGCTCCGCCGGCAGGCCGAGGACCCGCTCGCCCATCACGTTCCGCTGGATCTCGTCGCTCCCCCCGGCGATGCGGATCGATGGGGCGCCGAGGAACGACTGCTGCCAGCGGCCGCCGGCCGGCGCGTCGCCGTCGAGCAGCATCCCGGCTGCCCCCTGCACGGCGAGGGCGAGCTCGCCGTTGCGCTTCAGGTTCCACGCCGCGAACAGCTTGCGCACCGACGCCTCTGGGCCCGGGGGGAGGCCGTGCGCGGCCCGGGTGCGGCTCCGGTAGCCGAGGTAGCGCATGATCTGGGCCCGGGACCAGGAGGCCGCCAGGCCCTGCCGCAGGAGCGGGTCCCGGTCGGCGCCGCAGGCCCGGGCCAGGTGGATGAGGTCGGCGACGACGGGGCCGCTGCTCCCGCCGCCCATCATCGTCCGCTCGTTGGCCAGCGTGGTCATGGCCACGGCCCAGCCCCCGTTCACCTCGCCGAGCACACGGTCGTGCGGGATGCGCACGTCGGTGAGGAACACCTCGTTGAAGTGCGACGCCCCCGTCATCTGCCTGAGGGGCCGCACCTCGATGCCGGGCGCGTGCATGTCGACGAGGAAGTAGGTGATCCCGCGGTGCTTCGGCTGATCGGGGTCGGTCCGGGCCAGCAGGATGCCGAGGTCGCTGTGGTGCGCCCCCGATGTCCAGACCTTCTGCCCGTTCACGACCCACTCGTCGCCGTCGCGCACGGCGCGGGTGGACAGGCCGGCCAGGTCCGACCCGGCACCCGGCTCGCTGAACAGCTGGCACCAGACCTCGTCGCCCCGGCGCATCGGAGGCAGGAAGCGGCGGCGCTGCTCCGCGGTGCCGTGGGCGATGATCGTGGGTCCGGCCATCGAGATCCCGACGGCGAACGCGTTCGCCGACAGGCCCAGGCGGGCCGCCTCCTCGGCGAAGATCGCGGCCTCCGCGACGGTGCCGCCCCGCCCACCGCTGTCCTTCGGCCAGGCGATGCACGCCCAGCCCTCGTCGGCCAGGTGGGCCTGCCACCGCTTGGCCCGGGCGATCCAGCCGGTGTCGAGGCTCTGCGTCGCGCCCCGCAGGTTGCGCGCCGCCGTCGTGTGCGCGGCCTCCGCCAGCCAGGCCCGCGCCTCGGCGCGGAACGCCGCCTCCTCCGGACTCTCGTCGAAGTCCACCCGGCTCCCTCCACTCCACACGGCACGACCCGCATCTCGCGCACCGAAGTAGAACACGTTATCGCTGCTGGATCCAGCACAGCGGCCGTCCTGCTTGCACCTCCTGCAAGAACGTGTTTCACTCGCCCGGCACGCCACCGGGGGGAGTGCGCGACGTGGCCGACACGGACCGCAGCACGGAGGTCGAGGCGTCGACGGCCACCGTGCCCGGCGACGAGCACGAGCGAGCGGGATGGGGCACGTACGGGCGTCGCCCCGCCCGACTGCTCGCCGCCGTCGCGTTCATCGACGCCGTCGACCGCGGGATCCTGCCCGGCGTGCTGACCCGGGCGCAGGACGACCTCGGGTTCAGCGACACCCGGGCCGGCCTCCTCGGGACGGCGTTCGTGCTCAGCGGGTTCCTCGTCGTGCTGCCCGCCGGCTACATGGCCGACCGCTACGCCCGCACCAGGATCATCGCCGTGGTGCTCGTGTCGTGGGGTGTCATCTCCGGCCTGAACGCGCTGGTGCGGAACTTCTGGCAGTTCCTCGTCGTGCGGGCCACCCTCGGCGTCGGCGAGACCGTGGACAACCCGGCATCGCAGTCCCTGATCGCCGACTACTACCCGACCGACGTCCGCGGCCGGGCGTTCGCGCTGCAGCGGGCGACCCCGTTCTTCGGCCAGGCCATCGGCCTCGGGCTGGCCGGCGGCGTCGCCGCGCTCCTGAGCTGGCGCTGGGCCTTCCTCCTCGTCGGCGTGCCCGGGTCGCTGCTGGCGCTCGCCGTGTGGCGGCTCCCGGAGCCCGGCCGCGGCGAGAGCGACGGTGTGGCGCGGCTCCAGCCCGAGCCCCAGCTCCCCGTCACGGCACCCGTGCCGCCCGAGCGCGACGCCGGTCCGGCGGCCCTGCTGCGCGACGTCCGCAGCGCCATGCGGGTGCGCACGCTGCGCTCCCTCATGGCCGGCTCGGCCATCGCGGCCGGCGCCCTGTCCGGCCTCGGCTTCTGGGCCGCCGCCTTCTACGAGCGCCACACCTCTCTCGGCACCGGCGGCTCGGCCGGCCTGGTGGGTCTGCTCATCCTCGTCGGCGCCATCTCCGGCACCTTCGTCGCCGGCCGGGTCGTCGACCGCGTCCGCGACCGCTACGAAGGGGCGCCGATGCTGCTGGCCGGCGTGTGCCAGGCCGCCGGTGCGGCGCTGCTGATGCCCACCTTCCTCGACGTACCGATCGCCCTGCGCATCCCCGTGCAGGGGCTGGCCGTCGCCTGCATCGTGGGCGGTCTGGTCGCCATCCCGGTCATGATCAGCGAGGTCGTGCCCGCCGCGGTGCGCGGCATCTCGTTCTCCGTGACGGGCTTCCTCAGCGCCATGGCGGGCGCCGCCTCGCCCCTGCTCATCGGTGTGATCGCCGACCGCTTCGAGTTCATGGTCGAGGGGGAGGTCGAGGGCAACCTGGCGAACGCCTTCCTCATCGTCACGCCACTCGTCTTCCTCGGCGCCGCCCTCCTGCTCCGGGGCCGGCGCCACGTG
>JBKHJZ010000138.1:0-8591 GCA_046537875.1 Acidimicrobiia bacterium | reverse complement strand
TGACGACCGGCGGCGTCACCGCCGACGAGATGATGACCGTGGCGGCCGCCCGCCACCTGGCCGACGGCGAGGTCTGCTTCGTCGGCATCGGGCGGCCGTCCACGGTGGCCAACCTGGCGCGGCGCACGCACGCGCCGAACCTGGTGCTGGTGTACGAGTCGGGCACGATCGGCACGCGACCCCGCACCATCCCCCTGTCCATCGGCGACGGCGAGCTGGCCGAGACCGCCGACGCGGTGGTCTCGGTGCCCGAGATCTTCAACTACTGGCTGCAGCCGGGGCGGATCGACGTGGGCTTCCTCGGCGCAGCCGAGCTCGACCGGCGCGGCGACATCAACACGACGGTCATCGGACCGTACGAGTCGCCGCGGGTGCGGCTCCCGGGGGCCGGCGGCGCCCCCGAGATCGCGGCGTCGTGTGGCCGGGTGCTGGTCGTGATGCGGCAGAGCCGGCGGGCGTTCGTGGAGAAGGTGGGCTTCCGCACCTCGCTCGGCGACCGCGTCAGCACGGTGATCACCGACATCGGTGTCCTCGAGCGCGATGCAGGGCGGTCAGAGCTGGTGCTGACCGCCCTGCACCCGGGCGCGACGGTCGACGAGGCCAAGGCCGCCACCGGCTGGGACCTGACGGTGGCCCCGGGGCTGGCGGAGACCGAGCCTCCCAGCGACGTGGAGCTGTCGGTGCTTCGCGACCTGGAGGCGACCCGGGGGGCGGCGGCGTGACGTCCTTCACCTACGACGCGATCCCCGGCCGGGTGGTCTTCGGCGCCGGCACCCGTCGCACGTTGGCCGCCGAGGCCGACGCGCTCGGCGCCCGGCGGATCCTGGTGATCGCCGCGCCCGAGGAGGACCACCTCGCCGAGGAGATCACCGCGCTGCTGGGCGACCGGGTGGCCGGCCGGTTCCGCGATGTCGTCCAGCACGTGCCGGTGCCCCAGGCCGAGGCGGCCCGGTCGGCGACCCGCTCGTCCGGCGCCGACACCGTGCTCACCATCGGCGGCGGGTCGGCCACCGGGTTCGGCAAGGCGGTGGCGCTGGGCGTCGACGTCCGCCAGATCGCGCTGCCCACCACGTACGCGGGCTCGGAGATGACCACCATCTGGGGGCTCACCGAGGGCGACCACAAGCGCACCGGCAAGGATCCGCGGGTCAAGCCCGAACTGGTCGTCTACGACCCGGAGCTCACGCTGACGCTGCCGCCGCGCATCGCCGGGCCGTCCGGCATGAACGCGCTGGCGCACTGCGTCGAGGCCCTCTACGGGCCCGGGGCCAACCCGGTCATCTCGCTGATGGCGCTGGAGGGGATCCGGGCGCTGGCGCGCAGCCTGCCGGCGGTCTGCGCCTCGCCCGGCGACCTGGACTCCAGGACCGAGGCGCTGTACGGCGCCTACCTCGCCGCGGTGGCGCTCGGCTCGGGCGGCACCGCGCTGCACCACAAGACCTGCCACGTCCTCGGGGGCATGTTCGGCCTGAACCACGGCGACATGAACGCCGTGGTGCTCGGGCACGCGCTGGCCTACAACGCGCCGGCGATCCCCGAGGTCGTGCGCGACATCGCCGGTGCGCTGGGCACCGACGACCCGGCGGGCGGACTGTTCGACCTGGCCGAGACCATCGGGGCGCCGACCAGCCTCGCCGCCATCGGCATGCCGGCCGGCGGCCTCGACGAGGCGACCCGGCGCGTGGTGGCCGAGGCAGCCGGCAACGTCCGGCCGCCGGAGCAGGACGGGATCCGGCGACTGCTGGACGACGCCTACCACGGGCGCCGTCCCGCGGTGGCCGCCAACGATCAGCCGGAGAGGCTGGCGACGACAAGGGGGAGACCATGACCGATCACGTGCAGAGCGGGGCGAGGGGACCGTCACGGCGCCGGTTCCTGCAGGGGGTCGCCGCGTTCGGGCTGGGGGGCAGCATCCTGGCCGCCTGCGGTGACGACGACGGCGACGGCGGGGGCGGAGGTGGCGACGGCGGTGGGAACGGCGGCGGCGACATCCCGTCGGCCCGCATCGGCTACGTCACGCCGCGCACCGGGGCGCTCGCGCCGTTCGGCGAGGCCGACGCCTTCGTGCTCGACGCGATGCGCGCCGAGCTGGGCGAGGCCGTCGAGATCGTCGACCGCGACAGCGAGTCCGACGCCGGGCGGGCCGGCGAGGTGGCCCAGGAGCTGATCAGCGAGGGCGTCGAGCTGATGCTCGTGTCGTCCACGCCCGACACCACCGTGCCGGTGGCCTCGGCCTGCGACCTGGGCGAGGTGCCCTGCATCTCGACGGTGGCGCCGTGGCAGCCCCACTACCTCGGCATCGGCGGCGAGCTGGGCCCGGACGTCGAGCCCCAGCAGGCCTCGGCGTTCAACTGGCACTTCTTCTGGGGCCTCGAGGACGTCATCGAGAACTTCATCGCCCTGTGGGAGCAGTCGGGCGCCGACAAGGTGGTCGGCGGGCTCTGGCCCAACGACCCGGACGGCAACGCGTGGAGCGACCCCCAGGTGGGCTTCCCGCCGGCGCTGGAGGCGGCGGGGTTCACCGTGGTCGACCCGGGGCGGTTCCCGCTCGACACCCAGGACTTCAGCGCCCAGATCAACCAGTTCCGCTCGGCCGGCGTGGCGATCGTCTCGGGGGTGGTGCCGCCGCCCACGT
The DNA here is from genome assembly GCA_046537875.1 of Acidimicrobiia bacterium. GTDB lineage: Bacteria > Actinomycetota > Acidimicrobiia > Acidimicrobiales > VFJN01 > JBKHJZ01. The sequence continues at coordinate 5,956 of JBKHJZ010000138.1, read as the reverse complement.
TCGCCAACTTCCAGAGCCAGGCGCTGCAGCAGGGCTTCGAGCCCCCGGTGATCACGGTCGCGAAGGCGCTGCTCTTCCCCAGCGCCGTCGAGTCGTTCCCCCGGGGCGAGGGCCTGAGCACCGAGATCTGGTGGACCGGGCGGCACCCGTTCAGCTCGTCGCTCACCGGGCAGTCGGCCGGGGAGCTGGCCGCGGCGTTCGAGGACGAGACGGGTGCGCAGCCCACGCAGCCGCTCGGGTTCGCCCACGCGCTCTTCGAGGTGGCGGTCGATGCGCTCACCCGGGCGGGCAGCGCGGACCCCGACGCGCTCAACGAGGCGCTCGCGACCACCGACCTGGCGACCGTGGTGGGCCCGGTCAACTTCGCCGCCGGTCCCGTGCCGAACATCTCGAAGACCCCGCTGGTGGCCGGCCAGTGGGTCGCCGGGGACGACCACCCGCTCGAGCTGGCGATCAACGTCAACGACCAGCTGCCGGAGCTCGAGGTCGACGGCGAGATCCAAGCCATCTCCTACTAGCCGTGGTCTCCGCCACGGTGGGCTCGACGGTGCTGGAGGTCGAGCGCGTCTCGAAGTCGTTCGGCGTCAGGGTGATCGACGAGCTGTCGCTCACCGTGCGGGCCGGCGATGCCCTCGGCATCGTCGGCCCCAACGGAGCGGGCAAGACCACCCTCCTCAACGTGATCGCCGGCGATCTGCGGCCCGACGGGGGGAGGATCACCTTCGACGGCCGCGACATCACCCACGAGCGGGCCGACCGCCGCTGCCGGGCCGGCCTGGCCCGGACGTCGCAGGTGCCGCGGCCGTTCGAGGAGATGACGGTCTTCGAGAACGTGCTGGCGGCGGCGATCTTCGGCGCCGGGTTCCCGCTCCGCGAGCGGGACGCCGTGCCCCTCGCAGTTGCGGCGCTCGAGCGCACGCACCTGCTCGGCCGGGCCAACGTGCGGGCCGGGGCGCTCCGGCTGCTGGGCCGCAAGCGCCTCGAGCTCGCCCGTGCCCTGGCCACGCAGCCGACCGTGCTGCTGCTCGACGAGATCGCGGGCGGCCTCACCGAGGTCGAGGTGCAGGAGCTGATCGGCGACGTCCGGGCGATCCACGCCGGCGGCACGACGATCGTGTGGATCGAGCACGTGGTCCACGCGTTGCTCGCGGTGGTCGACCGGATGATGGCGATGAGCTTCGGTCGCACGATCGCCGAGGGCGAGCCCGCGGCGGTGATGGACAGTCCCGAGGTCCGGGAGGTGTACATGGGGGTGGCGCCCGAGTGACCACGCCCCTGCTCGGGATCCGCGACCTCGCCGCCGGCTACGGCGACTTCCAGGCCCTGGCCGGCATCGACCTGCGGGTCGACGAGCACGAGACCGTGGCGGTGATCGGTGCCAACGGTGCCGGGAAGAGCACGCTGCTGTCCACCGTGGCCGGCCTGGTGCCGGCCACGGCGGGCTCGGTGACCTTCGCCGGCGACGACCTGCGGGCCGTGCCCCACCACCGGCGCGTGGCGCGCGGCATCGCCCTGGTGCCCGAGGGCCGGCACCTCTTCCCCAGCCTGACCACCGAGGAGAACCTGCTCGTCGGCGCCCACACCCGCCGGCCGGGGCACTGGACCATCGGCCGGGTGCTCGAGGTCTTCCCGCTCATCGAGCCGCTGCTGCGGAGGCCGGCCGACGTGCTGTCGGGCGGCGAGCGGCAGGCGGTGGCCATCGGGCGCGGGCTGATGGCGAACCCCCGGCTGCTGCTGCTCGACGAGGTGTCGCTCGGGCTGGCGCCCGTGGTGGTCAAGGGCCTCTACGCGGCGCTGCCGACGATCATCGAGCAGGGCACCACCGTGCTGCTGGTGGAGCAGGACATCGGCCAGGCGATGGCGGTCGCCGACCGGGTCGTCTGCCTGCTCGAGGGCCGGGTGTCGCTGGAGGGCCGGCCGGCCGCGCTGGAGCGCGAGCGCATCACCGCGGCCTACTTCGGGATGGAGCGGTCGTGACCTGGGTCAACGCGGTGGTCCAGGGCCTGCTGCTCGGTGGGCTGTTCGCCCTGTTCGCCACGGGCCTCTCGCTCGCGTTCGGGGTGATGCGCTTCGTCAACCTGGCGCACGGCGACCTGGCCATCCTCGGCGCGTTCCTGGCCGTGTCGACCACTGCGACCCTCGACGTGAACCCGTTCGTGTCGCTGCTGGTCATCGTCCCGGCGTTCGCCCTCGCCGGCTACGTGCTCCAGCGCGTCGTGTTCAACCGGACGATGGGACCCGACCCGCTGCCGTCGATCCTGGTCACCTTCGGCCTGGGCGTGGTGATCCAGAACGCCCTGCTCGAGCACTACAGCGCCGACTCCCGGGGCCTCGACGCCGGCGCCATCGAGACCCGCAGCCTGGAGATCACCGGCGACATCTCGGTGGGGTGGTTCCCGCTGCTCACGCTGGTGACCGCGCTGGTGGTGCTGGGCGCGCTCCAGCTCGTGCTGTCGCGGACCCGGCCGGGGCGCGCCTTCCGGGCCACCGCGGACGATCCCGACACCGCCCGGCTGATGGGCATCGACGACCGGGTGATCTACGCCCGGGTGATGGCCATCGCCTTCGCCACCGTGGCGCTGGCCGGCGTGTTCCTCGGGATCCGCCAGACCTTCGGCCCCAGCGCCGGCCCGGCGCAGCTGCTCTTCGGGTTCGAGGCGGTGGTGATCGGCGGGCTCGGCTCGCTGTGGGGAACGCTGGTGGGCGGGGTGATCCTCGGCGTGGCCCAGGCGGTGGGGAACCAGGTGGACGTCCGCTACGACCTGCTGTCCGGGACGCTCTACGGCCACCTGATCTTCCTGGCCGTGCTGGCGTTCCGGCCGCAGGGCCTGCTGGGGCGGAGGGGGCGGGCGTGACCGGCGTGGACCGCATCGGCCGGACGGCCGCCGGCGGCGCCGGCGGCGACGCGGCCGGCGAGGAGGCGGTCGGACGGCACCGCATCAGCCGGAGGACCCCGGAGTCGACCGCCGGGCTGGCCGCCGCCGCGGCGGTGCTGGTGGCGCTGGTGACGCTGCCCTGGTGGGACCCCGAGGGCACGCTCCAGACCCCGCTCGTGACGATCCTCGTCTACCTGTCGCTGGCCCAGATGTGGAACCTGCTGGCGGGCTTCGCCGGGCTGATCTCGATCGGCCAGCAGATGTTCGTGGGCATCGGCATCTACTCGCTGCTGACGATCTCCGAGGACTGGGGCCTCGACCCCTACCTCACCGTGCCGCTCGCCGGCCTCTTCGCCGCCGCCATCTCGGTCCCGGTGGCGCTGCTCGCCTTCCGCCTGCGGGGCGGCTACTTCGCCATCGGCACCTGGGTGATCGCCGAGGTGTTCCGCCTGCTCGTGATCGAGAGCGAGTCGCTCGGCGGTGGCGACGTCCGCAGCATGACCCGAGCCTCGCTGGGTGGCTACTCGCGGGACGTCCGCGAGGACATCACGTTCTGGCTGGCGGTGGCCCTGGCCGCGGGGGCCACGGCGATCGTCGTGCTCGCCCTCCGGTCGCGGCTGGGCCTGGCGTTGCGCGCCGTGCGCGACAGCGAGGACGGCGCCCGGGGCCTCGGTGTCGACATCACGCAGACCAAGCTGGTCGTCTGGGTGATCGCCGCGTTCTGGACCGGCGCCACCGGGGCGGTGATCCTGCTCTCCAGCCCGTCGGCCCGGGCCGACGCCTCGTTCAGCGTGCTCCGCTGGACCGCCCTCGTGATCTTCATCGTGGTGATCGGCGGGGTGGGCAGCACGACCGGGCCGATCCTCGGGGTGCTCGTGTACTGGGCGCTCGACGAGCAGCTCGGCGACGCCGACACCTGGCGGTTCATCATCCTCGGTGCCGTCGCCGCGGTGATGGCGATCCTGGCGCCGAAGGGCATCTACGGGCTGGTGCAGCGGTGGCGGCCACTGCAGTTCTTCCCGGTGCGGCGGCGCCTGCTCGGCCCGGGAGTCGGCCCCGGAGTGGAGGACAGATGACCGAGCCCGTGTTCATCGTCGACGCCGTCCGCACCCCGGTCGGCAGGATCGGCGGGGGTCTGGCCCACGTGCGGCCCGACGACCTGGGCGCCACGGTGGTGCGTGAGCTCATCGGCCGGGCCGACGGCCTCGACCCGGCCGCGGTCGACGACGTGCACTTCGGCAACGGCAACGGCGCGGGCGAGGAGAACCGCAACGTCGGCCGCATGGTGGCCCTGCTGGCCGGGCTCCCCACGTCGGTGCCGGGCGTCACCGAGAACCGGCTGTGCGGGTCGGGGCTCGAGGCCGTCGCCTCAGCCAGCCGGGAGATCGCCACCGGCGACGCCGAGATCTGCATCGCGGGCGGGGTCGAGTCGATGAGCCGGGCGCCGTGGGTGGTCGCCAAGCCGGAGCGGCCGTACGAGCGGGCCGACCGGACCATGCACTCGACCACGCTCGGGTGGCGCCTGGTGAACCCGGAGATGCCCGAGGAGTGGACCGTGCCGCTGGGCGAGGGGGCGGAGATCCTCGCTGAGCGCTACGAGATCAGCCGCGCCGTGCAGGACGGGTTCGCGCTGCGGAGCCACCAGCGGGCCGCGGCGGCGTGGCGGCGCGGCTCCTTCGCGGGCGAGGTGATCCCCGTGCCCGGCGCCGACCTCGACCGCGACGAGTCGGTGCGAGACGACACCAGCCTGGACGCGCTGGCCCGCCTGCGGCCGGTGTTCCGGCGCGACGGCACGGTCACGGCCGGCAACGCCTCGCCCATGAACGACGGCGCCGCCGCCCTGCTGCTGGCCGGCGAGCGCGCCGCCGGCGGCCTCGGGCGGGAGCCGCTGGCCCGCATCGCCTCCCGGGCCGTCTCGGGCATCGACCCGCACCTGTACGGGCTGGGGCCGGTGGTGGCCGCCAGGCGGGCGCTCGACCGGGCCGGCATCGGCTGGTCGGACCTCGCGGTCGTGGAGCTGAACGAGGCGTTCGCCGCCCAGTCGCTGGCCTGCCTGGCCGAGTGGCCCGAGCTCGACCGGGCGATCGTCAACCCCAACGGCGGCGCGATCGCCCTCGGCCACCCGATCGGCTGCTCGGGGGCGCGGATCATGACCACCCTGGTCCACGAGCTGCACCGCCGCGGTGGCCGCTGGGGCCTCGCAACGATGTGCATCGGCGTCGGCCAGGGCATCGCCGTGGTCGTGGAGTCGGCGTGACCGCTCCCCTGACCGCCAGCCGAGAGAGAGGACAGCAGCCATGGGCTCGAAGATGACCCCGGCCGAGCACCTCGCGCAGGTGCAGGCCAGCTTCGACCGTGCCCCCGACGCCCGCCTGGCCCAGATCATGCGGGCCGCGGTCGCCCACCTGCACGCCTTCGTGGAGGAGGTCGGGCTCACCCGCGACGAGTGGTTCGCGGGCATCGACTTCCTCACCCGCGCCGGCCAGGCGTGCACCGACGAGCGGCAGGAGCTGATCCTGCTCAGCGACACGCTCGGGGTCTCGATGCTGGTGGAGATGCTGAGCCACGGGGCCGCACCCGGCACCACGGAGCCGACGGTCTTCGGCCCGTTCCACGTGGAGGGTGCGCCCGAGCGGCCGCTCGGGGCCTCGATCGTCGACGCGGACGTCGGGGGCGAGCCGCTGCGGGTGCACGGGACGGTGCGCTCGCTCGACGGCACGCCGCTGCCCGGCGCGCGGCTGGACGTGTGGCAGACCGCGCCCAACGGTCTGTACGACGTGCAGGACGGGGGGCAGCCCGCCATGAACCTCCGCGGCCTGTTCACGGCGGCGAACGACGGCAGCTACGAGTTCCGGACGGTCCGCCCGGTGGCCTACCCGATCCCGGGCGACGGCCCCGTCGGCGAGATGCTCCGTGCCACGGGGCGGCACACCTGGCGCCCCGCGCACATCCACTTCGTGGTCGACGCGCCCGGGCACGAGCGGGTGATCACCCACGTGTTCGACCGGGCCAGCGAGCACCTCGACTCCGACGCGGTCTTCGGCGTGCGCGACTCGCTGGTGATCGACATGGACGGGGGC